>DATNJA010000093.1:0-11847 GCA_035604155.1 Candidatus Udaeobacter sp. | reverse complement strand
GCGAGCGGACAGCCCGTCAACCACGACACCGTCCGCGATGCGATCCAGCAGGCCAACGTCAAGACGCTACAGGGCAACGTTGCGTTCGATGATAACGGCGACACCGCCTCCAAGGTGATCAGTGTCTGGAAAATTACGCATGACCCCAGCCACCCCGAGGACGACGTAGCGCATCAGTACAAGTACATCGGCGTAGCGCCGGAATCGCCGGCAAGCTGAGGATAGAGTCGGACCAGGAAGACAGGGTCTAGCCACCCATGTCTTTTTCGGATGTCCTGCTTCAGCAGGTCATAAACGGGGTGAGCCTGGGCGCGATGTACGCACTTCTCGCGCTCGGGTTCACCATGGTCTACGGCATCATCGAGCTCATCAATTTCGCCCACTTCAACATCTTCATGGTGGGCTCGTTCTTTGCCATGTGGGTCCTCAAGCTGACGGGTCTGATCGGCCAACGGGTCATTCTCACGGGCTTTCCCCTCGTGGGCGTGCTCCTGCTGGCCCTCGTCGGCGTGATGCTGTTCTGCGGTGTTCTGGGAGTCGTGATCGAGCGCACCGTGCTGCGCCCGCTTCGCAACGTGCCGGGTACCGCCGCGATGATCACGACGATCGGCGTCTCCTACATCCTGTTCAACATCATCCTGCTGACGCAAGGGGCGGCGGCGCTCAATTTCCCCAACCCGATGCCGAACGTGTTCTGGAAGATCGCCGGCGCGTCCTTGCATCTGCGCGAGGTTCTGGTCTGGTTCATCGCCCTGCTGCTGATGGTCGGCCTCAACGTCTTCGTGCGGCGCACGCGCATGGGCAAGGCCATGCAGGCGACGGCACAAGACCAAGAGGCGGCCCGGATGATGGGCATCGAAGTCGATTCGGTCGTTATGCTCACCTTCTTCCTCGGCTCCGCGCTGGCAGGCGCGGCCGGGTTGATCTTCGGCCTCTACTACAACTTCACGAGCTACGTCATCGGCTACACGGCGGGGCTGCGAGCTTTCACGGCGGCGGTTCTGGGCGGCATCGGCAGCATCCCGGGCGCCATGCTGGGCGGCGTACTGATTGGGCTCATCGAATCGCTGGGCGGTCAGCTCATCGCGACGCGCTGGACTGACGTGATCATCTTCACGATCCTGATCCTGGTCCTCGTGTTCCGGCCGAACGGCCTGCTGGGTCGCCTCGTGCCTCGCAAGTCTTGAGGACGGAATTTTGACCCAATCCCTGGGACAGAAAGTGCGGGCCGGCGGGATCACTGGGTCGATGTGGCGCCGCATCCCGGCGGACCGTCGCCGCAAGGCGATTGTGGTCCTCGTCGCCATCGCCCTCATGTTCTTGCCGCTGATCGACCGCAACGGCGGCGATATCGACGCGGCGGCCAACGCCTGCGCCTTCGCGGTATTGGCTCTCGGCCTCAACATCGTCGTCGGCTTTGCCGGCTTGCTCGATCTGGGATACGCCGCCTTCTTCGCCATCGGCGCATACACTTACGGCATCCTCTCCTCCTGGCAGGTGCAGCCGGAATGGTGGGACTTCTGGACGCCGTTCCAGTGGTTGGGCCTCGTCGCGCGCATCCATGCCGACGGCGTTCCTGACGTCGTGCATTTCACGGTTTCGTTCTGGCTTGCCATGCCGATTTGTGGCCTTGTCGCCGCCTTCTTCGGCGCGCTGTTCGGGGCCCCCACCCTGCGTCTGCGCGGAGACTACCTGGCGATTGTGACCTTGGGCTTCGGCGAGATCGTGCCCATCGTCGCCCGCAATACGCCCTACCTCACCAACGGCGCCATCGGCCTCAATGGCGCCGCCGCACCGAAGATCTTCGGCTACAATTTCGGCGTCGATTCCAACCCGTACTACTACCTCGGCCTGCTGATGATCGCGGTGCTGATCTTCGTCAGCTTCCGCCTGCAGAACTCGCGGGTGGGGCGCGCCTGGGTCGCCATCCGCGAGGATGAGATCGCGGCTGGAGCCATGGGCATCAACCGGACCCAGCTGAAGCTGCTGGCCTTCGCCATCGGGGCCGCCTTCGGCGGTATGACCGGCGCCTTCTACGTGGCCAAGCTGGGCACGGCGACGCCAGACATGTTCATGTTCCCTGTCTCGGTCATGATCCTGGTCATGGTCGTGCTGGGCGGCATGGGCAGCGTCTATGGCGTGGTGCTGGCCGCGATCATTCTGCAGCTGCTGCAATCCTGGTTCCTCCAGGATCTGACAAGCTGGGCGCACATGCTGGGCCACACCATCAGTGTCGCTTGGCTCCAGAAGGTCGATCTCGTTCAGTCCATCGAGCTCATTTTCGGCATCATCCTCGTCTCTATGATGCTCTTCCGCCGCCAGGGCCTGATTCCGGCCATCCGGCAGACGCCCGCCCTCAGCCTCGAGCAGCAAACGGCCCATGCCGGGCGTGGCGGCTTCGCCATGCCGATCCGCGGCATCGAATCGGCGAAGGCCGAGCCGAAGCGCGCGATGATCGAGACCCGGAAGCTCAGCCGCAGATATGGCGGCATCGTCGCGGTCAAGGATCTGGACATCGTCGTCGAAAGCAACACGATCGTGGCGCTGATCGGGCCCAACGGGTCCGGCAAGACGACGACATTCAACCTGATCACCGGCATGGACGAGCCGTCGTCGGGCAAGATCCTGCTGCTCGACCAGGACATCACCGGCTTGCCGGCCCACACAATCACCGAGCGCGGCATCGCCCGCACGTTCCAGAACCTGCGCCTGTTCAGCAACATGACCGTGCTGGAGAACATCCTGGTAGCGATGCATTCGCGCACCACGACGGGCCCGGTGGCGGCCGTGTTGCGCACGCGCCGAAGCCGGTCCGAGGAGCGGGACGCCCAGGAGCGCGCCATCGAGATCATCGAGGCCTTCGGCAACCGGCTGCTGCCGCGCACCAACCAGCTGGTCAAGGAACTCTCCTATGCCAATCGCCGGCGGGTGGAAATCGCCCGCGCGCTCGCGTCGCGCCCGAAAGTGCTCCTGCTCGACGAGCCGACGGCGGGCATGAATCCGATGGAGACCCTGGAACTGGCGGACCAGATACGAAGCCTGCGCACGATGGGGCTGACCATCTTCCTCATCGAGCACAAGCTGAACGTGGTCAACGACCTCGCCGACAAAATCATCGTGCTCGACCACGGCGAAAAGATCGCCGAGGGTTCCGCCGAGCAAGTGCACAGCAATCCCCAGGTGCTCGAGGCCTATCTCGGGCGGAAGGCCGCGCATGCTTGAGTTCCGCGGCGTCAATACCTTCTATGGCGAGCTCCACGTCCTGAAGGACGTGAATTACGACATCAAGCAGGGCGAGATCGTCTGTCTACTGGGCGGCAACGCCTCGGGCAAGTCGACCACCATGAAAGCGGTCCTCGGCATAGTCCCGCCCAAGACGGGAGACATCGTGTTCGAGGGCCAAATCATCAACAAGCTGCCCACGGCGGCGCGGGTGAAGCTCGGCATCGCGCCGGTGCCCGAAGCCAGACGCCTGTTCCCGCGCATGACCGTGCTGGAGAATCTCGAGATGGGCGCCTATGTGCGCACCGACCACGAGAACTTCAACGAGGATCTGGAAAAAGTCTACGCCCTGTTCCCGCGGGTGAAGGAGCGTCGCCAGCAGCTGGCGGGAACGCTGTCCGGCGGCGAGCAGCAGATGGTGGCCATGGGCCGGGCGCTCATGGCCCGCCCGCGCCTCATCTGCATGGACGAGCCTTCCATGGGCCTGTCGCCCGCCTTCGTCGACCAGGTATTCGAGATCATCCAGGCTATCAACAAGCTAGGCACGACGATCTTCGTGGTCGAACAGAATGCCGCCATGGCGCTATCCATCGCGCACCGCGGCTATGTGCTGCAGACCGGCGAAGTCGTGCTCTCGGGCAGCGCCCAAAGCCTGCTCCAGGACGAAATGGTGCAGCGGGCCTATCTCGGTCAGGAAATGAACGACTGAGCCGGCCGGCTGGGCCGGGCTTTGCCGCAGGACCGGCCGATGCTACAAGGCGTGGCGCCTGCCGTAGTCAAATTCAGCCCCAGGGTCCAGCCATGACCGAGCGTCCTTTCAAGGACGAAACCCTCCTTACTCACGCCGGCAACAAGCCTCGAGCCAATTTCGGCATCGTCAACCCGCCCGTCTATCACGCGTCGACCATCCTCTACCCGACGGTCGCGGCGCTCGAAGCCGCCCTCAAGGACAAGTTCTCCGGCGTCACCTATGGACGCAACGGCACGCCCACCACATTCGCCTTCGAAGAGGCCGTGGCGGCGGTCGAGGGCGGCGAGCGGGCGATCGCCATGCCCTCGGGCATGGCGGCGATCGCAGGGGTCCTGCTGACGTTCCTCAAGCAGGGCGACCATCTGTTGGTCAGCGATAGCGTCTACAGTCCCGTGCGCGCCCTGTGCGGCGGAACTCTCGCCGGAATGGGTGTCGAGACGACCTATTACGACCCGACGATCGGCGCTGGAATTGCGGCCCTGATCCGGCCCAACACCCGGCTCGTCTATCTCGAATCGCCGGGCTCGCTCACCTTCGAAGTCCAGGACGTAGCGGCGATCGCCGCCGCCGCGCGCGCGCGCGGCTGCTTGACCATATTGGACAACACCTGGGCCACGCCACTCTATTTCAAGCCGTTCGAGCATGGCGTAGACGTCTCGCTTCATGCCGGCACGAAATACATAACCGGCCATTCCGACACCATGATGGGCGTCGTCATCTGCCGTGCCGACCACTACCAACAACTGAAGACGGCCATCCATGGCCTCGGCTACTGCGCGGCGCCGGACGACTGCTATCTGGCGTTGCGCGGCCTCAGGACCCTGTCCGTGCGCCTCGCCCGCCACCAGGAGACGGCGCTGACCCTCGCCCGCTGGCTGCAGGCCCGCCAGGAAGTCACACGAGTCATGCATCCCGGCCTGCCCCAGGATCCGGGCCACCGGCTCTGGAAACGCGATTTCCGCGGTGCCTCGGGACTGTTCGGCTTCGCCCTGAAGCCCTACCCGCCCGTCGCGGTTGCCGCCATGCTCGATGGCATGGAGCTGTTCGGCCTGGGATTCAGCTGGGGCGGCTATGAAAGCCTGCTTATTCCGACGAAACCCCAGGCGCTCAGGAGCGCCGTGCCTTGGGTGGCCGACGGACCCTGCTTCAGGCTCCATGCCGGGCTCGAGGACGCTGGCGATCTCATCGCCGACCTGGAGCGCGGCCTCGCCCGCCTCGGAACAGCCGCATGACCGACCTCGCTGCCGCGCTCCAATTCGACGCCGAAGGCCTGATCCCCGCGATCGCCCAGCAACACGACACCGGCCAGGTGCTGATGCTCGCCTGGATGAATCGCGAGGCCGTCGAGGAGACGATCGCCACCGGCCGGGTTTGCTACTGGTCGCGCTCTCGCCGGCGCCTGTGGCGCAAGGGTGAGACGTCCGGCCAATGGCAGCGCCTGGTGGAGATGCGCCTGGACTGCGACAACGACGCCTTGTTGCTGAAAGTCGATCAGCAGGGCGTGGCCTGCCACACGGGTCGGCGGACCTGCTTCTTCCATAAGGTCGAGGACGGCAGGGTCGAGGTCGCGGAACCGGTTCTGATCGACCCCGCGACGCTCTACGGATGAGAGGCAGGCAAGCGCCCTTGAGGTGCCTGCCTTAGTTTGACAGAATGGACCGCGATATATTTCCGCGGATATGACGCGGTCCGCCGTCAAGCCTTAAGGGGGTTTCCATGCGCCGTTTTTCCACCGCTCTGCTCGCCGCCCTGCTGCTGCTCGCCTCGCCGGTCGCCCGAGCCGCAGACATCCTCGTTTTCGCCGCCGCCAGCACCAAGGACGTAATCGACCAGATCGCGGCCGAGTTCGCCAAGTCGGGCGGCGGTCACGTGGTATCGTCCTTCGCGGCATCGGGCGACCTGGCCAAGCAGATCGAGAACGGCGCGCCGGCGGCGATTTTCATTTCCGCGGACCAGAAATGGATGGACTATGTCGCACAGCGGAAGCTGATCGTTGCCGACAGCCGGCGCAACTTGCTGGGCAATGAACTGGTCCTGATCGCACCCTCGGACAGCACGATGCCGGCCGGCGTCGACGGCATCGCCGGCAAGCTCGGCGGCGGCAAGCTCGTGCTCGCCGATCCGGACGCCGTGCCGGCCGGGCGCTATGCCAAGGCGGCCTTGCAGAAGCTCGGACAATGGGACGCCGTCCAGCCGTCCGTCGTCAGCGCCAAGGACGTTCGCGCGGCCCTCGCCTTCGTCGAGCGCGGGGAAGCCGCGGCGGGTATCGTCTATGCCACCGACGCGCTGGTCAGCAAGAAGGTCCGCATCGTCGGCGCCTTCCCGGATTCGAGCCACCCGGCCATCGTCTATCCGGTGGCCATGGTCGCCGGCAAGGATGACGCCGATGCCAAGGCCTTCTATCGTTTCCTTTTCGGGCCGCAGGCGCGACAGGTATTCCTCGATGCCGGCTTCACGCTGACGGGTGCCACCGCTGCAGCTGACTGACGCCGAATGGCAGGCGATCGCGCTCAGCCTGCGCGTCGCTCTGGTCAGCGTCGCCGGCAGCCTGCCCTTGGGCGTGGCGATGGCATGGCTGCTGGCGCGGCGCCAGTTTCCCGGCAAGCTGCTTCTCGACGGGCTGGTTCACTTGCCGCTGGTCGTGCCGCCGGTGGTGGTCGGCTATGGCCTGCTCGTGCTGTTCGGCCGGCGCGGGCCCATCGGGGGCTGGCTCCATGACGAACTCGGCATCACTCTGATCTTCACCTGGAAAGGCGCGGCCCTGGCCTCGGCCGTGATGGGCTTTCCCTTGATGGTGCGGGCGATCCGGCTTTCCCTCGAAGCCGTGGACCGCAAGCTCGAGGCCGCCGCGCGGACCCTGGGCGCCGGACCGTTCGACGTCTTCCTCAGTATCACCTTGCCGCTTGCGCTGCCGGGCGTCCTGGTGGGCTCCGTCCTCGCCTTCGCACGGGGGTTGGGCGAGTTCGGCGCGACGATCATCTTCGTCGGCAATATCCCGGGCGAAACGCGGACAATCCCGATCGCGATCTACACCGCCACGCAAGAGCCAGGCGGCGATATCGCCGCCCTTCGGCTCAGCATCGTCGCCCTCCTCCTGTCGCTCATCGCCCTCGTCGCTTCGGAGCTTCTTGCCCGACGGATCGATCGACGGATGAGGAGCTGAGCGATGCTGGACGTCGCGGCGAACAAGCGCCTTGGTGACTTCCAGCTGGCAGCCGAATTCCAGCTTCCTGCGACCGGCGTGCTCGCCCTTTTCGGGCGGTCAGGCGCCGGCAAGACGACGCTGGTCAACATGCTGGCCGGCCTCGTCAGGCCCGATTCCGGCCGCATGAGCCTTGCCGGGCATGTGCTTTTCGACTCCGCGGCGCGCGTCGATCTTCCGCCCGAGCGCCGGCGCATCGGCTGCGTGTTCCAGGAGGGGCGCCTGTTCCCCCATCTCGACGTGCGCGGCAATCTGCTTTATGGCCGCCGTCGGACGCCGCCGGGCGAACCCGGCTTCGGCTTCGAGGCCGTTGTCGAGCTTCTCGGCATCGGCCATCTGCTGCAACGCCGGCCGGCCAATCTTTCCGGCGGCGAGAAGCAGCGCGTCGCCATCGGACGGGCGCTCTTGAGCAAACCGCGGCTGTTGCTTCTGGACGAGCCGCTCGCCGCCCTCGATGCGGAACGCAAGGCGGAAATCCTGCCCTTCATCGAGAAGCTCCGGGACGAACTGCGGCTGCCGATCGTCTACGTGAGTCACGATGCCGGCGAGATCCTCAGACTGGCGGACCGGGTGCTGGTGCTGGATCGCGGTCTCGTTGCCGCCAGCGGGGACGTAGCCGAGGTTTTCGGCCGACCGGCCTTGCGGCACCTGGTTGGCGAGCAGGACGCCGGCGCCATCCTTTCCGCACGCCTGGACTCCCAAGACGAGGCCTATGGCTTAAGCCGCTTGAGTTTTCCAGGCGGCCAGCTCGTGATCCCACGCGTTAATGCCAAGCCCGGAGCCGCGCTTCGCCTTCGCATCCGGGCGCGGGACGTCTCGCTGGCCCTGGCAGCCCCAGCCCATGTCAGCATCCTGAACGTGATTCCGGCCAGGATCCGGACGATCCATGCCGCCGAGGACGCGCATGTCGACGTCGAGCTCGATGCCGGAACCACGCTCTGGGCACGCATTACTGCGCGCTCGGCCCATGACCTTGGCTTGACCGAAGGCATGTGCGTCTTTGCCATGATCAAGGCGGTCAGCATCGACCGCCAGTCGGTCGCCCGGCAGGGAACGACCGAGGACCCGGGCAAGCCCGTTTGAGGGCACCATCGCCCATCCATTCTTGCGATAATACGCCTTGCTGCTAGCTTGACCCGGGAGGTGCCCTGGGGGTGTCGGCGACGGCGGACCGAATCAGCAGCTATGAGCGGGATCGGCAGCTGGCCGCGCCGGACATCGACGTCCTTGCCTGCCTCAGGCTGGCCCGCAGGCAAAAGGGCAAATCCTACGCGTCCCAATTCGCCGAGATCCTGCGCTTGGGGCTGGGCGACGGGCGGCTCACGGCCAAGGACTATTACTATTACCGGCTCTACGACGACGAGCTGCACTCGCCCGAAGAGAAGAGCCGGTATCTCAGCGAAGGCATCACCCGCAGGGTCGCCGAGGCTTGCTGCGATGTTCGCTGCTGGGGCGTCTCGGAAGACAAAATCCTCGCCTACACCCTGCTGGCGGCTGCCGGCGCGCCCATCCCGGAGACACAAGCCGTCTTCAGTCGCGGAGGCCGGCAATTCGGGAAGGTCCCCAGGCTCGCCGGCACCATCGACCTCGAGAATTTCTTCGCCGGCGAAGCGCGCTTTCCGCTGTTCTGCAAGCCCATTGCGGGACTGGGCAGTTTCGGGGCTTGCCTGCTGAAGGCGCGGGAGGGAGATCGGATCGAGGCCACGGGCGGCGAGCGGTTCACCATCCCGAGCCTCGCCCAGCGCCTCGGCGAAGGGAGCGGCTATCTTTTGCAGTCCGTGCTCCAGCATCATCCGGCGCTTCGGCCCATCTGCGAAGCCGTCGCCACCGTGCGCATCATCATCCTCGTCGAGCAGGGCCGCCCGGAGGTACTCCACACCGTCTGGAAAATCCCGGCAGCGGGCAATTTCGCCGACAATTTCTGGCGCAGGGGAAATCTGCTGGCCGACATCGACCCCGAGACGGGCACCGTTCGCCGCGTCATCCGCGGGATCGGGCCCGCCCTCGAGGAGCTCGAAACGCACCCGGACACGGGCAGGCGTCTTCTGGGGCTGGCGTTGCCGCACTGGAAGGCGATCGTCGGTCTAGCCCTCGCCTGCGCGCCAATCTTCGCCATGCTGCGCTATCAGTCGTGGGATATCGCCATCTGCCCCGAGGGCCCGGTGATCGTCGAAGTCAATACCGGCTCGGCCTTTACCCTGCCGCAGCTCGCGACCGGGCGCGGCATGTTGAGCGACCGTTTCGCCGCCTTCCTCACCGCTTGCGGTTATCGACTGAAGGGCCGGCGCTGAGCCTGTTGGCGACTACTCGACCGAGCGCAGCGCGCTCTGAAGCTCGGCCACGCCGAACGGTTTGTTGAGCGTCCCGCGAACGTCGAGATCGTAGCCGGCGCCGAGCTTCCGGCTGTTGTTGAGCAGCTCCGGATGGTAGCCGCTCATGATCAGAAGCTTGGCCGCGCAGCCCTGCTTAGCGAGCTTCTCCAGGAGCGCCACGCCGTCCACGTTCGGCATCATCAGATCGAGCAGGATGGCGGACGGCTTGAACGCATCATAGGCGCTGCGGAACTGGTCGTGGGTGATGGCGATTGCGACCTCGAAGCCTTGGGATTCCGCCACGCGCCGGATGAATTCGCAGATGCTTTGCTCATCGTCGATGACGAGGAGCCGTTTCTTGGCGGCGGGCTTTGCCGCCGCGGCGCTGCCGTCCATCTCGCTGACCCGCCCCGGTTCGGCCCGCGGCCGCTGTTCCATCGTCGTTGATTCGAACTCTCGGGGCATCCGACTCGACGCTTCTAAGCCGCTGCAGGAACCCGATTCTTCGGGCCGGTTGTATACAGATTATCCAACGCCGCGGCAACGGAGGATTCGGTGATCAGCGGCGGACTCTCCTCGAACGCGCAGGCTTCGACGATCTGGTCCACTATGAATCGCGGCTGATAGCAGGCGAGCGTCAACTGGCGGCGCTCCTCCAGCTCCTCGACCAGCCACGCGAAGACCGGTTCGCTGAATTGAAGCCGGCGTTCCGCCGCCACGCGGCGGAATATTTCCCTTAAACGCTTTCTGGTGGGGGGGCAGAGTTCGATCTTGTAGGGGATTCGGCGCAGGAACGCCGGGTCCATCAAACTGTCGGGCGCCAGATTGGTGGAGAAGATCACGAGTTCGTCGAACGGCACCGAGAAAGTGGCACCGGTCTGAAGGCGCAGATAGTCCACCCTCTCTTCCAGCGGCACAATCCAGCGGTTCAGGAGGTCGGTCGGCCGCATGGATTGGCGACCGAAGTCGTCGATCACGAACGTGCCGCCCAGCGCCTTCAGATGCAGCGGCGCATCGTAAAAGTTGGACGCGGCATTGTAACGGAGATCCAACATCTCCAGGGTGAACTCGCCCCCGGTAACGATCACGGGGCGGCGGCAAGCGACCCACCGGCGATCGTATTCCTCGTGACGGATCTCCATGTCCAGCGCACCGGCGGTTCCGCGTGGCGCGATCTCCTCGTGGATGCTGGAATCGAAGACCTTGACGATCTGGCCCTCGACCTCGACCGCATAGGGAATATAGATCACATCGCTGAATACCCGGCCGATGCTCTGGGCGACCGAGCTCTTCCCATTGCCGGGCGGTCCGTAAAAGAGAATCGAGCGCCCGGCGTTGACCGCGGGACCGATGCGGTTGATGAATTCGCTCGTGACCACGAGATTGTCGAACGCCTTGGCGATCCGGTTCCGCTTGGTGCGCTCGTTGCGAAGCCGCTGTCGATTGATCTGATCGATGTAGGACTGCAGCGAGACGGGCGCCGGGCCAACATATCTGCTGCGCTGCTGGGCCTCGGCAACGGCGTCGCGGCCCGATTCGGTGAGGGAATAGGTGAGCACGGGCATCGTTGTCCGGCCGTTGGAGCCGGTGACCTTCAGCAGCTTCTGCTCGATCGCCTCTTCAACAAGGCTGCCGACGACGCTGCTCGGCAGCTTCAACTGGCCGGCCAGCGCCGGGATGTTGTCGGCACCAGCGCTGTGCAAGGTTTTCAACAGCAGGGCGAGCAAGGCACGCCGGCCCACTCCGGTTTCCGCCACAGAGGTCGGCAAGCCGGGCGGCGTCATCTGCAGGACGGCGTTCAGCTGCTCGAGGGTGATAAGCCTGAGGGCGAGGAGGCTGTCGGCCAAAGGCCCGCCGCGCGCCTGACGGCGCTCGGCGGCGCGTTCCAGGTCCGACGCCTGGACCACGCCTTGGGCAACGAGAAGCTCCTCCAAACGCATGCCCGCCCCCCCTGCCAGTCCTGGTTCGACTGCAGACACGCCCTCATTCGGCGCAGGAGAATACATAAAAATCCAACAAGGTTAATAATTTATTTTTCGCTGTTAATCTTCCAAATTAGCTTTTTACGAACCGGCCAGAGCAATCGTCCCGGTAGGGATGCGGCCGCGCCATCTCGGGAACGGCAATACGTCAAGATGTGGATTGCGCGGTGCCAACGGGTTAACGCGCCGCTGATGCGCTCGCGGGCGTCAGAGGGCCTGCCGAACTCCACGGCTAGCGATATTCATTTCCGGACCTGGGTCATGCGGTGGGCGTGCCGCCCGAACCAAGCGATAAACGCAGAACAGCAACACGGCCAGGATTTCGAGAAAACCCGCTTGCAAGTGCGTGAGCTTGGCGATCGCCGTCGTGAGAATGGG
>DATNJA010000092.1:0-2219 GCA_035604155.1 Candidatus Udaeobacter sp. | reverse complement strand
GGCGGTCGTCGTCGTGGCCGCGGCAGCGGTGGCACCGGCCGCGGTCCCGTCGCTGGTGGCTGTCTCGGCCGACGCGACGTTGCCCGGCGGCATTTCGTTCAGCCGGTCGAGAGCCGCGGTGTTGCCGTTCTTGGCCGCCATGGCGAACCAGAAGCGAGCCTTGGACAGATCCTTGTCCACGCCGCGCCCGAGCCGGTACATCTCGCCCAGCGCATACTGGCCGTCGACCGAACCGCTTTCGGCCGCCTTGCGGAACCAGGAGGCGGCGGTCGCGTAGCTCTTGGTGACCCCTTCGCCGCGGTAGTACATGAGCGCCAGATTGAATTGGGCGGTGGAGTAGCCGGCCTTGCCGGCGTCCGCCCAGAGCTGGGCCGCCTTGACCAGATCCTTGTCCACGCCGCGCCCTTGGGCATACATCAGCGCCAGGTTGCTTTCAGCCGCCGGCAGGCCCTGGGCCGCCGCCAGGGTGTACCACTTGGCCGCCTGCTGGGGATCGGCCGGCACGCCTTTGCCCAGGTCATAGAGCAGGCCGAGCCCATGCTCCGCCCTGGCGTCGCCCGTGTTGGCGGCCGCCTGCCATTCCTGGGCTGCCTTCGCGTAGTCGCCGGCGTCGAAGGCAGCCAGCCCGGCCTGATAGTCGGCTTGGGCATTTCCGGCACTCGCCAGAACCGCGGCGAAGGCAAGCCCGAGGCAAAGCCCAATAACTGACGCCAGACGCTTCATCGCCCGCTTACCGATCTTGAATGATGACCCGCCTATTTAACATGCCGAGGAGGGCGAGGCGAGACGGTGAGAAAATGGCGGGGGCCGGCGGGAGACGAAGCAAGGTGCCCGCGGTCAGTGTAGGCGCTCAGAGGTCGCTTCATCCTCCTCGCCGTCGTCATCGTCTTCCTCTTCTTCTTCCTGCTCCGTCGTCGGCATCGGCCCTGCCTGGTGATGGATCAGCTTCCAGCCGTCCTCTTCGCGAAGGAACAGGTTGGTGGCGATGAGAAAGACCTGGCCCAGGTCTTCGAAGCAGACGACGAAGGCGCTGTCGCCCTGGACAAAGGCTCGAGGCTGCCGGCAAACAAGCGCCGGCGAGCGGGGATTGTCGAGGATGCTGCGCCAGCTCGCCATTACCACCTCGCGCCCGAACAGCGGCGCCCAGCCGGGATGGATGCAGACGACCGGGCTGGCCCGCGACCACAGTTTCTCCATGGCCGCCAGATCGCGCTTGGCGAAAGCCTGATAGAACGCCTCGTTGGCCTGCAGTACCGCCTGATCGTTCATGGGCCCGCCCTTGGCACATCGGTTGCGGCGAAGGGGTGGAGAGCGCCTAAGCTAGCCTCCAATGCCGGCTGACGACAATGGGTGAAAACATCTCGTTGGCGCGGGGCGTAGCCTCGAAGTTTCACAGCCGCATTCACTCCACTGAGCAACGCGCGATTTCTTTGGCCCTATTGATCGCCTCCTCCTGGTTCCGCTCCACGGCGCTAGCCAGCCCTTAGCCCGGCCATTTAACCCAATATCCTCTTCGGGACGCCACTCCACATATTTTTCTTCTCGGACACGATGATTTTCCTTTCCCAACGCGGCTCCCGGAAGACGGAGGCAGCAAAATAGGCCAAGCGGGAGCGGGGCTGGTGCTTTCGGGATGCCCACACTTGCGGATAGGCTGCGATCGAGCGGCGCCGGCCGGCGCTTGCCCAGGGCGATAGAGAGTCGGAGCCCTCGAGGGGACTGCGGGCAGCCGCTCGAGGAGCGTCACAACCGAAACTGCATTCGAAACTCGGGACGGGACCATGAGAACGAGAAAGACAGGCATTTTCTTGAGAGCCGTTGCTGCGATCCTCCTTCTGCTTGCGGTGTACTGCGCCGGGGTACCAGCCGTCGCCGATGAAATGCTGGCGAAGCCGACGGGGCCGGTCATCCTGACCGTCACCGGTGCGATCGGGCGCACCAACGCGCCGGGCAAAGCCGAATTCGACAGACAGATGCTGGAGGCGCTGGGAATCTCCCGGCTGGCGACGTCCACAAGCTGGACGGACGGCAAGCCTGTCTTCGCCGGGGTGCTGGCGAGCAAGCTTCTGGACGCGGTGCAGGCCAAGGGAAACACCGTGTCGGCGATCGCGCTCGACGGCTATACGGTCGAGATTCCCATTAGCGAACTGCGTCAGTATCCCGTGATCTTCGCCCTGACCATGAACGACAAGGCGATGAGCCCTCAGGACAAGGGGCCT
>DATNJA010000091.1:0-16643 GCA_035604155.1 Candidatus Udaeobacter sp. | reverse complement strand
AATCTTGCTCTACATGTTAGGCTCTAGGAGCACCGCCAGCATTTCCCGTCGGAGGGGTGGCAGAGTGGTCGATCGCGGCGGTCTCGAAAACCGTTATGCCTGCAAGGGCATCGGGGGTTCGAATCCCTCCCCCTCCGCCATCCTGCGCCAGGGCCTTCACCCTACCCCAGCGCCTTCAGGCGGTCGATGAAGCGTTCCTTGCGGGCGTGGCGGGCGCGGATCGCATTCAACCGACGGCGGAAGTCCTCAAGCGCGCCGGCTTCCTCGGCGACGGTCCTGAGATCAACCAGGAGGCTGGCCGCCCGATCGTAAGCGGAGGCATTGCGGCGGTCGATCTCGTTTGCGATCTCCCGCCAGACGCTTTCGCCGCGTCGTTTGACGGCGTCCAGCCGCGCACGGCGCAGCCGTTCCGCTTCCTCCGCCCTTTGCCTCGCCTCCGCTTCGAGTTTCGCACGCTCTTCCCGCTCGCGGGCGCGTCGGGTCGCGTCGGCCCGGGCGCGCAACTTTCCGACCGTCCGCCGGGCGACCGGCCGTGCCTTGGATGTCTGGCTTTGACGCACGAGCGACTTCAGCTCCAGGGCCACATGCGGGTCGCCCTCGAACAGGCGCGTCAGCAGGTGCGTCTTCGTCTCTTCGGGCAGTCCAGAGATCATTGCGCGACTTGGCTCGGATGCGGCCGTAGCGATCGGGTCGAGAGGCCGCTCGGCCGCCGCCGCGACCAGGTCGGGATTGATCTGAAAGAACTCGGCGAACGCTTCCAGTGCGCCAGTCAGTGGACCGATTCCCGGCAAGGGCTCCAACTCGTCCGGCTCGCAAGCGCCGGCATCGACCGCCATCAGCCAGAGAAAGTAGAAGAGCCTCAAATCGCCCGCGAGGACGTCGCCTCTCAAAGGCGTCATGGCGGCGAGCCAGCCAGACCCGTCGTCCCAGTCTTCGGCCTCGATGTCTTCCCCGCAGATGTCGAGGATCAGGTTGCCGCCCACGATCCTCTGGCGTACGCAGTCCACCCCGCCGAGAAAGGATTCTATGGCCAGGCAATCGATCATCCGTTCAGGCCAACGGATCATCAGCCTGCGCGAGCCCCAGCTCGTCACATGAAGATGCAGGTCGAACCACTGCTCCATAAGCCGGACCGGGTCGCCTTTGAAGTCGCCCCAGTCGTAGGTGTTGGTGAAGCTTGTCGCCGTGATGCGCGCACGCGTCGACAGATTTCGCAGGGCTTGGCGATCCTTCTCGTTCAGGGGCCGGTCGATCGCCTGAAATTCGTAGTATTGATATTCGCTCATATCCGGCGGGGACCTCTTTCGGTTGGCAGCACAGTTCGTTTCGGCCAAATTCAGACCGGATGCAGAATTCCATCCGTTTCCAGAAGCTCGAGCGCCTCGGCCAGCGTCACGCCTGCGTGCAAGCGCCACCATTTGCCGGTGTGCCGCATCCAGTAGATATCGAAGCGGTCCTTTCCGGTCCGGTCGATGCGCGCGAACGCAGAATCGAACTCTTCGCCGAGATTGTGCTCCATTCCGGACCGGTAGCGTTGGATGAAGCGATACCGCCCCGCTGCCCACGCGCCGCGAATGTCGACGACATAGTTCCATTGCGTCGGCTTGACCTCGGGCAGAAAGCGGGGCTTCAGCACATCGCGAATGAAGGCCTCGCACGCTGCGACGATAGACTGCCTTTCGGCTTCGTCTGGAAGCGCCGGTCGCAGCGCTCGGGTTGTCCGGACCCACTGGCGAACGCGAGCCATAGCTTGGTCTCCGATTCTCTCCTGCCCATCTTAGGTAATCCGCGGTGAGACCGGAACCGGACTAAACAGCGAGCCATGCCAACCGGCCGCCCGAGACCGACCGTTCATAGGGCTATGGCGTAGACATAGTGCTCATCATCATCGGTTGCGGCTCGCCAGCCTTCAGAACTGCGAACGCCGGGCGTAGCCGATCGGCCGATTTCCACGCCACAGCATGCTTCCCCCCCGGCGACAAACCTCACGCCGCGGTACCGAGCGGCGTCGCGCGTTCGATCCGCTCGCGCTCGCGGGGGCTGTTCATCGCCTCCCACAGATCGCTGCGGCGCTGGACGTTGAGCCAGAAGTCCGAGCTGTTGGCGAATACGCGCGCGAGGATGAGTGCGGTCGCCGCCGTCACGGTGCGACGGTCGTTGCATAGCTCGTTGACATGCTTGCGCTGAACGCCCATCGCCTCCGCCAATGCGGCCTGGGTCAACCCCATGGGCCGCATGAACTCCTCGACCAGGATTTCGCCGACCGTGGCCGGCTTGCGCTTCGTTGTCAGCATGGCTCGCCTCATCTGTGGCTGTGGTCGTCGAGATAGACGCCTTCCGCTTCGCCGCGTCCGCCATCCCAACGGAACCAGCAGCCTAAAGCCAGACAAGGCGCTAACCCAACAATTCAAACGGTGTCATTCTCCCCGGGGTCCGAAGGAGAACCGCGATGATCCTCGTCACTGGCGCCAATGGCACCACCGGAAGCGAAATCACCCGTCAGCTCGCCGCCGCCGGACGGCCGGTGCGGGCGCTGCTGCGCGCCCGGGAGAATGCGGCGAAGCTTCCGAAGGCTGGCGTGGAGATCGCCATCGGCTCCTTCGGCGACCTGCCCTCGCTGGACGCTGCCATGAAGGGGGTGGAAGCCGTCTTCCTGATCTCCTTCGACCATCCGGAACAGCTGGCCCTGCAGGCGAACGTCATCGAGGCGGCGCGGCGTGCCGGCGTGCGCATGATCGCGCGGCTCTCCGCCTCTTCCGCCGATCCGCAATCGCCCGACCCGCTGATCGGCAACCATGGCAAAGGCGACAGACAGCTCGCCCGGTCGGGGCTTGGGCATGTCCTGATCCGCCCCCAGTGGTTCAACCAGAATTTCCTCACCTATTGTCCCGGCGGGATGATCCGCTTGCCGGCTGGCGAGGCGCGGCTGCCCTTTGTCGATGTGCGCGATATCGCGGCGGTCACCATCAAGGCGCTCAGCGAGCCGGGCCATGATGGCAAGGCCTATGTGCTGACCGGGCCTGAAGCGTTGAGCCATGGCGAAGTCGCCGGCATCCTGTCCAAGGCTACAGGCAAGCGCTTCGGCTATGAAGACATTCCGCCCGAGACCTACCGGCGGCAGCTGATCGCCGAGGGCGCGTCGGATTACTACGCGGACCTGATCCTCAATCTCTTCGCTCGCATGCGCCGGCAGGGTGCCGCGGCGGTCCATGACGACATTCGCAATGTGCTCGGCCGGCCCGCGATCGCCTTCCGCGAGTTCGCCCGGGATTTCGCTGGCGAGCTCGCGCAACAGGTCGCTTAGGTCCGCATCGGCGTACGGGCTCATCGCTTCGCCTCGACCGCCCCAGGGGATCGCGCTACGGTCCCCGTCGCGCGAAACACGACAGGACCGCCATAGAGAAAGCAAACCAGCATGGACGCAGCGATGGCGCGCCTGTCTCTTCGGATCAAGCCGGCCAACAAATGCACTCCCGCCGTGGTCCGCGCTGGTAAGGCCGGCTAGAATCCTGAACCACGAACGAAAGGTCGGCTGCCATGGCCAAGCGCATCGTCTGCCTCACTTTCGACTTCGATGCCGTATCCGGCTGGATCTCCCGCGGGATGACCACGCCCACGCCCATGTCGCGGGGCGAGTTCGGCCTGGTCGGTGCCCGCCGGATACTGGCCCTGCTGAAGAAATACGGCATCCGCTCCACCTGGTTCATTCCTGGCCACACCATCGAGAGCTTCCCGGACCGGGCGGCGGAAGTCGTCGCGGCTGGCCATGAGATCGCCCATCACGGCTGGACCCATGTCCCGCCGGCAATGATGAAGAGGGACGAGGAGGAGGAAGGCATCACCCGGGGCATCCGGGCAATCCGGAAGCTCGCCGGCCGCGCGCCCCGCGGCTACCGCTCGCCGTCATGGGACTTGAGCGCCCATACAATCGACCTCCTGCTTGCGAACGGCTTTCGCTACGACAGCAGCATGATGGGCGACGACTATGCACCTTATTGGGCCAGGCGGGGCGATGTGGTGGAGCTGCAAAAGCCCATGGTGATGGGCAGGCCGACCAAGCTGGTGGAAATGCCCATCAGCTGGCATCTCGACGACTATCCCCATTTCGAGTTCCTGCGCACGCCCAACTACATCCTGCAGGGCCTGATGAACGCGCGCGGCGTGCTGCAGAACTGGACCGACGAGTTCCTCTACATGACCCGCGCGGTGGAGGACTGGGGTGTGCTCACCTACACCTTCCATCCCTTCGTCATCGGCCGCGGCTATCGCATGCTGATCCTTGAGGAACTGATCACCAAGCTGCTGGAAATGGGCGCCGTCTTCCTAGCCATGGAAGACGCGGTGGAGGAGTGGCTGAAGCGCTCCGGGAGAAAGAAGCCAGCTGTTAAGCGGCGCGCTCGGCGCTGATCACGAACAGGACCGCCATGCCCCTCCATATCGGCATCGTCGGCTGCTCGGCCGAAGGTGCGGCGCTCTGCTATCGGACCATTTGCGCGGAGGGTGCGGCGGTTCTCGGCCCGCATGCCCATCCCGAGGTCTCGATGCACACGTCGTCGCTGGCCGACTACCTGGCCTGCATCCATCGCGACGATTGGCGGGGCGTCGGCGCGCTGATGCTCGCATCCGCCGACAAGCTGGCGAAAATCGGTGCCGATTTCCTGATCTGCCCGGACAACACAGTGCACCGGGCCTTCGCCCATGTCGAACCGCGATCGCCGCTGCCATGGCTGCATATCGCCGAAGTCGTAGTCGATGAGGCCGCCGGGCGCGGGTTCCGCTGTCTCGGGCTCCTGGGGACGCGCTGGCTCGTCGACAGCGAGGTCTATCCGGAAAAGCTCGCGGCGCGCGGGCTCGGCTATCTGCGCCCGCATGAGGCCGAGCGCGAGGAAATCAACCGCATCATCATGGATGAGCTGGTCTATGGCGTCTTCAAGCCCGAGGCAGTCGCCTATCACCGGCGCGTCATCGGGCGCATGAAGGCCGAGGGTTGCGACGCCGTCGCGCTCGGCTGCACCGAGATTCCACTGATCATAAACGATGCGAATTCTCCGCTGCCGACCCTCGATTCGACCCGCCTGCTTGCGCGCGCGGCCCTCAGCCGGGCGGCGCAGAGCGCCGCCGCGGCGGGGTGAACGAACGGCCAGGCCTCGTTCGGGCCCTTCGCAACTTGCCGACAGGTCGGGAGACATTGTTTAGGCTGAGACGCAGCACCCTGTTGGAGATGCCCAATGCTGGCTTCCGACCCGTTTCCGTCCAACATCGAGACTCAGCGCTTCGCCGTCACTGGCCTGGAGCGGCCGGCGGAGATCGTGGTCGACCGATGGGGCATTCCCCATTTGAGAGCCCAAAGCCGGGGCGACGTGTTCTTTCTCCAGGGCTTCAACGCGGCGCGCGACCGGCTGTGGCAGCTCGATCTCGGCCGCAAGCGGGGGCTGGGACTGCTCGCGGCGGACTTCGGGCCCGGCTTCCTCGCCCAGGACCGGGCGGCGCGCCTGTTTCTCTATCGCGGCGATATGGCCGCCGAATGGGCCGCCTATGGGACTCAGGAAACGGAGGCGATCGCGGAAGCCTTCGCCGCCGGGATCAATGCCTTCATCGCAGCCACGGAGGCCGAGGCCGGGCTTCTGCCGCCGGAATTCACCTTGATGGGCACGCGACCGCAGCGCTGGGCGGCATCCGATGTGGTGAGGATCCGCAGTCATGCCCTGGTGAGCAACGCCGAGTCCGAGCTGGCCCGCGCGCAGGTTCTAGCCCGGGGCGACCCTTCGAAGGACCTGCTGCGCGCGCGGCTCGAACCGGCCTGGAAGGTTCAGGTTCCTGAAGGTCTCGAGCTGGCGCATGTGCCGCCCGAAGTCCTGGACGTCATCGGTTTGGCCGCTGCCCGGGTGAGTTTCTCGCCGGACCGGCTTGCGGCGACGCTGGAAGAGGCGTGGCACTGGACGAAGCTGACCGACCTGGGCGAGGTCGCCAGGAGCGCGGGGATCGAAGGGTCCAACAACTGGGCGATATCGCCCGGGCGGACCGCGACGGGACGGCCGATCCTGGCCAGCGATCCCCATCGCCAGCACTCGGCACCGTCCCTTCGCTACCTCGTTCATCTTACGGCGCCGGGGCTCGATGCCATCGGCGCGGGCGAGCCGTCCCTGCCCGGGATATCCATCGGCCATAACGGCACCGCCGCCTTCGGCCTCACCATATTTCCCATCGATCAGGAAGACGTCTACGTCTACGCGCTCAACCCCGACGATCCGGACCAGTATCGCTACGGCGACGGCTGGGAGGCGATGCGCATCGAGCGCGAGCCCATCGCCGTCAAGGGCGCGCCGGCCCAGGAAGTCGCGCTCAAATTCACCCGTCACGGGCCGGTGGTGCATATCGACCGGGAGGCGAACCGCGCCTTTGCCCTCAGGTCCGTCTGGTTCGAGCCCGGCACCTCGCCTTATCTCGGCAGCCTTGCCTATCTCGACGCGCGAAGCCCCGAGGACTTCGCCGAGGCGATGCGGCATTGGGGCACGCCGCCGGTCAATCATGTCTATGCCGACAGCAACGGCAATATCGCCTGGATGACGGCCGGCAAGGCGCCGCGCCGGCCGAACTGGGACGGGCTGCTCCCGGTGCCCGGCCACGGCGCTTATGAATGGGACAGCTTCCATGCGCCCGACGACCTGCCGCGCGAAATCAACCCGGCCCGCGGCTTCGTCGCGACCGCCAACGCGATGAACCTGCCGGCGGGATATCCCTATGCCGAGCGCAAATTGAGCTTCGAATGGTCGGAGAGGTCGCGCGCAACCCGGATCATGGAAGCGCTCTCGGACAACCGGAGCCACGGTCTGTCCGATTCCATGGCGCTGCAATGCGATGTCGTCTCGATCCCCGTCCGCCGCCTGTTGCCTCTGCTCGTCGGTCTCGGCCGGTCGGACGAGGATCTCGCCCTCGCCTCGGACCTCCTGCGAGACTGGGATTGCCGCCTCGGCTCCGAGAGCGCCGCTGCTGCGCTGTTCGAGCTGTGGTGGTCGAGGCATCTGAAGCCCGTGCTCCTGGCGCAGCTTGCCGGCGATCCGACCTTGTCGAAGCTGCTGGCGCCAGGCGACAACGAGACGCTGCTCGCCATTCTCGAGCAACCGGAGTCGGAGCCCCGGCTCGCAACCGGCTCCGCGCGGGACGCGATCCTGGCTCGCACGGTCAAGGACGCTGTGGCGGAATGCCGCTCGCGCCTCGGCCAGGATCCGGGCGGCTGGGCCTGGGGGCGGCTTCATCACGGCTATTTCGAGCACGCGCTGTCAGGCATCGCGTCCGAGAGGAAGGCGGCAATGGATGTCGGGCCGCTTGCCATCGGAGGTTCGGGCTCGACCCCCATGAATACGACCTACCGGCTGCCGGATTTCCGCGTCACCTCGGGCGCCACCTTCCGGATGGTTCTGGATGTCGGCGCCTGGGACAATTCGCGCGCCATCAACGCCCCCGGCCAGTCGGGCCTGCCGGAATCCCCTCACTACCGAGATTTGTCGCAGCCTTGGGCGAAGAGCGAGTATGTGCCTCTGCTCTACAGCCGTGATGCCGTGACGAAGGCGGCGCGGTTGCGGATAATCCTCGAGCCGGCCGGCGCGGGGAGGCATTGAAACAGGCATCAGATGATGACAGTACAGTGCCATCCAATTCCGCAGAGCGGGCAATGCGCAGAATGCTCGCCCCTGGGCAATTTTAAGCAGCACGATCTTGTTCTGAATGCCATGGAGTATCTGCTCCAAGCCAGCGTCGCTTCCGTGGTGCACGAGACACCGACTACGAACCCAGGAGTTTTGCAATGACCGAGAAACTTGCCGGCGGTTGCGCCTGCGGCGCCGTGCGTTACGCGCTCGCCTCGGCGCCCATGTTCGTCCACTGCTGCCACTGCCTCGATTGCCAGCGCCAGACGGGAAGCGCCTTCGTGCTGAATGCCCTCATCGAAACCGACCGGATCGCGCTGTTGTCGGGCCACCCGGAGCCCACCGCGGTGCCGACCGATAGCGGCAGCCCCCACGACATCTATCGCTGCCCCGCCTGCAAGACCGCGGTCTGGAGCGACTATGGCCATCGGCCGGGCTTGCGCTTCGTTCGCGTGGGCACGCTCGACGATCCGACCGCGCTTCGACCCGACGTGCACATCTATACCCGTTCGAAGCTGCCCTGGATCAGGCTGCCCGACGGCGTCCCCGCCTTCGAGGTGTACTATGACATGAAGGCGTTGTGGCCGGCGGCAAGCCTGGAGCGCAGACGAGCGATCTCCCGTTGACCCTGACGTGAAATCACTGAAGCATTCAGGATAATGACCAAAGCCGAAGGATCGACTCCCATGACAACCGCCGCCTGGCCTGCCGGAGCCGCCTATATTGACGGCCGCTATATGCCCATTGGCGAGGCGACCATCCCCATCACCGAATGGGGGTACCGGCGTTCCGACGTCACCTATGACGTGGTCGGCGTCTGGGCCTGCGCCTTTTTCCGGCTCGACGATCATATCGCCCGCTTCCGCCGGTCGAGGGAGGCGTTGCGCATGGCGCCGCCGGAATCCGACGATGACATCCGGCGGGTCCTCGCCGAATGCGTCCGCCGGTCGGGTCTCAGGGAAGCCTATGTTTCGATGGAATGCCTGCGCGGCGCTCCGAAGCCCGGAATGGCGCGCCACCCCGTCAATTGCCGCAATTACATCATTGCCTTCGCCATCCCGTGGATCTGGGTCTTCTCGCCCGAGGTCCAGGCCCGCGGGGCGCATCTCATCGTCGCCAAGACGCCGCGGATCGCCGAGGACTCGGTCGACCCCAAGGTCAAGAATTTCCATTGGGGCGACCTCACCCGCGGGTTGTTCGAGGCCTATGACCAGGGCGCCGATAACTGCGTCCTGTTGGACCGGGACGGCAATGTGACCGAGGGACCGGGCTTCAACGTGTTCAGCATCACCGGCGGCACGGTCGCGACCTCCGATCGCGGCGCGCTAGAGGGGATCACCCGGCTTTCGGTCAAGGAGCTCTGCCAGGAGCTGGGGATACCCTTCGCCGTGCGCAAACTGCCGGTCGCGGAATTCCGCGAAGCCGACGAGATATTCACCGCGACGACCGCGGGCGGCATCATGCCGGTCTCTCGCATCGACGGCCGGGTCCTCGGCAATGACAGGCCGGGCCCGATCTCGGCGAAGCTGCGCGAGACGTTCTGGGCCAAGCGCGCCGCGGGCTGGCACGCAACGCCCATCGCCTACGAATAGGTCCTAAGCTCCCTCGGGTTCTTTGCGCGTCTCGGTCCCCTTGCTATCTTGGCCGCCATGAACGATCCCTATGAACTGCTGGACGTGGCGCGAACCGCAACGGATGCCGAGATCCGGGCGAGCTATCGCAAGCTCGCCAAGCTGCATCATCCCGACCTCAATCCGGGCAAGAAGGAAGCCGAAGAGCGCTTCAAGGCGATCTCCGCCGCCTACGCCCTGTTGTCCGATCCGGAGAAGCGCGCCCGCTTCGATCGGGGCGAGATCGACGCTACGGGGGCGGAAAAGCCGACGGCGCGCCAGTTCTACCGCGACTTCGGCGACGACACCGGCCGCGCCAAGTACCGGCCGGAGCAGTCCTTCGATGCCGAGGATCTGGACCGGATCTTCGCCGAGGCCTTCGGCCGGCGCGCCGGCGGCAATTTCAACGCCCGGGGTCCGGACGCGCATTACGCCTTGAGCGTCGACTTCCTGGCCGCAGCACTCGGCGCCGTCAGGCGGCTCACCCTGCCGGACGGCCGCACCCTCGACGTGACCATTCCGGCCGGGCTCGAGGACGGCCAGATCCTGCGCCTGGCCGGCCAAGGCATGCCGGGATTTGGCGAAGGCCCACCCGGCGATGCCCTGATCGAGGTCCGCGTGCAGCCGCACCCCCTGTTCCGCCGGCAAGGCAATGACGTGGTCGTGCAATTGCCGGTAGGCTTTCAGGAGGCGGTGCTGGGGGCCAAAGTCGAAGTGCCGACGATCCAGGGGCCCGTCAGCCTGACGATCCCGCCCCGATCGACCGGCGGGACGCGGCTGCGCCTCAAGGGCCGCGGCATCTCAGGCGGGCACCAGTATGTCGAGATCACGGTCATGCTGCCGACCGAGGCCGAGCCGGACCTCGACGCCTTCCTGAAGTCGTGGAAGCCTCGCCATCCCTTCGATCCGCGCAAGGCGGCGGTGCGGACATGATGCAGTTCGAAGCCGTCCTGACCCTGTTTCCCGATCTCGATCGGGCCGAGCTGACGCTCTGGATAGAGCAGCGCTGGGTCCAGCCGGAACGGGCGGAGGGCGAAAGCTGGTTGTTCCACGAAATCGACGTGGCCCGGGCACGCCTGATCTACGACCTGCGCCGAGAGCTGGACACGCCGCAGGAGACAGTGCCGCTGCTCCTCTCGCTGCTCGACCAGGTCTACGAGCTAAGATGCACGCTGAAGGCCATGACGCGCGCGATCGAGAGCCAGCCGGCGGAGGTCAAGGCGGCGGTCCTCGGCGCCCTTCGGACGGGCGGCGGGTCCGAGGTCGGGGGCCGTTAGCCCGGCGGACCGTCCGAGATCAGGCGCGACACGAACTTCGTGCTGCCGCTGAGCTTGTCCCTGAAGAATACATAGTTTTGCCAGAGCTCCGCCTTGACATCCTTGGGTCGGATGGCCGTGCCGCCCTGGTGTTCATGCTCCTGGCGGCATGCTTCGACAGCCATGATGGCCGCCGCGACATTTCCTTCTTCCGACATGTTGGCTCTCCCGGGGTTGAACCGACACTCTAGCACCGCTTTGCTGCCGCTGATGGACCTAGCGCCTGATCGTCTCGAGCCAAATCGGCTTGAGACGTGAATCAGTCGCTACATCTATGAATGAGAGCAAGATTTACCGATTAGGTTGATTCAACCTAATCGGATCTTGCTCTAGAAGGCCGTTTCCAACGTCCGGCAGATGGTCTTCAGGACTTTGATCCGCTCGAACGGCTTGTCCTGCGCCTCGACCAGGGTCCAAGGCGCAAGGTCGGTGCTGGTCCTGTCGATCATTTCCGCCGCCGCCGCCTGGTATTCATCCCAGTGCTTGCGATTGCGCCAGTCCTCGGGCGTGATCTTGAATTGCTTGAAGCCGATCCGCTGTCTTTCGCGGAACCGGCGCAGCTGCTCGGCCTTGCCGATCTGGAGCCAGAATTTGACCAGCAGGATTCCGCTCGTCACCAGATCGCCCTCGAAGTCGTTGATTTCGCCATAGGCGCGCCGCCAGGCCTCTTCGCCGCATAGGCCTTCCACGCGTTCGACCAGGACCCGGCCGTACCAGGTGCGGTCGAAGATCGCCACTTGTCCGTGGCCCGGAACATGGCGCCAGAAGCGCCAGAGATAGGGACGCGCCGCCTCCTCATCGGTCGGCTTGGCGATCGGCAAGATGCGGACCTGGCTGATGTCGAGGGCCTGGGCGACCCGGCGGATGCTGCCGCCCTTGCCGGCCGCGTCGCTGCCCTCGAAGGCGATGACCAGGGCGCGTCGGCGGAACTTCTTGCTTCGGATCAAGGTCGCAAAGCGCCCCTGCCATTGCTCCAGCAGTCTCTCGTATTCGCGCTCGCCCAGCTTCTGCGTCAGATCGAGGGTCGAGAGCACGGTCCTGGGGTCGATGTCGACGGGCGAGGGAAGCTTTGCTTTCGGGGTCTTGGCGAGTTTCGGCGCCGCGCGCCGCAGGCGTCCCGTGAGGGCTTCGAGGATGGTCCGGCCGATGGTGATGCTGGAATATCTCTGGTCGGCAGCGTCGATGATAGTCCAGGGCGCATGGCCGTAGCTGGTGAGCCGGATTGTCTCCTCCAGCACGTGCTTGGCGCCCTCATAGTGCTTGAGCAGGAGCCGGTCCCACTCGGTGACGCGCCAGGAGGTCGCCGGATCGCCCTCCAGCTTCTTCAGGCGCTTGCGCTGTTGTCCGCGGGAGAGATGCAGATTGAGCTTCAGCAGCAGCACGCCCTCTTCGGCCAGCATCTTTTCAAAGCGGTTGATCTCGCCGACGCGCTTCTCGAAGTCGGCGTCGCTGATCCTGCCGAGGTAGTGCCGGACCACCGGCTCCCGGTACCAGTGATCGAAGAACACCGCGGCCCGCCCCTTCGGCGGCAAGGCCCGCCAGAAGCGCCACATGGTCGGCCGCTCGCGCTCTTCTTCGGTCGGTGAAAAGCGGGCGTAGGTCTCGAGAAGCCTCGCGTCGAGCCAGGATGCGACCCGATTCATGGCCCGGCTTCGTCCCGCGCCGGCCATGCCGGCCACGAGGATGATCACCGAGAAGCCGGCGGTCTTGGCCAGCTCATATTGACTGTCGATTAGCGACACCCGCAAAGCCGGCAGCGCGCGATCGTAAGCCGCCTTGCCGAGCTTGTGGCCGATTTCCGCCGATTCCAGCATGGCTTTCCCTTCAGCCCGCCGCCGCCTGCGCCGGCATTTTCACCGGCCGCAACCGCTCTTCCAGGCGCTGCAACAGCACGAAGAAGGACGGCACGAAGAGGACGGTGAGGCAGGTCGAGGCCAGCATGCCGCTGGCGACGCAGAGCCCGAGGGAAATGCGGGCTGCAGCACCCGCGCCCGATGCCCCCACCAGAGGCATCACCCCCAGGATGAAGGCGAAGGACGTCATCAGGATCGGCCTGAAGCGCATCCGGGCGGCGGCCACGGCCGATTCCAGGATCGGCTCGCCGTGGAGGACACGGTGCTCGCGCGCGACCTCCACGATCAGGATGGCGTTCTTGGCCGACAGCGCGATCAGCAGCATGAGGCCGATCTGGGTATAGAGGTTGTTGGCGAGCCCGAGGGCGTTCAGCGCCAGGTCGGGCCCGAGGAGCGCCAGGGGCACGGCGAGGATGACGCCAAGAGGCGCGATCCAGCTTTCGTACTGCCCGGCGAGGCAGAGATAGACCAGAAGCATGGCGAGGCCGAAGACGTAGTAGATCTGATGGCCGACGATCGTCTCCTGATGGGACATGGCGGTCCATTCGGTCGCCATGCCGGGCGGCAGAGTCTTGTCCGCGACCTGTCCCATCAGGGATATGGCTTCGCCGGTGCTGTAGCCCGGGGCCGGATTGCCCACGACGGTGGCCGCAGGATAGAGGTTGTAGAGGGTGATGAGCGAGGGCCCGGTCGTCGGCACGACCCGCACCAGGGCACCCAGCGGGATCATCTTGTTGTCGCGGCTCTTGACGTAGAGGCCCTCGATATCCGTCGGCTTGAGCCGGAAGCGGGAATCCGCCTGGACATAGACCTGGAAGGCGCGGCCGAACTTGGTGAACTGGTTGACGTAGGTGGACCCGAGATAGGACGACATCGTATTGAACACATCGCCGACCGAGACCTGCAGGGTCTCGGCCTTGGTCCGGTCCACCAGCAGCTGGACCTGGGGCACGCTGGCGCGGAAGGATGAACTGACCCGCTGGAGCGCGCTCTGGGTCCCGGCATTGGCGACGATGGCGGCGACGGCGCGGTCGAGCCTGGGGAAGTCGATGTCGCCGTCGCGAATCTCCACCATCAGGTTGAAGCCGCCCGAATTGCCGATGCCCTGGATGGGCGGCGGCGGCAGGACGAGACCCTTGGCGTCGGGCAGCTTGTCGATCGCGCCCTGCAGATGCTGGATGATGCTGCGCAGATCCTGGCCCTTCTCCTTCAGTCGCAATCCCCAGTCCTTGAGCACGACATAGACCGCGCCGGCATTGGCGAGGCTGGCGCTGTTGTCCAGCACCGAGATGCCGGAAATCTCGATCACCTGATCGACGCCGGGGGTGGCGAGCGCGATCGCGTTCACCTCGTCCAGGGCGCGCTGGCTGCGCTGGAGCGAGGCGCTGTCGGGAAGCTGAACCGCGACCAGCACATAGCCCTGATCCTCGATCGGGATGAAGGCGGTGGGCAGGCGAGCGATGCCCCAGCCGCCGAAGCCGATGACGACGAGGGCCAGCACCACCATGGCAAGGCTGTGATGTGTCATCCGGCCGATCAGCCCGGCATAGGCATTTTCCAGCTTGCCGTAGACATGGTTGAAGCCGCGGTAGAAGAAGTTGCGCTTTTCCGGCGGCACCGGCGCCCGGAGCCAGAGCGCGCATTGGGTCGGCTTCAGGGTTACCGCATTGATGGCGCTGATAAGGGCCGTGGCGGCGATCACGAGGGCGAACTGGGCGTACATCTGGCCGGTCAGGCCGGGCAGGAAGGCGGCCGGGATGAAGACCGACATCAGCACCAGGGTGATGCCGATGACCGGCCCGAACAGCTCGTCCATGGCCTTGATGGCGGCGTCATGGCCCGTCATGCCCCGCTCGATGTGGTGCGCCGCGGCCTCGACGATGATGATCGCGTCGTCCACGACGATGCCGATGGCGAGCACGATGGCGAACAGGGTCGAGAGGTTGACGGTGAAGCCCAGCGCCGCCATGGCCGCGAAGGCGCCGATGATGGTCACCGGCACGGTCGTCGCCGGCACCAGCATGGCGCGCCAGTCCTGCAGGAAGACGAGGATGACGATCAGCACCAGAACGCCCGCCTCGATCAGAGTCTTGTAAACTTCGTGGATCGAGGCGTTGACGAATTTGGTCGTGTCGAAGGGCAGGCCATAGGCAATGCCCGCGGGGAAATTCCGCGACAGCTCCATGAGCTTGGCCTTGACGTGGGTGGCGACGTCGAGGGCATTGGCGTCGGGTGACTGATAGATGGCGATGCCCGCCGCCTGCTTGCCGTCCAGCTCGAAGGCCTGGGAATAGGTCTGGGCGCCCAGCTCCACCCGCGCCACGTCCTTGACCCGGGTGACCTGGCCGCCGCCGGCGCTGGCGGACTTGACGATGATATCGGCGAACTGGCCGACATCGGCGAAGCGCCCCAGGACCTTGACGGTGTACTGGAAGTTCTGGCCGGCGGGCGCGGGCGGCGTGCCGACCTGGCCCGCCGGCACTTCCTGGCTTTGCTGGCCGATGGCGTTGATCACGTCCTGGGGCGTGAGGCCCCGGGAATAGAGCTGCTGCGGGTCCATCCAGATCCGCATGGAGTACTGGCCGACGCCGAAGACGCTCACATTGCCGACGCCGGGCAGGCGGGCCAGCTCGTTCACCAGGTTGATGGTGGCGTAGTTGCTGAGAAAGAGGCTGTCGTAACGCCCGTCGGTGGAGGAGAGGGTGGCGATCTCGAGGATCGACGTCGACTTCTGCTGCACCGTCACGCCCTGGGACTGGACCGTGGCCGGCAGCTGGGCAAGGGCGCTGGCGACCCGGTTCTGGACCAGGATCTGGGCCAGGTTCAGTTCGGTGCCGATGTCGAAGGTGACGATCAGGCTGTAGCTGCCGTCGCTGGCGCTGGTCGACTGCATATAGAGCATGTGCTGCACGCCGTTGACCTGCTGCTCGATGGGCAGGGCCACGGTATTCATCACCGTCTCGGCGCTGGCGCCGGGATAGCGGGTCGTTACCGAGATGGTGGGCGGCACCACGTTGGGATACTGGGCGACGGGAAGCACATAGAGCGCCACGGCGCCGATCAGCACGAAGACGATAGCCAGCACATTGGCCAGCACCGGCCGTTCGATGAAGAACTTGGAGATCATGACGCGCGCCCCGACCGGATCAGGGCGCCGGCGCAGGCGGGGTGTCGATCTTGGTCTCCTCCGGCGCCACCTTCTCGCCGGCGATGGCACGCTGGAGGCCGCTGACGACGACCCTGTCGTCGGCGGTCAATCCCTGGGTGATCTCGCGCAAGCCGCCGAACAACTGGCCGGGGACGATCTGACGCTCCTCCACCGTGTTGTCCTTGCCGACCACCAGCAGATAGTTGCCGGCCTGGTTCGTGCCCAGCACCTGATCGGGCACCAGGAGCGCCTGATGCTTCTGGCTGGCAAGCGGTGCCCGCACGCGCACGAAGTAGCCGGGCAGCAGCGTCCGATCGGCATTCTCGAACACGGCGCGGACCTGGAGCGTGCCGGTGGAGGGATCGACCTCCGGCGCCACGTAGTCGAGCACGCCCTTGTGGGGATAGCCCTGCTCGTTCATCAGGCCGACCTCGATGGGGAAATTCTGCAGATTCTCGACCTTGAGCTGGCCGGCGGTCTGGGACTGGCGTACCCGCAGCACGTCCTGCTCGCTGACGGTGAAATTGACCCAGATGGGCTCGATCTGCACGATGCTCGCGAGCTCCGTCGGGCCGCTCGCGCCGACCAGCGCGCCCACGGACTGGAGATGGTTGGTGACGATCCCGTCGAAGGGGGCCGTCACGTTGGTATAGCCGAGGTTGATGGCGGCCAGGCTGACCTCAGCCTGGGCGTCCAGGATGTCGGCGTTCTGCGAGTCGAGTTTGGCCCGCGCCTGATCCAGGGCGGACTGGGTGGCGAAGCCTTTCTTGGCCAGATCCTGCTGGCGCAGGAAGTCGGCCTTGGCATAAATCTGCTGCGCCTGGATCGATTGCACCTTGGCCTGGGCCTGGTTCAGCTGCGCCTGGTAGGGAGCGGGCTCGATGACGAAGAGCGTCTTGCCCTTCTTCGCCATGTCGCCGTCCCGGTAGTCGATCTCCTGGAGGTAGCCCACCACCCGGGCTTCCAGCTTGACGAAGTTGACCGCGGCGGTGTTGCCGGTAAGGTCGAGATAGGGCGTCACGGTCTGGGCGAGCGGCTTGGCGACCCCGACTTCGGCCGGCGGCGGCGGG
>DATNJA010000090.1:0-4077 GCA_035604155.1 Candidatus Udaeobacter sp. | reverse complement strand
CAGAGTCCCCGCAAGGGCCATCTTCCAACGAGTCCAGTCGAGGGTTGAAAGACCATGAGCGATATCGCCGAACGGGTGAAAAAGATTGTCGTCGAGCATCTCGGCGTCGATGCGTCGAAGGTGAATGACGGGGCGAGCTTCATCGACGACCTCGGCGCCGATAGCCTCGACACTGTCGAGCTGGTGATGGCATTCGAGGAGGAATTCGGCTGCGAAATTCCCGACGATGCGGCCGAGAAAATTCTGACGGTGAAGGACGCCATCGCCTTCATCGAGCAGAACAAGGCCAATTGAGCCCGGCGGCGGATCCGATCCGCCCCGCTTCGCTCCGGACCTAGAGTTTCCATGCGCCGCGTCGTCGTAACCGGCCTCGGACTCATCTCCCCTCTCGCCAGCGGCGTGGAGCCGACCTGGAAGCGGTTGCTTGCGGCCGAGTCCGGCGTGCGGTCGATCCAGCGCTGCGACGTGTCGGATCTGCCCAGCAAGGTCGCGGGCGAGGTTCCGTTCGGCGACGCGGCGAACGACCACTTCAACGCCAACGACTACGTCCTGCCCAAAGACCAGCGCAAGATGGATCAGTTCATCGTCTATGCCATGGGCGCGGCCACCCAGGCGGTGCAGGATGCCGGCTGGCAGCCCGAGGACGAAGGGGAGCGCGAGCGCACGGGCGTGCTGATCGGGTCGGGCATCGGGGGCTTGCAAGGCATTTACGATGCTTCGGTCTTGCTCCACGAGCGGGGGCCGCGGCGGATTTCGCCGTTCTTCATCCCGGCCGCGCTGATCAATCTCGCGTCGGGCAATGTCTCCATTCGCTTCAAGTTCAAGGGACCGAACCACGCGGTCGTCACCGCCTGCTCGACGGGGGCCCATGCCATCGGCGATGCCGCGAGGCTGATCGCGCTCGACGACGCCGACGTCATGGTCGCCGGCGGAGCCGAAGCGACCATCTGCCGCATCGGCATCGCTGGCTTCGCCGCCTCGCGCGCGCTGTCGATCGGGTTCAACGACACGCCCGAACGGGCCTCGCGTCCCTGGGACCGGGACCGGGACGGTTTCGTGATGGGCGAAGGGGCCGGCGTCGTCGTGCTCGAGGAGTTGGAGCATGCCCGCCGGCGCGGCGCCAAGATCTATGCCGAGTATCTCGGCTGCGGCCTGTCGGGCGACGCCTATCACATCACGGCGCCGGCGGAAGACGGCGGCGGCGCGGAGCGGGCGATGCGCGCAGCCCTCAAGCGCGCGCACCTCAATCCCGAAGACATCGACTACATCAATGCCCACGGCACCTCGACGCCGCTCGGCGACGAGATTGAGCTGAAGGCAGTGAAGCGCGTCTTCGGCGACTGGGCGTACAAGCTCTCCATGTCATCCACCAAGTCGGCGATCGGTCACCTCCTGGGCGCGGCCGGCGCGGTCGAGGCGATCTTCTCCATCCTCGCCATCCGCGACCAGGCAGTGCCGCCGACATTGAATCTGGACAATCCCTCCGAGGGCTGCGACATCGATCTGGTGGCGAAGCAGGCGAAGCAACGCAAGGTGCGGGCCGTGCTATCGAACTCCTTCGGCTTCGGCGGCACCAATGCGAGCCTGATCTTCACCGGCCCGCCGTAGACCGGTCATGCGGCGCCTCGTCCGCCTCTTCCTGCTGCTTCTCGTGCTCGGACCCTGCCTGACGGCGGGCGCGGGCTATCTATTCTGGAAGCAGTGGCACGGCCGCGGCCCGCTGGCGGTGGACGCCACGGTCATCATCGTTCCGGGAAGCAGGGTGACAACCATCGCCCGACAGCTCGAGGATGCCGGCGTGGTCGAGGATTACCGCCTGTTCACCCTCGGCGTCCGCCTGTTCGCCGATGGCCGGCCGTTGCGCGCCGGCGAGTACAGGTTCGGCGCCGGCATGAGCCAGGAACAGGTGATGCGCATGATCCTCTCCGGCGCCACGGTGGCGCGGCGCATCACGGTGCCGGAAGGCTTTACCACGGCCCAGGCGCTGCGTTTGGTATCGGCCGCCGAGGGACTGGTCGGCGACCTGCCCCCCGACTTGCCGGGGGAGGGCCGGCTCCTGCCGGAGACCTATTTCTACACCTGGGGCGAAACGCGCTTCACCATGGTCAACCGCATGGCCGAGGGCATGCAGCAGGGGCTGGACAAGCTCTGGGCCGAGCGCGCGCCAGACCTGCCCTATGACACCCCTGACAAGGCGCTGGTGCTGGCTTCGATCGTCGAGAAGGAGACGGCGCAGGCGACCGAACGCGCCCATATCGCGGGCGTCTTCGTCAATCGGATGCGCAGGGGCATGATGCTGCAGTCGGACCCGACGGTGATCTACGCGCTCACCAACGGGGATGGGCCGCTGGGCCGTCCGCTTACCTCGGCCGACATGCAGGTAAAGAGCCCGTTCAATACTTATATGTTCAAGGGATTGCCGCCGAGCCCGATCTGCGATCCCGGCCTCGCCGCCATCGAGGCCGTGTTGCATCCGCAGGCAACCAAGGACTTGTATTTCGTCGCCGATGGATCCGGCGGCCATGCATTCGCCCAGACCCTGGCCGAACACTATAAGAACGTTGCCGCCTGGCATCGGTTCGAGGCGCAGCAGGCGAGCGCCGCCCAGGGCCAGATCGCCGATCCGACCCTTGCCCCCCTACCGGCTGGCCAGACGCCGGCCAGCCAGGCCGGCGTGGCGGATCCAGCCGCGGGCGCGGCTGTGACGCTGACCGCGAAGCCTAGCGTTTCTTCGGCAACCGGCGCATCCACGAGTCCGTAAGCGCCGGCGGCAGGGCGCCCAGGAGCCAGGCGGCGGCATACATGGGCAACGGAAAGGCAATCCGGGCCCTGTCCTTGGCCAAGCCCCGGCGGATGATGCGCGCCGCCTGTTCGACCGGCATCAGCATGGGCATGGGAAACGGGTTGTCCGACGTCATGGGGCTCGCGACGAAGCCCGGGCAGATGACCGAAACGGTGATACCGGTTCGATGCAGATCGCCGCGTAGACCTTCCCCCCAGACGCGCAACGCCGCCTTGCTCGCCGAATAGGCGGGCGCGCCTGGAAAGCCGCGGAATGAAGCGAGCGAGCTCATGAGGGCGATCTGGCCGCGCCGGCGCTGACGCATGGCCGGCAGCAGAGGAAGGACGGTATTGAAGGCGCCATCCACATTGACGGCGAAGACGGCGCGCAGCTGTTCTGCCCCTTCTTCGCCGTCGGCGGTTCCCGCCGAGATACCCGCATTGGCGATGACCAGGTCGACGGGCCGAAGCCTGTCGGCTTCGGCGACCCAGCCTTCCATGGCCGCGAGGTTGGTCACATCGACGATCGCCTCCCTCACCTCGGCGCCGGCCGAGCGGCAATCGGCGGCGACCTTGGCGAGCCGCCCGGCATCGCGACCGCCGAGGGTGAGAGCGACGCCCTTGGCCGCGTAGAGGCGAGCAAGCGCGGCCCCGATTCCGCTCGAGGCGCCAGTGATGAGGATCGAACGGGGATCGCGCATTCTTGCTTGCTATAGGGCCCGCGTATACTTTGCGGGCGCTGCCGGCGAATCACAAGCTGCAGGGGGACCATGCCGATCGCCAGCATGACGGGGTTCGCGCGCATCGACGTCGTTGACGGCGAACGGCACTGGGTCTGGGAATTGCGCAGCGTGAACGGCCGCGGCCTCGATGTGCGCTGCCGGGTTCCCGCCGGCTATGAGGCGCTGGACGCGCCGGCTCGCGCTCTGGCGGCCGAACGCTGCCGAAGAGGAAACGTCAACCTCACGCTCACCGAAACCCACGGCTCACGTCCGCGATTTGCGATCAATCGGGATGCGCTGCATCAGATCCTGGCACTTCTCGGCGAGATCGGCGACGTGGCTGCGGCCCCGCCGCGGCTCGACGGCTTGCTTGGCCTGCCCGGGGTCGTGGAGCGGGTGAACGACGCGGATGAGCCCGCCCAGCATCTGGCCCTGCTGGAGGCAAAGCTAGCCGAAGCTCTTGACAGCCTTCAGGCCATGCGTCTTCAGGAAGGCCGAAAGCTCGAGGATATGGCAGTCGCTCAGCTGGACGAGATCGAGGCCCTGGTCGGGCTCGCCCGCAGTGCGGCGGCGG
>DATNJA010000089.1:0-6003 GCA_035604155.1 Candidatus Udaeobacter sp. | reverse complement strand
CTATGGCCATTTCCAGCATAGTTTCCCCCGCTATTCGATTGGTACCACTTGTATTGGCCATTGCCTTCGTAGGAGCCGCTGTCGTTCGGCATATGGCTGTCGTGGTAGCTGCTGTTGTATGCGTTGTCGTTGCCGCCGTTGTAGCCGCCGTAGCCGTGACTCCGGCCTTCGAAGACGCAACCGGCAGCGCCGAACAGGCTTAGCCCCGCCAGTACGGCGAGCGAAAGGGAGAGGCGCGGGATGGTCATGGGACCGGTTCCTTGAGGGGGTTGTATGACAGCAGACATGGTTATGAAAGTAGCCGACGCAAGTAGCCGTGCGTATTATAGTTTTTGATCACATAAAAGAAATAATGGTAATGGTTTTTGCAAGAAATAACTTAAAAGCGGCTTCTATTTTAATTTATTGACCAAACATTATTTTCTGTGGGCGCCGATATTCTGGAAATGTCTGTTTCGGGTCGATCGCGTCGGTTCGGCTGTGTCCGCGATAGGCTCGCTCAAACTCCGACAGCAAACGTGCTGCTTGGCTGTCGACATCTTCGCGACGGCATGTTCAAGCCCCCAAACTGGAGTATCGATCCGCGCTCCATGAACTAGCCCAGCCGGACAAAGACCGGCACCCGCGCGTGGACCGGGGGCGCGACTCGGGCTAGCTTCCGTCCTCATGGCCATCCGCCTGCTGCCGCCCGAGATCGTCAACCGCATCGCCGCCGGCGAGGTGGTGGAGCGGCCGGCTTCGGCTGTGAAGGAGCTGGTGGAGAACGCCATCGACGCTGGCGCCAGGCGCATCGACGTGGTGCTGAAGGATGGCGGGCGGACCCTGATCCAGGTCGTCGACGACGGAATCGGGATGACGGCCGAAGAACTCTCCCTCGCCGTCGAGCGCCATGCGACGTCGAAACTCGCGGGCGACGACCTCACGCACATCGCGACCCTGGGATTCCGCGGCGAGGCCCTGCCTTCCATCGGTGCCGTAAGCCGGCTCGCCATCGCCAGCCGGCACCGGGGCGCCGACAGCGCCTGGCGCATTACCGTGGAGGGCGGCGTCAAGGGCAGGCCCGAACCGGTCGGGCTCGCCGCCGGCACCCGGGTCGAGCTGGCCGATCTCTTCTATGCCACTCCGGCCCGGCTCAAGTTCCTCAAGTCCATGCGCAGCGAACTCGGCCACGCCGAGGATGCGTTCCAGCGCCTGGCCATGGTCCATCCGGAGATCGCCTTCAGCCTCGCCGACGGCGAACGCGTGCTGCTGCGCTACGCCAGCCAGCCCGGGCTGCTCGATGACGAGGCGGCGCGCCTCGAGCGCCTCGCCGCGGTCATGGGTCGCGAGTTCGCCGACAATGCGCTCGCCATCGCGGCCGAGCGGGAGGGCGTCAGGCTTACCGGTTTCATCGGCCTGCCGACCCTCAACAAGGCCACCTCGACCCAGCAGTTCCTGTTCGTCAACGGCCGGCCGGTGCGCGACCGCCTGCTGCATGGCGCGGTGCGGGGCGCCTACCAGGATTTCCTCGCCCGCGACCGCCATCCCCTTGTCGCGCTGTTCCTGGAGATCGCCGCCGAGGACGTGGATGTGAATGTCCATCCGGCCAAGGCGGAGGTGCGTTTCCGCGATCCCGGCCTGGTGCGCGGCCTTATCGTCGGTGCGGCGCGCCATGCCCTGGCGGGCGCCGGGCATCGGGCCTCGACCACGGTGGCCGTGGCGGCGCTGGGCAGCTTCCGGCCGGGTGCGGCACCGGCCGGTCGGCACGGCTGGTCCGGCTTCGGCCGGGCGGGAGCGCCGACGACGCTGCCGCGCGTGGTGGCCGAGGCGGTCGCCGCGGTCTATGCGCCGTTCGAAGGCTTCGAGCGGCCCCAGGCTCAAGCGGCCGAGGCGGCCGGCGAGGGCCAGCCCGTGCCCGCATATCCGCTCGGCGCCGCCCGGGCTCAGCTGCACGAGACCTACATCGTTGCCCAGACCGCGGAGGGAATCGTCATCGTCGACCAGCATGCGGCCCATGAGCGTCTGGTCTACGAGCGCATGAAGCAGGCCATCGCCGTCGACGGCGTCGAGCGCCAGGGGCTGCTCATCCCCGAGGTCGTAGAGCTCGATTCCGCCGCCGCCGAACGCCTGGTCGCCAGGGCCGGCGAGCTCAGCGAGCTCGGCCTGGTGCTGGAAGCCTTTGGCCAGGGCGCGGTCGTGGTGCGCGAAGTGCCTGCGCTCCTGGGCGAAGTGGACGTGAAAGGACTCGTCACCGACCTCGCCGACGAGATCGCCGAATTCGGCGGCGCCCTCTCCCTCAAGGAAAAGCTGGAGGACGTCTGCGGTACCCTTGCCTGCCATGGCAGCGTTCGGGCGGGCCGGCGCTTGAGCGTGACCGAGATGGACGCGCTCCTGCGCCAGATGGAGGCGACGCCCCATTCCGGCCAGTGCAATCACGGCCGTCCGACCTATGTCGAACTGAAGCTTGCCGATATCGAGCGGCTGTTCGGCCGGCGGTGAGCGAGAGCGAGACGAGCCCGGCACCCAAGCCGCGCGCGCCGGTTCCCCGCGCCGTCTGGATGCTGGGGCTGACGTCCTTGTTCATGGACATGAGCACGGAGCTGATCCAGAGCCTGTTGCCGTTGTTCATGGTCTCGGTGCTGGGGGCGCCCATCGCCGTTGTCGGGCTCATCGAGGGCATGGCGGAGGCGACGGCGTCCTTCACCAAGATCCTCTCCGGCGCCGTGAGCGATCAGTTGGGAAAGCGCAAAGCCTTGGCCCTGGCAGGCTACGGCCTCGCCGCGCTCTCCAAGCCATTCTTTCCCCTTGCCCAAGGGCTCGGCACCGTCTTCATGGCGCGCTTCCTCGACCGGATCGGCAAGGGCGTGCGCGACGCGCCTCGCGACGCCCTGATCGCCGACATCGTGCCGCCGGAATCCCGAGGCGCTGCCTATGGGCTTCGCCAGGCCCTCGACACCCTGGGTGCGCTGGGAGCGCCGCTCTTAGCCTTTGCCCTGATGTGGCTCTTCGCCGGCAATTTCCGCCACGTCTTCTGGTTCGCCTGCATCCCGGCGCTGTTCTCGGTGCTGACGCTCGCCTTCGGCGTGCCCGAGCCGGCGGTAAAGCGGTCGGCGGAGCGCCGGCCGTTTCCGTTGCGCCCGGGCGAGCTTGCGAGACTGGGCAGCCAGTTCTGGCTGCTCATCGGCGCGATCCTGCTGCTCCTCCTGCCGCGCTTCAGCGAATCGCTGCTGCTGCTGCGGGCGTCGGGTCTTGGTCTCGCCAACGCCTGGGTGCCCCTTGTGATGGCGGCGATGAACCTCGTCTATGCGCCAGTCGCCGCCCCGGCGGGCCGGCTCGCCGACCGCGTCGGCCGCATCCCGCTTCTCTTCGCCGGCACGGTCGTGCTGGTCGCCGCCCAGACTCTGCTGGCGCTCGCCGGGAGTCCCGCCCTGGTTTTCGCCGGCGCCATGCTGTGGGGACTGCAAAACGGTTTGATCCAGGGCGCCATGTCTGCCCTGGTGGCCGACGCCGCGCCCAAGGATCTGGCAGGCACCGCCTTCGGCGTGTTTAACCTGGTCTCGGGCTTGGCCGTCCTGGCGGGAAGCTGGGCCGCCGGCGAGATCTGGGACTTGGCCGGCGCTTCGGCCAGCTTTCTTGCTGGCGCGGCTGCTGCGGCGCTTGGGCTCGCCGCCCTCGGGCTGCTCCCGCGGCGAGGCACTACCTGATTCCGATCTCGGCCGAGAAACTCCGCTCCTCGAAATCGCTGATCCGGGCGTCCAGGCGGAATTGCCACTTCCCCGGAAGCGAGATCTCGCTGCCCATGAGCCGGTAGAGGCCCGTCGCCACACGCAATGGCTGACGGCGGATCGGCTCGATATGGTCGGCCGGCTCGGCGAGGCTGAGCTCGACCGACTGGGGATCGAAGAGCTTGCCGTCGGGTCCGATGATCCGGATCTGGATCAGGTTGAATCCGGCCCGCGCCGGCGTCACGCCGATGGTGGCCGTATAGCCGTTGGCGCTCATGATGGCCGAGGGCGCGCCCGCGCTCGCCTCCCGGTTCGCTTCGGCCGCCTCCGCGAGGCTGCGGGGCGGGACCAGATTCCCCAACTCCAGCGCGAGCAGGACGATGATGGCGAAGAGGAGAAGTTCCGCGTGGATCGAGTGCCTGAGCGCCGTGGCCGCGCCGGGCTTGCCCAGGGCAAGGGCAGGCGCGAGGCGCAGCCGATTCACGACGGCGAGCGAAAGAAGCATGGCCACCGCGAGGAGCTTGCCGAGCAGCACGAGGCCGTAGTTGGTGGCAAAGAAAGCCGAGAAACCGCCGAGCTGCACGGTCGCAAGCGCGATCCCGCTGGCCAACAGCAGGGTCACAGCCGGTGCGCCCCATTGGGAAAAGGTCATGAGGCGGCTGGCCGCGAGCTGCCGGTCTTCGCGCTTCAGCGCCAGGAGCAGCGGCGGCAGGGATCCCACCCAGAATCCCACCATGAGCACATGCACGCCGACGGCCGGCGCGGTCAGCCAGCGCGGCGGCGCAGTCGCTGCGTGACCGGTAAGCGCGAAGCCCGCCACCGCCGCAACGATGCCGAGGCCGGCGAGCCATTCGGCCGGCTGGCCCGCGAGGCGGCCGGCGAAGCCTAAGAGAACGAGGCCGCCGGCAAGGAAGAGCGCGCTTGCGCCGAAGCTGGAATGGAACCCGAGGTTCCAGGTCTCGGCTTCGAACAGCGTCGCCAATGGCCCGGCGCGAAACAGCGCCCCGTCGAGCCCGATGCCGAGCAGCACCGCCAGCACTCCGATGACGGCCGCGGCTTCGACCTGGCGACGGACCGCAAGCTCCACTGCGATCGCCTCGCCCATGAGCAGCAGGCGGAACAGCATCCCGCCCAGTGCCGCGAAGCTGGCGCCATAGAACAACAGTTCGTCGAGGTGGAACGCCAGCCGCCAGCCCTTGTCCGCCGGAACAGCCGCGGGCGGGACGGGCGCGGGTCCGGCGGCGCCTGTCTTGCCCACCGTGAACACGATGGAGCCGCCGACGACGTGGGAATCGAGGGAGACGATCCGGTAGCTGACGAGATAGATGCCGTCGCTCAGCCCATCGGGCAGGCGGATCAGGATCTCGGCATCGGCGACGTGGACGTCTTGCGCGCCGACGAGCGAGCGGCCGCTGCGGTCCAGGACCTGAACGGCGATGGGGCTGATCGGCTCATTGAAGACGAGCCTCACCTCGCCCGGTGCGGCAGCGAGGACCGCACCGTCCTGCGGCGTGGCGGAGATCAGCACCGCATGGGCGCTGGCGGTCCTCGCCCCGCCGAAGAGCAAGGCGAGGATCACCAGCAACAAGACATTGCGTCTTGTCATGCGCTCAGTCGTTCTGGGGCGGGGCGTTGGTGAGCTTCAGTCCCGGCGCCGGATTGTCGTAGTCGTCGGCGGTCTTGCCTTCGGCCGGGATCTGAATCCAGCGCTCCTCGCCCTTGGCGCAGATCTGGATCGCCGGGAAATAGAGCATGGTCCCCGGGCGTGAGGGCAGCCGGGCGCGGAAGACGAACTCGTCGTAGAAATCATCCGGCAGGCTGCCGCCGGACCAATCGATCTCGCCGACCGCGGTGGTGATCTTGATCCCGTCGTCGACGAAGGGCGGATCGAGAGGCTTCACCTTCAGGGTTATCTTCCAGCCGGGCTTTGGCATCGGCTTGGTCTCGATGACACCCTCCGGAATCTGGACCCGAAGGCCGATGGTGGGCGAACCGGCGCAGCCGTGGGGCACGCGCAAGACCGCCTTGTAGAATCCTCCAGCGGGCGATTCCGATGTTTCTAAGGTGACATGGGCGAAGACCGGCAACGCAGTCAGCACGGCTGCGGCGGCGATCGTGGCGATGGTCAGCTTGGTCATGGGCGCATCTCTCCTGGGCATGGGTCCGAGTCCGGATGGCAACGGACAGGCGCCCGGTCGAGGCCAGCCTCGATCGGGTCGCGCCGGCCGCGGCCGGTCAGCTTGGGGCTCAGGCGATTGCGGGAGGCGCTCTGGGTGCAGCGGAAGCGTGGCGGGTGAGG
>DATNJA010000088.1:0-2277 GCA_035604155.1 Candidatus Udaeobacter sp. | reverse complement strand
GCCGGTCGCTCGGCCGGCGCTTCGCATCGAACCTCTCGCGGACCGGCATGCTCGAGATGGCTTCGCGAGCGGCACAGAGCCGCTGGACTGATACCTGCGGTCAAAGCCCTCTGGGATGTCCGCGCCCCTGCTCCCGACCTGTTGCTGTGAGATGAGGCGACAGATTGATCTAACGCCGGTGGCCTTTCTGAACCCAGTCGAACAACGACTCCCCGATCCGATCTAAGGCACCGCCGCATCGCCGTCAGCGACCGATCTTGCGCGGGTCATGGTCGATACTTTGGCGGCGGGAGGACCGAGCCGGTTTCCAGCAGCGACTTGAGGTTGGAAAGGATCTGCGGCCAGCCACCGGAAACGGCCCCGATGAACTTGGAGTTCTCGCGCTCGATGCTGTGGGTCACCGTCAGCTTGACGGCCTCGCCGGCTCGCTCGAGCTCCATGGTGCAGAGCGACCAGCCCTCCGCCTTCAACTCGGGCATGAACTCGTTGCGCCAGCGGATGGCGAGCTTTTGAGGCGGTTCGCACTCGACGATTTCGCCGGTGTCGCCGATCCGCCCATCGGGAAAGACGAGCTTCCAGGAGCCGCCGGTCTTCCACTCGGCCTCGGGGCGGGCGCCGAGCCAGTATTGCTGGGCAAACTCGGAATTCGTGAGCGCCGACCAAAGCCGTTCGGGCGTAGTCCGGATATAGGTGACATAGACGAAACTGCTTCGCGGCGCGCTAGTCATGGCCATCTCCTTCCAGGCTTTTCTTCAGTGCGGACAGCGCCCTCAAGTGGCGGCGCTCGAACTTGTTGATCCATCGCTCGGCGATCTGGTTGATCGGCACGGGATTGATGAAGTGCAGTTTCTCTCGGCCAAGGCGCTTCCAGGAAACCAGGTTCGCCTCCCCAAGGATCGCCAGATGCTTCGCAACCGCCTGGCGCGTCATCGCCAGCCCCCGGCACAGCTCGCCAAGCGTCTGGCCGTCCTTTCGGTACAGCCGGTCCAGCAACTGCCTGCGGCTCGCGTCCGCCAAAGCGCGAAAAACAGCGTCATTGTCCATCGCGGCAATATGTAACCATCGGGTTGCCTTTCCCTTTATATAGGGAACCATATGGTTCCATGTCAAGTGCGATCATCCGGGTATGGCCAATATCGCGGCAATGTCATTGCGAACTCGCAACGCAGAGAAGACGCGAGGCGCGAAGAGGCGCTGACTCTCTGGGACGCGCTACGGCGTGCCGTCCAGGGCCGCGCGCTCGCTCGACTTATCGCCAACCTCTGCATGACGGAGCAGCAAGATCACCTCTTTCTCCATGGCCTCGCCTAAACCGATCGCTTCGAACAGATCCGGTTCTTGACCAGGATCAAGGAGAGCCACGCCGTTCGCGCGCATGATGCGATCGTCCGCCCGCCCTCGAAGCCGGGCGCGGCGAAAAGAGCGGGGCCAGGCCGGCCCGGAGAGCTGCGCATGACGATTGTCCCGCCGCCCGATACCGCGGGCCTCTCGGCCATCACCTTGCCGGCGCCGAAGGACGATGCGGGGGTTTCGGTCTTCGCCGCGCTTGCGAAGCGATGCACCGTCCGGGAGATCAGTGCCGCGCCCCTATCCCACCAGCAGCTGTCGAACCTCCTCTGGGCCGCCTATGGCGTCAATCGCAAGGTGGGGCCATTCGGACTGCCGGGCAGGACAGCGGGTTCGGCCAGCAACTCGCAGGAGATCGACCTCTACGTCGCGTTTCGCGACGGCGCCTACCTGTATGACGGGCCCAACAACCTGCTGAAGCCGGTCGCCGCCGGCGACCTCCGCGCCGGCGCCTTGACGCCGGGCCAAAGGGGCGTCAGCGCCACGGCGCCGGTTCAGCTGATCTACGTCGTCGATATTGACCGTCTGACCCACACATCGGGCTTTCAGGAGCCCGGGCTTCAGGATCCCGAGGTGCAGAAATCCTACTACTTCGTGGACACGGGCCTGATCGCGCAGAACGTCCATCTGTTCGCCGCGGCCGGGGGCCTGGCGGCATGGTTCCACAATTGCGACAGAAGCGGCCTGGCGCGCAAACTGGGCCTGCGCCCCGAGCAGCGGGTGCTGTTCGCCCAGTCGGTCGGGCATCCCGCGAATGCCTAACGGAGGGTGCTGACCATGCGGCTATCGGACAACTCCGTCCTCATCACCGGCGGGTCCTCCGGCATTGGCTATGCGTTGGCCGAGGCCTTCCTTGCCTCAGGGAGCAAGGTCGCGATCTGCGGGCGGAGCGAAGCAAGCCTCGCCCAGGCCGCCGCGAGCCATCCGGAA
>DATNJA010000087.1:0-6163 GCA_035604155.1 Candidatus Udaeobacter sp. | reverse complement strand
AAACTCCGAGTCCAAAAGGAGGCAGCATACTTCGCCACGGACCTTTCGAAGGTCCATCTCCCCGACCGGGATGGGCGCTATGCCTTATTCAGTGCGGTGATGGAACGAGATGCGGCCTGCCTGGGGTTCCGTTACGACAAGCGCAAGTCGCGGCCCAACTTTCCTGTGTTCTCGAAAACCGTGGCAGGCGAGTGGGATTTGTGCTGGGCCATCGAAGAGCCGAATATGTTCTTCTGGAGTCCCTTTGAAGGACGTTTCATGCCCCATTTGCAAGTCCGGCATCGAAATTTGCGAGGTAGCGCAAGCAAGGCCGAGGCATGTGAATACCTGCAAATCCGCTACGCAGTTGTCGTGCCTGGCTTCTTCAATGCCTATCGGACATTCCGTAGTTCCGATGAGCTAGAGACGATGATAAAGGCGCATCTCTGTCTTTACAGATTGATGGCACCAATTATCGAGCGAGGATTGGCAAGAGTGCTTAGGGAGGGTGTACAGAGAGGGTAATTGGCTGACAGTTCCGCCTCGGTGAGCGGGTTTCAGGAGGCTTTCTTTGTCGGCTTTGGCGTTTCCACCTTTCTGATTCCATCGACGGAGGCCCTGCTGGGCGCCATTCCGTCATCCGCATGAAGTAAGCCACGGCTACCGATCGCGCGTCAGGCCCGCATAGAGTTGCGCAAGCTTCGCCGCGACCGGCCCCGGCGCGAAACTGCTGTCGTCGACGTCTGCCAGCGGCTTTACCTCGATCAAGCTGTTGCTGACGAAGACCTCGCTGGCCAGCTTGATATCTTCGATCGACAGCGGAGCCTCGCGGGTCTCGATTCCGGCCCTTCCCGCAAGGTCGAGCAACTGGCGCCGGGCGATGCCGGGAAGCGCGCCCTCGCATGGCGGCGGCGTCACCAGCGCGCCCGAGAGCACGACAAAGAGATTGCTGCGGCTGCCGCAGGCAAGCCGGCCGGCGGTATTCAGCATCAGCGCTTCGTCGGCACCGCTTTCCGCCGCCTCTTTCAGCGCCAGAATATTGTCCAGATAGGCGAGGGACTTCAGGCGCGCCAAGGGCGAATGCTCGTTGCGTCGGATCGTGACCAGCTTCGCGGTCCAGGCCGGCGGCCCAGAATCGGCGAAGGGGCTCGTGGTGACCATCCAGGTGGGCCTCGGCTCTCTCGGTGGCAGCAATCCGCGCGGGCCGGCGCCGCGGGTGAGCGTGATGCGGATGGAGGCTTCGCGATGGCCGTTGGCCTGCAGCGTCTCGGCCACCGCCGCGGCAAGCTCCGCCATCGCCGGCATCGGCAGATCGAGTGCCGCGGCCCCATCGGAAAGGCGAACCAGATGCGCTTCCAGGGCGAAGGGCCGCCCGTCGTAGGCGCGCAGAGTCTCGAACAGGCCATCGGCCAGCAGGAAGCCGCGATCGGCGGGATCGATCCTGGCGGCCGCAGACTCGGTCAACCGCCCGTTCAGATGGATCATTGCCATGCGCTGCCGTCCAGGAAGTTCCGCAACAGTCGATGGCCATGTTCGGTCAGCACGGCCTCGGGGTGGAACTGGACCCCTGCCACGGCCAGTTTGCGGTGACGAATCGCCATGATGACGCCGTCATCGCTGCGTGCCGTGACTTCGAGATCGGCCGGGAGCGAGCCGGGCTCCGCCACCAGGGAATGATAGCGCGTGGCGCGAAACGGGCTGGGAACGCCGTTGAAAATGCCGCTTTCATCGTGAGTCACCGCCGAGGTCTTGCCATGCATGACCCGCTCTGCCCGCAGCACCTGGCCGCCGAAGGCCTGGGCGATGCATTGATGGCCGAGGCAGACTCCCAGCAGCGGAATCTCGCCGGCGAAGCGCCGGACGACTTCGAGCGATATGCCCGCCTGCTCGGGCCGGCAGGGGCCGGGAGAGATCACGACGTGGCTCGGCCGAGCGGCCGCGATCGCGTCGAGCGCGATGGCGTCGTTCCGGCAGACGTCCACGGATCGGCCGAGCTCGCGAAGATAGCGGGCAAGGTTGTGGACGAAGGAATCGTAGTTGTCGATGAGCAGCACGGTCACGGCGCCGCTCCCGCCAGGCTCTCGATCATGGCCTTGGCCTTGGTCAGGCTTTCCTCGTATTCGGCTCCCGGGTCGGAATCGGCGACGATGCCGCCGCCAACCTGGAAGCTGAGCTGCCGACCGCGAACGGCCATGGTCCGGATGACGATGTTCGTGTCCATTGAGCCGTCGAAACCGATATAGCCGATGCTGCCGCAATAGGGACCGCGCCGGTTGGGTTCGAGCTCGGCGATGATTTCCATCGCCCGGATCTTGGGCGCTCCGGTGATCGAGCCGCCGGGAAAGGCGGCGCGCAGAAGATCCACGGCCGTCATGGCGGGGCGCAGCTCCCCCGTCACCACCGAGACGAGGTGATGCACCGTAGCAAAGCTCTCCAGGCCGAACAGCATGGGCACGTCCACCGAATGGTCGGCGCATACGCGGGATAGGTCGTTGCGCAGGAGATCGACGATCATGAGATTTTCGGCTCGGTCCTTTTTGCTCGCCAATAGTTCCTCAGCGAGGGCGGCGTCTTCCTCCTGGTTTCGGCCGCGCGGGCGCGTGCCTTTGATGGGACGGGTCTCGACATGTCTGCCGTCCAACCGAAGAAAACGCTCCGGCGAAGCCGACAAGAGAGCGATCTCCTGGTGGCGAAAGTAAGCCGCGAAGGGCGCGGGGTTGACCCGGCGCAGATTGCAATAAAGATGGAAAGGATCGGCGCCCGCCGGCAGCGTGGCGGTGAAGCGCTGGGAAAGATTCGCTTGATAGATGTCGCCTGCGAGAATGTAGTCGATGACTCGCCGCACCATGGATTCGTAAGCCGGGCGGTCGATATCCGGCCGCGGTTCTGCGACGGCCGGAGCTGCCGCCGGCGGTGCCGGCATCGCCAAGCGTTCCTTGACCCAGGCGAGCCTCTTGCCGGCAAGCGCCAAGCCCTCGGCTTTGCTTTCCGCCGGATATCCATTGGCCATGATCCAGGCCCGACGGGCCTCGTGATCGAAGGCGATGGTCCAGCCGTAGAATCCAAGCAGCATGTCCGGCAGAGGTTGATCGTCGACGCGGTGTTTCGGCAGCCGTTCCAGGTGCTGTGCCAGGTCGTAGGCGAAATACCCCGCGACGCCGGTCTGGAACGGCGGCAGGCCGGGCTGGGTTTCGAGCGGGTATCGGGCCAGCTCCTCGGACAGGCAGGCGAGGGGATCGCCATCGAACGCGCGCGCGCCATCCTGGATCTTGCCGTCGCGGCTTCGCAGGATGCGGAAAGGATCGGCGGCGACGAAGGAGTACCGGCCTAGAGCGCCGCCGGCGAGCGCGCTATCGAGGAAGAGGGCGCCGGGCAGCGCCGCGAAGCGCGCGAAGACCGGCAGGCTTTGGCCATAGGCGATTTCCTCGACGACAAGACGCGTCATGAGGCTAGCCGGGGAAAATCCGCCGAACGCCCACTAGAGGTACTCGTCCTTGAACCCATAGTAGGCGTAGGCCGCGCGCTGATAGACCCGGCGCAGAAACGGGAAAGGAAAGCGGGGCAACGGCGTGCCTAGCAAGGGGCCTGCCTCGGCCGCCGGCCCGCCGGCGATCCGGTTCGCCAGATGGCGACCGCAATATGTCGCCAGCGCCACGCCGCTGCCCATATAGGCGAGCGCATAGTGGGCCGTGCCATCCTCGATGCTGCCGACATGGGGGTTCTTGTCGAAGGAGAGGCAGACCCAGCCGCGCCAGAAATATTCGCTCTCGACCTTGGCCAGAGGCGGGAACATCTCGGCGAAGCGCCGCTCCAGCCAGACCTCCTGCTGGCGGTTTTCGGCGGCCGTATCCTCGATGCCGCCTCGGGCGCCGAACAGCACGCGATTCTGCGGCAGAAGCCGATAATAGAAGAGCAGGTTGCGCGAATCCCAGATCTTGAGATAGGTGCGCCAATTGACCGACTGGCGCTCCAGCTCGCTGAGCTCGCGGGTGACGATGATATTGGAGAGGACCGGCAGCAAGCGTCCGGCCACGCCTCGATGCAACCGGTCGCCGGTATAGCCGTTGCCGGCGATGACGACTTGCCGGGCCCGGACCATGCCGCCCGGCGTCGTCAGCAGATGCCTTGCGCCGTCCCGCCGCCAATCCAGCACCGGCGAGGCCGCATGCATGACCGCGCCATATCGCTGAGCGGCGCAGGCAAGGCCGCGGGCGAATTTCAGCGCATGCAGGGCGAAGCCCTCGTCATGCAGGAGCGCGCCATGGGCTTCGCGGCTGTCGAGGAAGTCCTTGGCGAGGTCGGCGCGGCTCAGCAGCTTCACGTCCATGCCGAAGAGATCATTGAGCCGATGGCGATGGGCTTCCATCTCGGCCATCCGGTTGGGCTTGTGAGCCAGCTCGAGACCGCCGTCGGCGGTGCGGTCGGCGTCGATCGATTCCAGTTCCAATATCTTGCCAACGCAGCGGACCGCCTCTCGGCCTTGCTCAAAGACCGCCTTGGCTCCGTCGAGGCCGAAGCGCGATACCCAGGAGCCGAAATCGTCCTTGCCCATGCCGATGGAACAGAATCCGCCGTTCCGCCCGCTGCATCCCCAGCCGATGCGATGCGCTTCCAACACATGGGCGACGACGCCATCGTCCCGACCCAGATGATAGGCCGTCGACAGTCCTGTGTAGCCGCCGCCGATGATGGCGACATCGACGTCCAGATCGCTGGAAACGGGCTCGACGCCTTCGACCTCCGGACCGGCGGTCGCCGCCCAATAGGATGGGACATGCGCCGCCCCCGGCTGGGAGAGGTCTGTGGGATTGATCGGCATGGTCGGGGCCTCTTGCCTAGAACCTGATCGTCTCAAGCCCGCTCGGCTTGAGACGTGAATCAGGCTCTAAACCTAATATGTAGGGCAAGATATGCCGCATCCCATGGCGGTGCGCCAGCCCGCCGGCCACGCCGGGCTGCCTTGCGCCGGACGCCATTGTCGGCCGACGGCAGGGCTCGATAGAGTGATCGCGAGCGCGCGGGAGTGCAGTAATTCCAGTCATGGGTGAATCCCGGATCGATGCGGCGCAGCAAACTGCTGGCGCCAGATCCCTGTCGTTGCGCGGTCTCGTTCTCGCCAATCTCGCCCTTCTGGTGATGATTGCGGTCTGGGGCGCCTTTTTCCCCATGCTCGAGCGACTCCTGATCCACTGGGACGTCTACACCGCAACGGCCGGCCGGCAGCTTCTGGGCACGATGGTGCTGTTTCCCTGCCTGTTCTTCGAACGCCGGCGAATCCCCATCCCCGGCCTGAGGTCGCTCGGCCAGCTGGCATTGATGGGCGGGATCGGCGTGGCGCTGGGCTCGCTTCTGACCAGCGTCGGCGTCGCCTTGTCCAGCGGGTTCTCCTCGGCGATCATCTCGACCAGCAACCCTGTCACCTCGGCGCTGGCGGCAGCGCTGCTTTTCCGTGAGCCTCTGGGTCGCGGGATGGTGCTGGGCGCGGTGCTCGCCGTAGCCGGCGGCCTGATCTCGGCACTTGGCGGCGAGTCGACGACCGGCGCCCATTTCGAGGGCGGCGAGATTCTGATCGTGATCGCCAATGTCACCTGGACCTGGATGTCGCTTGCGGCCCAGCGCTGGCTCAAGGGCTACAGCCAGCTGCAGATCACGACCTACACCATAGCGGCGGGGGCGCTCTGGCTGCTCCTCCTCATGCCGATCGTGCACAGGGCCGGCATCGTCCCGTTCAAGTTCGATTTCAGCCTCGAGGCGCTGACCATCATTCTGTTCGCAGGCGTGTTTCCCATCGCGCTCGGGAACTTTCTTTGGCACTACGCCGTCAGCCGGATCGGCGTTCTGGTTCCCTCCATGTACAGCAATCTGCTGCCCTTGGCGGCACTCCCGGTCGTGGTCCTGCTGGGCGGCCGTTTCGCCTGGATCCAGCTCCTGGGCGCGGCCGTGATCGTGGTCGGGGTGCTCAGCGCCCAGATACTCGCCTTTCGGCGCAGAAGATCGACCGCCTAGCGGGTAAAATCTGACGCTTGATGATCATGCTGTGAGTTGGTTCGTGGTGGAATCCGGACTCTTAAATTCAACCTACCGGACCTATCCTAATTGGGCATGATCAGAGGGACAGGATGAGCAGCGAGCCCGTTCTATATGGGGCACCCTATAGCGTCTATGTTCGGGCGGTCCGCCTTAC
>DATNJA010000086.1:0-2850 GCA_035604155.1 Candidatus Udaeobacter sp. | reverse complement strand
AGAGGTTGTGGGTCTCGATCGGCTTCAGCCCCGCCTTGGCGCAGGCGTCGATGAACTTGGCCGAGGTGCCGAAGAACGTGCAGCGCTCGTCCTGGACGAAATCGAAGATGGCGTTGCCGTCGGGATGGAAGGGCGAGCCGTCATAGAGCAGGAGCGTCGCGCCCGAGGCGAGGCCGGTGACGAGCCAGTTCCACATCATCCAGCCGCAGGTGGTGAAATAGAACTGCCGGTCGCCGGGCCGGATGTCGCTGTGGAGCTGATGCTCCTTCAGATGCTGGAGCAGGGTCCCGCCGGCGCCATGGACGATGCATTTGGGCGCGCCCGTGGTGCCCGAGGAATACATGATGAATAGCGGATGGTTGAAGGGCATGCGGGCAAACGCGATCTCGCCCGCGCCATGCCCGGCGATGAAGTCCTCGAGCCGCACCGCCTTGGGCAGGGCCGAGACGTCGGGCGTCCCGGCCACATAGGGCAGCACGACCACGCGCTCGACGCTTGGCAGCTGCTTCAGGCATTCGCCCATCCGCGCCAGGCTGTCATGGGCCTTGCCGGCGTAGAAATAGCCGTCGGCGGTGAACATCATCTTGGGCGCGATCTGGCCGAAGCGGTCGAGCACGCCCTGGACCCCGAAGTCGGGCGAGCAGGAAGACCAGATGGCCCCGAGGCTCGCCGTCGCCAGCATGGCCGCCACCGTCTCCGGCATGTTGGGCACGAAGCCCGCGACCCGGTCGCCGGGAACGACGCCCGCCGCCTTCATCGCCTTGGCGAGCCGCGCGACGAGGTCGTAGAGCTGGCGGTGGCTGAGGCGCCGGCGCACCTTGTCCTCGCCGCGGAAGACGAGGGCGTCGGTATCGTCGCGCCGGCGGAGCAGGTTCTCCGCGTAATTGAGCCTGGCCTCGGGAAAGAACTTAGCGCCCGGCATCTTGCCCGGGTTCTCTATGCCGACGGCGCCGGGCCCCTCGCCGATCACGCTCGTGAAGGACCAGAGCTTGCGCCAGAATGCCTCCGGCTCGGCGATCGACCAGCGGTAGAGCGCCGCCATGCCGGCCTGGCCGGTCTCGCGGCAGAAGCGCGACAGGATGGTGTCGGCCGCTCGTTCGGGGCTCGGCCGCCAGAGAGGTTGGCTCATCGCGGGCTGCTTCCTCGGTCCTAAGAATCCTCTCGGGCGATCAAACAGAGCCGGCGCCGGCCTGGCAAGCGCCTTGCGCGGACGACAGCGTCGCTTCGCAACGCCGGTGCTCTCTGTTATGAAGCCGGCCCGGATTTGCCAAGGAGATGAATCATGAAGGTTATGGATCATGAAGGTTAGGGGCGAGGCAGCCATCGTCACCGGTGCGGCGTCGGGCATCGGGGCCGACGTGGCGCGGCATCTGGCCGAGGCGGGGGCCAAGGTCGCCGTGATGGACGTCAATGGGGCCGGGGCCGAAGCCGTGGCCCGGGAGATCGGCGGGCGCGGCTTCGAATGCGACGTTTCGAGTGCCGCCAGCGCCGAGGCCGCGGTGGCCGCGGCGGCCGCCGCTCACGGGCCGGCCCGCGTCCTGGTCAACGTCGCGGGGATTCTCATCCCCGGCCGGATCGTCGGAAAGGACGGCCCGCTTCCCCTGGAGAAGTTCTCCAGGGTGATCGAGGTGAACCTGATCGGCAGCTTCAACATGATGCGGCTCGCCGCGGCGGGCATGGCCGCACTCCCGGCTCTCGCCGACGGCGAGCGCGGGGTCATCGTCTCGACATCCTCGGTCGCCGCTTATGAAGGCCAGATCGGCCAGGCGGCCTACGCCGCTTCCAAGGCCGGCATCGCGGGCTTGACCCTGCCGGCGGCCCGCGACCTCGCCCGCCACGGCATCCGCGTGCTGGCGGTGGCGCCCGGCCTCATCGCCACGCCCATGATGCTGAACCTGCCGCCCGAGGTGCAGAAGAGCCTGGCCGAGTCCGTGCCCTTCCCCTCGCGCCTCGGCCATGCCCATGAGGTTTCGCGCCTGGTCCTGCACATGATCGAGAACGTGCTTTTGAACGGCGAAGTGGTGCGCCTCGACGGCGCGCTGCGCATGGGACCAAAGTAAGGCAAGAAGGCAAGGTTCACCACAGAGACACAGAGGCACAGAGAAGATCGAGCAAGAGACTGGGCCGCGAAGCGGCCCGAGAATCTTTTCTCCTCTGTGTCTCTCGTGCCTCTGTGGTTTCTTCATCCAGCGACGAACGCGTCGATCGCCTTGGCCAGCTTCACGTCGCGCGCCGAAAGGCCGCCGCAGTCATGGGTCGATAGCGTGATGTCGACCCGATTGTAGACGTTGAACCATTCCGGATGATGGTCCTGGCTTTCGGCCAGCAGGGCGACCCGGGCCATGAACCCCCAGGCCTCGCTGAAATTCTTGAACTTGAAGGAGCGGGCGATGGCGTCGCGCCCGGCGACGGCGCGCCAGTGCGCCAGGTCGTTCATGGCCTGGTCGCGTTCGGCGGCGGCGAGCTTGGCGATCATGACGGTCTCCCTTTGCAAGCGGGGTTCGCCACACTATCGTCCAGGGCGCCATGGCCCCACAACTGCCCGATCGACAACGGACCGACCGGCCGCTGCCTGACAAGGCGCCGACCCTTGAGGAGATCGAGCGGATCGCCACCGAAGCCTTCGAGAGCATCCCATCGGAACTGCGCCGGCATGTCGCCAATATCGTCTTCCGCGTCGAGGATTTTCCCGACGAGCAGACCGAGAAAGACATGGAGCTCGAGTCGCCCTTCGACATCCTCGGCCTCTATCGCGGCGTGGCGCTGCCCAACCGCAGCGTCCATCAGGTGCGGCGCTCCCAGGACATGATCTTCCTCTATCGCCGCCCGCTCCTCGACTACTGGTGCGAG
>DATNJA010000085.1:0-7237 GCA_035604155.1 Candidatus Udaeobacter sp. | reverse complement strand
GGCTCGCGATCCATGAGGCCGCTCTCCCGTCACTGGCATTCGACAGGCTGGCCCTATAAGCCTCTCAGGCGGCGCCACGACCGCGGCCGTCTATGCCCTTGACGCTATCGGCGATCTCTTCGATCGAGAGGCGACCCTGCGGAGCGGCCTCCGGATCGTCCCCGAAGAAGACATTGATGAAGGCGACCAGAGTCTGTCGGACCCCGGCGGCGAACGCTCCGATCGATTCGCCAACGGCGAGGCTGCCGATCAAATATTTGACAACCGGATGGCGCAGCCTTGGTTCGGATATATAGAGCCAGGCAAGGAAGCGGTTGATGTCGACTTGGAACGGGAACAGGCGGCTCTGGCGGACGATCTCCTCCGACTGAGCGGCCTGCGCGCTGCGAATGATGCCGTCATCGACGCCCTCGGCATGACAGGCGGCCCGCAGCACCGATGGGCTGCGAGCGAGCATCGCGGCGAAAACCTTGAGCGAGCTGTCATGCCACAGGGGTCCGAGAAAGACCTCGCGCTCGCGCAACAGCAGTTCGATCAGACGACGCCCGAAAGCGATGTCGTGGCAGTAGCAAATCTTGTAGAGAGCATCGCCGAAGGCTGCCCGCCCATCGGCATCCTGAGATTGCTCGAAATGGGCCAGCAACTGGCGCAGGATCGCCTCGAATTCGGGCCACAGGCGCTCGATGTCCAAGGCGGCGATGCAGAACGCGACGGACCAGTCGCAGGTGAGACCCTCGCCAAGCAGTGTGGGGACGATGTGGTCGCGGATGAGGACGAGCGATTTCCCGGCCAGCGACGGATCGCTGTAGGAAAGATTGGTCAGCAGCAGGTTGCCGAAAAACAGGGCAGACGGCGTTCGCCGCCCGATCAGTTCCTTCACCAGAGCTTCGGCCGTGCTCCAGCCGGCGCGCAGGAGAACGCCGGGCAGTGAGAGCGTGGCATTGTAGCCAATGATGCTGACCGGCCGATAGTCCAGCATGCTGAGCGCCAGCTCGCGAAAGCGGCTGCCCGGTGCGAGGGACAGCCGATCCCAATCGCCGTTGTGCAAGTCCATCACAAAGGGCAGGAACTCCCGCAGCACCTCCTGCTGCACCACGCCGCCGTTGTCGGTGAAGAACCGGTCGTTGCCGCTCTCAGGCATGGAGGCGATGAACTTGTCCCATTGTTCCATTCCGAAGGCGTCGAAGCGGGCGAACAAGAACTGGCGCAGGGTGTGCTTGGCGGCCTGAGCCGGGCTGAAGCCGGTTTTGGGTTCGGTCAACAGATCGAGCAACGGCCGATAGTTGGCGCGGAAGAACGCCCGCACCGCGGCGACGCTCGCCGGCTGATCGAAGCAGGTCATGACCGAGAAGATCGTGAACTGGAGGGAGAACCGGAACTGGCGCCAGAACCGGCGCGGCTCCATGACGCTGCCGAGGCTGATCGGGCTCACGGACTTGTTCAATTGGTCGACGACAGCCTGAGCGTCCAGGCGAAGGCGGAGCGCGCAGATATCGCCCAGGCGTTCGAGCGGTTCCTTGTCCCTGTCGGGGTCGCAGGCGTCGATGAAGGCACCGATCGCCTCCGGCGGAAGCGCATTCCAGAAATGGACGAAGCCATTGACCAGTTCCAGGCGGAGCTTCGCCGAACCGGTTCGGAAGATCGTCGCGTAGACATCGGCCGATCGGAGGAACCGGCGGACGATGAGGTTCGTCACCATCGCGACGAGGTGATAGCGAACCGTGGCCGATCCATGGGCCGCCAGGCGATCGAGCAGTGGAACGATGGCCTCCAGTTTGCGGCCATGGAAGATTTCGAGATTCTTCTGCAGCCAATGATCGAGGGCACCCGCCAGCACCGGCGCGTCGACCGACCGGGAAATGATCATCGTTATCTTCCCGCAAAGCTCGTCGAAGCGGGGCTGAGAGGCGAGCGTCTGCCCGTCGAGCCAGCCGAGGATGCTTTGCTGATAGGCCGCCGCGAGCCAATACTGGGTGTACTGGTCGTGGAAGAAGGACAACGCGCCGCTGGAGACGAGCCGGCCTTGCCGGTCGCGCTGGGGAATTCGGATCTGTTCCATGAGCCCGACCTGAAGCACCGCATCCAGCACGGTCATGGGTCCGTCGCCACGAACGTAGTTTTGCAGGCCCCAGCTCTTGTTCACGACGTCGATCGGCAGCGCATCGCGGTTAGCGCCGGACTCGCCGGCCCGTGCCGCGTCGATCAGGCGGGCGTACATCATTTCGGCCGCGATCTCGCAGAATTCCTCGATCGCCTTGGGCAATTGCTCGCGGCCGAGAATGTCGGCGGCAGGCCAGAGAATCTGTGCCGCCGCCTGCTTGCGCTCGGTGAGCCGCGTGAAGAGCGAGAAATAGTCCAGTTCGCCGGGGATCTCGCCGCCATTGCCGTAGGATTCGGCGATCAGCGCCATCATGAAGGGCTGGGCGATCAGCGCCCTCACCGGCTCGGCAAGCTGCTCGAATGTCCGGGGCCGCAGATCGTAGTGGCGCTGATAGGCGGCGAAGAGCGCCGCGCGCTGACCGACATCCTCGAAGGATGCGACCCGCAAGGCGTCGCCGTCGGGTGCGAAGAACTGGGCGGGATCGAGTGGCCGCTCCCCGCCGAATCGTTGCGTGTAGCGGACCCAGGTTTCCGTCCGGCAGGTCACGATGATCTTGCAGCGGCGCAGCGCCGGTTCGGATTTGACGACGGCTATCATGTCGGCGAGCAGCGGCAGCGGGCCGCCGGCGCCGCTGTATTCGTTGATGGCATCGACGAAAATGGTCAGGGTCTCGCCGTTGTCGTCGAGGAAGGCGTCGAGATCGTCCAGAGTTCGCCAGCTGCCGGAAACTTGCGCCACCAGTTTGGACAGCAGACCCTCGCGGAACGAGGCGAGATCGAATTGCCGGCCGGAGAGGAAGGCCGCCAGGCGGCCTGAGCGCAGTTGGGCCAGGAACAGATGCACCAGAAGCGTGGACTTGCCGAGGCCCGAGGCGCCGGCGAGCAGGACGCAGCGCTGGTCGGACGCGAAGAAGGCTTTTACCCGGACTGCATCGGGAGGCTCCACGAAGAGGTCGGGATCATAAGCGGGCCGCAGGGAAAATCTCGGCATGTCAGCGAGCAAGGCGCCGCTCTCATCGAAGCGTCCCGCGTCCAGGAGGGATCCAAGCTGACCCTTGGACACCAGCCAAAGCTGGCCGCGGACTATCGCCAGGCTCAGGGTGCGGCCGTCCGAAAGCGAGATCTGGGACGTGAGCTGACTGGCCCTAGCCTTGAACCGCTCGATGGTCTCCAGCAGGAGCTGCGTTTCCCAGCCGCCGGCCGTCGTCAGCGTCCGCTGGCTGATGCCACCCAGCTCGGAGAACACCAGCTGGTGCAGGGGTTCGAAATACTGCTCCAGGGCGAACAGGATCCGCTGGCGGTTTTCGGGCGACGGGTTCGTCGCGAGTTGCTGCGCCCGGAGGCGCTCGATGATGAGGAAAGGAGTCAGATCCAGATAGTCGCGCGGCTCCACGATGCCGCCCTCGCCCGATCCCATCTGCCGGGCCTTGGCGATCAGGTAGAGCCGGTGATCGACCAGGGCATAGTCGTCCACCTGCGGCTGGCCGGTCAGCCGATACCGCGTTTCCCGAGGACCGTCGATGGCGGAGAAATCGAGGGCCTCGACTTCCACGAAGCCGGTTCCCGGCGGTCCGACGATCAGCTTGGCGGCGTAGCTGAGGCCAAACGCTCGGCACAGCGGCGCCAGCGTCGCAATGATGTCGAGGAAGCTCCAGGTCACCAGCGCGTCGATGGGTTCGGTCACCTGCGGCGGCCGATTTTCCACCCGGCCGTGGATGATGCTGTTTCGCACCTGCTGAAGCAGCCGCATGTTGGCATCAAAGCGCTCGGGGAAGACATCCGAAAACCCCGCTCCCTCCGCCCGCATCAACGGGGCGAACAGGAAGTCCTCCTTCAGGACGCCCTCGCGCGAGAGCCGCCGGAAAAGTTTGTTGAGGAATATGAGCAGATGGAGTTGGTCGGCCTCGCGCCGGCGCTCGTTCTGATATTTCTCGTAGAAGGTCTTGTAGTGGTAGAGCGCGTGAGCGAGTTCCTTGGCGGCATGCTGTTTCAACGTCGCGTCATCAAGCCGGCGCAGCGAGGCCATCAGGATGAATGGGAGGAAATGGACGATCTGCAGCCAACAGGTCCACATTTCGAGGAAGGCGTCCCGGAATCGGCGCGAGGTCGCGAGCGTGGCCCGGTCGCGCGCTTCCTCGGCGAGAGTGGGATCGGCCCATCGGCCGAGGGCTTCCCGGTATTCCGCCTGCGCGTCGACCCAGCCCACGAATTTCCTGGCGAATGGCGTGGGGAAGACCGCGCGCACCGCTGCGATCAAATCCCGTTCCTTGGAAGGCGTGTCGTCGCTGGGCCGATAGCGCGGGCTGCGAAACACCGCATCGAGGATGCGCACGACCCGGGTGACTTCGACGTCCTCGGTCGCGAGCAGGGCGGCGCGGATGCTCTCGAAGTCAGGGCGATTCATGCCATCCCCCACACCCCCTGGCCGGAGCTTCAGCTGCCGCAGACCGCGGCGGTACTCCGCCGTTCGAAGCCTCGCCGGGCCGGGCGCGACGGACGAACTACCCCGCAAGCGGCATCGATGATATCAAATGCGCGAAGAACCCGCTCTCGGCAACTTCGGCGGCCTGCGAGGACCCTCCTTCGTGGCAAGTTCGGATCAGGGGTATTCGGATGTCTGGCGGCGTGTGGCTTCCGCCTCGCTCGCCGATCATGAAATCCATGTCTTCTTCGAGATCGCGGGCGTTCCGCTCGGCGGACCCGCAATCCACCTGTCCGATCTTGCCGCGGGTGAATCAACCTGCATCCCGGCCGATCAACGCCACGCGCTGGCCGGGCGCTATCGAAAGCAGCCCATCTGGCAGGAAGCGATAGCCGACGTCGGTCCCGACATTTACGACCACCTGCGCGACATCGTTGCCGGGCGACGCAAGGACCTCGCCACGGTATGGAGATTGACGCCCCAGGCGGAGCGCTTGCTGGCGAGCGCCGATCTCTACGAGGAAGAACAACCGGCGGATCAACGCGTCGCCAAGCGACTCGAAGTAACGCTGAGCAAGCGGGCGCTGGCGCGCCTTCTCGGTCATGGCTTGGCGCCCCGACCCCTGGCGGTCGGCATCGAGCAGACCATGTTGCATATATTCGCGACCGGGGTCAGTTTCCTCCATATGACCCTGACGGTCCGGCCGGCCGGGCCCGGCAATCCTCTGTCACCGCTGGAATTGCTGGAGGCTCAGGTGGCGGTGGCGCGTTTTGACAGGCTGTCTTGGCGGCCGTTGACGAACCGTCAGGAAGGCGAGACGACCCCGTTCAGCCTTGGTTCGCTGGCGCGCAAGCTGGTCAAGGGCGCGGCTGCGGCGGCGCAAGAAACGGAGCGGCCGAGAACTTACACCTATTTGCGCCTGGCGACCGCTGTGGCCCGTGCCGATGCGGATCTCCTGGCTCTTCATCTGGCTCGCCACTACACGCCGGACTATGTCGTCGATGCCAATATCGGCGGGCTCGTCCGCATTCGTGCCTTCGCCACCGTCGGGCATGCCCTGTCGCTCGAGGGAACCACGACCATCGTGGCGCCGACGGAGACAGACAGCGCCCTGCCGGGATTTCTCGAGAACTTCAAGGAAGCGACGCTGCGCCGGCACTATATCCCCATCGCGCTGCTCGGGCTCCACGAGTACGGCTTTCTCGTCGATCGGACGTCGCGTTCGGTGCTGAATCCCGAGGAAGAGCAGGACGTCAACAAGACCCTGGCGACCTTGGCACGGCTGCAATCGGATTCCCTGGTGTTTCGCATCTGCTTTCGCTTTTCCCAGGTCAGCCATATCTCCATGCACAATGAGCTCAATCGGGGATTCCGCGAGGTGCTCGGCCTCGATCGCATGCTGAGAGAGTTCGCTGCCGACGTGACGGAGATCGAGGCCTTCCTCAGGGCGGCGGAGGAACACAAGGCGCGAACCCGCAACTACGTGTTTTCCATGATCGGCGGCGCCGCACTGGCGGCGTTGTCGGGCCTGACGATTTTCCGGGAGTCGGCCAGGGTCCTGCTCGACTACAAGGGCGTGCAGGATTTCCTGCACTGGTCCCTCGAGCCTGCGATCAGCGCCGGCTTGATCGCCTGGCCTCTCTCGGAGGACAAGATCGGCCTCGTTGCCGGCGTCATCGTTTTTGCCTTCTCCCTTCTGCTGCTTAGCCGGCGCCGCCCCTTGGCGCATCTGGAGGCGGGGGACGAGAGCACCATGCATCAGCTGCTGACCCAGATGGAAGCGGGCTCGAAGGCCGCACCGCGAATACGAGACACAGCCGGCATCGGGGCCTCGCCGCAGGACGCAGGACGGCGGGGTGTGTGAGCGGGAGGATGCCGATAGATCGCTGCAAGCGCGTCGTGCAGTTGGTCAGGCTTAAGCGCCCCACTTCCGGCCGCCCAGTCGCCTGGAGAGAGACCTGATGTGATCCGGGCCAATCCCGCAGCAGCCGCCAATGATCCGCACGCCCCGGTCGGCCCAGGTCTCGGCGGCAGCGGCAAACGCCTCCGGGGTCAGTTCGCCAAAGCGCCAGTTGGGGTTCTCCCATTCGCCGCATTCGGGATAGCAGGCGACCGGGCCATCCCAGCCTTCGAACACGATGTCGAGGGCGCGGCCGGTCGCCTCAATGTCGCAATGCATGACCGCGACTGCCGCGCAGCGGCCGGCGGCCAGAACGGATGCCATGCAGTCTCGTAGAGGTCGCTCAAGGTCCCTTCCCCGGAGCAGCACCGTTTGGCCATCATCGTCCAGATGACAGGTGAAGCCCACCCAAATGGGCAAGCCCGTCGCTGCAGCGGCATCGACGATCGTGCCGGCCTGGTCTATGTCCCGAATCATTTCGAGCGCCAGCAGATCGGCACCTGCCTCGGCCAGCAATTCTGCCTGCTCACGGTAGCTGGCGCGCTCCGCCGCCGGTGCCGGACGGTGGCGATTGTCGCCTGACGGCACGAAAGTCGAGATCGAACCGGCTATCCAGACCGGCCGGTCCGGAGCAACGCGGGCGACGGCCTCCCTGGCGAGGGCGACCGAACGGCGATTGAGCTCCGCCACGCGATCGCCAAGGCCGGCGGCCGCGAGAACATGGCGGGAGGTCGCAAAGCTGTTGGTTATCAGTATCTCGGCTCCCGCGCGCAGATAGTCCTCGTGCACCCCCCGCACGGCATCAGGGTGCGTCG
>DATNJA010000084.1:0-33492 GCA_035604155.1 Candidatus Udaeobacter sp. | reverse complement strand
CTTCGTTTCGGATGCATGCGAGGCGTCTGGTTGAACTTCAATCGGCCCAGCTGAGATATTTCGGCGTACGGTTCGTATTCGATTCCGCGCCGGAATCAGGACGTTTTCGCCACCTTGGTCGCAATGCCGTGGAGCGCCGCGGTCATGCCTTCGGCAATCGGCGCGACGGCCCCGCCGAGCCCGTGGCGCCGAGCCAGCCAGTTCGGGTCATTGTAGGACAGCCATACCTTGCCGGCCGCGTCCTCGTGGACCAGCATCTTCAGCGGCAGATCGATGCCGATCGTCTGGCCGGCCTGCATGAGCGGCGTACCGGCCTTGGCGCTGCCGAAGATCAGGAGTTCCGTCGGCCGCAGCGGCAGGCCGGCGGCGGCGGCGCCCGCCGCATGATCGATGCGCGCAAACACGGTCATGCCCTTGGCTTTGATCTCGGCTTCGAGCCGATCCATGGTTTCCTTCGGTGCGAAGGCACTAGGGATCGTCGTCAGCCCGTCGGTCGCCATTGCCGGATCTCCTCGTATCGGGGTCGAGACAGCCGTCGCGACGATTTGCGTCAATTTACCCGTTGGAAGTTTGACCAACCAAGCTCTTATGCGTCAGCAAGACAATTCGTGACCTTCTGCCCATTACCCACCGGGAGTGACGCCGATCTGCGGGCTAACACGCTTCCGTCCCCAAGCGGTGACCGTCCCGATTATAGAAGATTGGATTACGTTCGCTTTACACGGCGCGGCGCGACAAGGGGTGAAGCTCCCTTCAGCGCCGGCGGAGCGCGATCCAGGAGGCGGCAAATGCCGCCAACGCCAGGATGACGCCGACGCCATGGTAGTCTTGCTTGAGCCACTGGGACATGCTCCAGAGTCCCTGGGTGAGATCGCCAGCCAGGGCGACGGGCGAGGGGATGGCATGCCAGAGTTCGGACAGCAGTCCCATTTTGCTTCCGCGAAGGAGGGACCGGTCGCGGTCCCCCAGGTGCAGGATGAAGACCCATATGTATGAAGAATTGGTTTCGGCAGATGCCGGAGGGAGACGGAAATGAATGGACGCTTCTATGCCGTTCGGGTCGAGGGCGCCAAGTACGGCGTGGGATTCGGTTCGGCTCTGGCCATCGCGATCTCGTACAGCGCCAACCACTCCATCCTCTGGGCGATCATCGATGGATTGCTCAGCTGGATCTACGTCCTCTATTTCGCGCTTTTCCGAGGCTGACCCGCCATCTCGTCGACGCGCTCGGCCAGGTCGCGCAAATTGCGGCGCAGCTGATCGAGAACGAAGGCGATGCCGAAAAGATGCCTGGCATCCGCGGCCGAGAGATTGCGGGTGAGGCCCTCCTTGCGCAGCTCTGCCAGCACAGCGGCGTAGGCGCGTAGCGCCGTGCTGCAAGCCTCGCGCGGCGGTGCCGCTCGGCGCGCGGCTAGAGCAAGTCCAGCCGCGGAAAAATATGCCGCGAGAGCAGCGGCGACATCCGCCGTCGCGCCGGCGAGGCGACCGGCGACGGGCTCGGGCAAGGGCTCCACGGTGGCGCGGCCGATCATGGCCAGGTCGAGGCGCAGGCGGTTGAGATTGCGGCGCAGGGGTTCCGGTTCCGGTTCGTCGGTCAGGCGCCCGACCCGTTCGCGCCGGGCTTCCTCGCCGGCCACGTCGACCCCGGCCAGGGCGCGGCGGAGCTTCGCGTGCAGCTGCAACAGAATTGCGCCGTCGGCGGCGGTGCCGGGATGAGGAAGCAGCACGGCCGCGAGCTCGCTCATGATCTGAAGAGCCCGGCTCGCCGCCGTGGCGAGCGCGCCATGGGCCCGGTTCGGCAGCACCAACAGGGAGACCGCAAGGGCGACGGCAACGCCCAGCAATATTTCGATCACCCGGTCGAGGGCATAGGCGAGCGGACCCGCCTGCTGGGCCTGGGTGCTCATGAGCACGATGATCGCCGTGACCGGTGCGATTCTGAGCCAGGGCTTGAAGGCAGCCGCCAAGGCCAAGGGCCCCACGGCCAGCGCCAGGGCAAGGGCGAGTCCGAGGGCGCCGGCATGCGGCAGGGCAAGACCGATGATGACGCCCCAGGCCGCGCCGCCGACCGTTCCGGCCAGCCGGTCGAAGGTCGCCTTGATCGAGCCGCCGAGATTCGCCTGCATGACGATGACCGCCGTCAGCACCGCCCAGTAGATCTGAGCCATGTGCAGAAGGTCGGCCGTCGCGAAGGCGAGAAGTGCCGCGATGGTGGTGCGGGCCGCAAGCCTGAGCTCGCTGCCATGGTGCCTTGCCCAGGCCAGGAAACGATTGGCGTCGGGTCCGGGCGTCTCGGCGTTTTCGCTCAATGGGACCGGTTCAGCGGTAATCCGCCGCCACGGTCTCATCGCGCCTTTCGCCGCCGGCGGCGTTGAGGATCAGGCTCATGACTGTTGCCACGGCGATATTGACGATGAGGGAATAGAGCGCGGCGTAGCCGGGAACGGTGTAGCCGAAGACCGAGAGCGGAAATACCGAAGCCTTGAAGGCAAGCGTGCCCGCCATCCAGCTGCCCGTCGCGATGCCGGCGGCCCAGCCGGCGAGGAGCGCGCGCGGATCGAACCAGCGCGTGTAGAGGCCGAAGATCACCGCCGGCAGAGTCTGGATGATCCAGATGCCGCCCAGAAGCTGGAGCTGGATGGCATATTGCAGGGGAAGCAGGATGATGAAGACGAGAGCCCCGATCTTGACGATCAGGGAGACTATCTTGGCCATCCGCGACTCATCGGCGTCGCTGCAATCGGGCCGGATCATCTCCTTGTAGATGTTGCGGGTGAAGAGATTGGCGCACGCGATGGACATGACAGCGGCGGGCACCAGGGCGCCGATGCCGATGGCGGCAAAGGCGACACCGGTGAACCAGTCGGGGAAGGACGCCATCAGCAGCGCCGGCACGGCAAAGGTCGACCCGAACTGCTTGAAGCCGTCGGCATAGAGCGGGTTCTTCGCGACTCCCGCGGCGAGCGCCATGTAGCCCATGAGGGCGAGCAGGCCGAGCACGATGGAATAGGCCGGCAGCATCGCCGCGTTGCGACGGATCACGTGGCGGCTGTTGGCGCTGAGCACGCCGGTCATGGCATGGGGATAAAGGAACAGGGCCAGGGCCGATCCCAGCGCCAGCGTGGCATATCCGCCATAGGCGCCGAGGCTGGCAGCTGTCGGCGCGGCCAGGATCAGCTTCGCCGGCGCCACCGCGGCGAAAATCTTGCCATACCCGCCGAGCTCGCTCGGAATGACGATGACCACGGCCAGGATGGTGGCGTAGATCAGCACGTCCTTGACCACGGCGATCGCCGCCGGCGCGCGCAGGCCGCTGGTGTAGGTGAAGGCGGCGAGGATCAGGAAGGCGATGATGAGGGGAAGATCGCCCCAGAGGCCCTGGCCGCCGACCCCCATCGCCCCGATGACGACCTGGAGACCGACCAGCTGCAGGGCGATATAGGGCATGGTCGCCACCAGTCCCGTGATCGCCACCGCCAGCGCCAGCCACCGGTTGCCGTAGCGCCCGCGCACGAAATCGGCGGCAGTCATATAGCCGTGCTTGTGGGCGACCGACCAGAAGCGCGGAAAGACCATGAAGACGAAGGGGTAGACGATGATGGTATAGGGCACTGCGAAGAAGCCGATCGCACCGGCGCCGAAGACCAGGGCAGGCACGGCGACGAAGGTGTAGGCCGTGTAGAGATCGCCGCCCAGGAGGAACCAGGTGACGATGGTGCCGAAGCGCCGCCCGCCCAGGCCCCATTCATGCAACAGATCCATATCGCCCGGCCGCCAGCGCGCTGCGGCAAAACCGAGAATGGTCACAGTGCCGAAGAGGACGACGAAGACGGTGACGATGGTCCAGTTCACGAGCCGCTATTCCCCCGGCAATGTGCCGATCCCCCGATCGGCCGGCGCGCGTTCACGCTCACTCGCCCGTCAGGTAGGCGAACAAGGTCAGCCCGGCACTGATGACGATCCAGAGAAGCTGATACCAGTAGAAGAACGGGATGCCCGCGAGCTGGGGTTCCACGGAATTGTAGGAGGGGATCCAAAGCACGGCGAGGACGGGAAGCAGCAACAGAAACACCGGCCAGCGCGCGCGCCGGCGCTTTGCTTCGTTCGAAGGTTTTTCCGACAAGGCCCCTCCCGAATCGGGCATCAAACCCCGCTTGCTTGCTGCATAATGTCATCGTCGGCGGGCAGCGGCAACGCCCTGCCCCGGCGTCTTGGATCGCCCAGGCGCCAAGCAAATTCGACGCGGACGGGGACATGACCGACGAGATCGCGGGCGGCCTGGTCCGCGACCTGCTTGTTGCGCTCGCCGGCTGGACGCGGGAATTCAAGGCACCCTGGGTCAGACAGGAGATCCATGCTCAACGACCGAAATTTTGACTGTGCCTATGGCGTGGCCGAACAGGTCTCGCCCCTCATTCGCCGGGTCGTCGCCCGCAATCCGGGGCCCTTCACCTTTCTCGGCACCGGCACCTACATCGTCGGCCGCGGGCGGGTGGCGGTGATCGATCCCGGCCCGGACCTGGACGACCATGTCGCGGCCCTGCTGTCGGCTCTAGGCGGGGATTCGGTTTCCCATATCCTGATCACCCACACCCATATCGACCACTCGCCGGCCGCCGCCGCGCTGAAGGCGGCGACGGGGGCGCCCTGCCTCGGCTTCGGCCCTCATGGCGCGGTGGGCGAGACAGGAGAGGCCGGGGCCGATCTCGCCTTCCGTCCGGATATCCGGATGGCCGACGGCGACAGCGTGGCGGGCGAAGGCTGGAGCCTGACGGCCCTTCACACGCCGGGCCACGCCTCCAACCATCTTTGCTTCGCGCTCGCCGAGGAGCAGGCCCTGTTCTCCGGCGATCAGGTCATGGGCTGGTCGACCACGGTCATTGGCCCGCCGGACGGCGACATGGCGGCCTACATGGCCTCCCTCGATCGCCTGTCGGCGCGCCGGGAGAAGATCTACTGGCCGACCCATGGCGGCCCGATCCGCGATCCTCAGGCCCATGTCGGCGAGCTCATCGCCCATCGGCGAGCCCGGCGTGCGGCCGTCCTGGAGGCTCTCAGCGCCGGACCGGCGCGGCCGGCAGGCATCGTGGCTAAGGTCTATCATGGACTGGATCCACGGCTCGTCGAAGCCGCGGCGGAATCGGTCCGCGCCCATCTGATCGAGCTGGCCGCCGCTGGATTGGTCGCCGAAGAGGACGGATTCTGGCGCCGGCTCTAGACCAAGATCGGGTCAGGCTCTAGCCGGGAAGCGGAATGTAGTCGGTCTCGCCGGGGACCATGGGGAACCGGCCTTCGGACCAGTCCCTCTTGGCCTGGTCGATCCGCTCGCGCCGGCTGGAGACGAAGTTCCAGTAGAGATGGCGCTGACCGTCCAGGGGCGCTCCGCCCAGCAGGAGAAGCCTGGCGCCTTCCTTGCTGGCGAGCCGCGGTTCGGCCCCGGCGGCCAGCACGAGAAGCCGCCCTGCGCCATGGCTCTCGCCGTCGATTTCGACATTGCCCAAAATGACGTAGATCGCCCGCTCCGGGTGCTCGACGGGGATCTCAATCGCCGTGCCCGCGGGCATATCGACGTCGGCATAGAGGGTGGGCGCAAGCACGGCGACGGGAGCCTTTTGGCTGAAACCGGTCCCGGCGATGAGGCGAAGCCGCACTCCGCCGAGAGCGAAGCTCGGCAGGCTCCCCCCCGGATGATGGGCGAAACGGGGCTCGCTCTCCTCGCTCGCTTGTGGCAGGGCGACCCAGGACTGGATGCCGTGGAGACGCGGACCCTTGGCCCGCTCCCCGGGGTTCGAGCGCTCGGAGTGGACGATGCCTCGGCCGGCCGTCATCCAGTTGACGTCACCCGGCCGGATCGGCTGGACATAGCCCAGGCTGTCGCGATGGATGATCTCGCCTTCCAGCAGATAGGTCACCGTCGCCAGCCCGATATGGGGATGGGGCCTGACATCCATGCCCTGTCCGGGCGGCAGGGCGACCGGCCCGAAGTGATCCAGGAAGACGAAGGGGCCGACCGACCGGCGTGCCGCCGCCGGCAACAGGCGCCGGACAGCGAAATCGCCGATGTCCCGCATGCGCGGCTCGACCACGGTTTCGACGCCGGCGCTGGCGGTCATGTGGCCTTGTCCTTGTCAAGCTTTGCCGTGCCGAGAATAGCGTAAACCCGTCTTCGGGATCGAGCACGGGCAATGACCCGATGCTATCGAGTCCATAGTCAGTCGGCATTTCATCTCGTTGCGCGCCAGGTCGAAACTTTTGAGCCTGGGCAAGAGGCGGACCCGTTTGTGACCTGGTTTCCGCCGGCCATGGAAGGAGAACCGCCATGCGTAGCTTCGAGAAGACGCTGTCCCATCGCCCATCGATGAGCCCGACGCTCATTGATCGGCTCGGCGCCCGGCTTCGCCCCGCGCTCTCGGTTCCGGATGCCGCGCCGGCGGATCTTCAGGCTGCCGAAGCCATGATCGCGGCGGCACGCTGCGCCTTCGGTCCGATCGAAGTTGGTTGCGAGGCCTCCGACCTTCGCTATTCGCCAGCGGCTGAAGCTGTGGGCGCGCACCGGCAGCGCTTGGTTGAAGCGCCTTCCTCCACCTCCGCGCTCCGGCCTCTTCGAGACTGCTACCCGCATTGATATGTCTGAACAGATGCGCGGTCTGGAGGCGGCGATGAGGGAGCGATATGACGTCCTGGTTTTAGGTGCCGGCGCAGGATCCCGGTCACGGGCGAGCGCCGTGCCGTTCATCGACGCCCGGCATCGGAACCATAGTCAGACGGCATTTCAGCTTCGCCACCGGCTGGCCGATCCTCTTTTCCGTTGCGCGCTGGTTCGCGCGATTCACATCAGGAAGAAAAGGAAAGCCGACCCATGATCATCCAAAGCAAGCGGAGCCAGCGCGGCTGGCTGAAATTCGCGATGGCCGGCGCCGCCGTCGCGGCGATCTCGATCCTCTCGACCGGTGCCTTCGCCAATGGTTGCCCCGCCGGCAATCTCGTTGCCGACGGCCAGGGCCAGAAGGCAGGCGCTACCATGCCTGTCGGAGTCACCGACACGGTCCTCGAATCCATCGATCTCTCGAAGCAGAAGGTCGCCCTCAAGGACCACCTGTTCCGCATCCGCCGCCTGGTCATTCAGCCCGGCGGGGTCGTTCCCTGGCACAGCCATGCCGACCGGCCGGCCCTGATCTATATCGTCCAGGGCGAGATCACGGAATACGCCAGCGACTGCGCCGTGCCGATCCTGCACAGGGCCGGCGATTGGTCCCGGGACGCCGACATTTCCCACTGGTGGAAGAACACCGGCAAGAAGGTCGTGGTCTTGATCTCCGCCGACATTCTCGACAACGGAACCGACGCGCACACGATGTAGCCCCCGACTCGTGAGCGCTCTCAGCGGCGCGCGGCACCCGTCCCCCTCGGGCGCCGCGCGCCGTGCCCTGTACACTACGACGAACGCCAAGTGATGAGGCGGATCATGGAACGGACGATGGCTCTGGACGCTGTGGCGCCGATGCAGAGCCGCTCCCACGGATTTGAAGCGGCAGCGCGCAGCTTTGTCATCGGCCTAACGGCCTTCCTCACCGTGGTCGATCTCTTCGCCACCCAGGCGATCCTGCCATCCCTCGCCCGGCACTATGGCGTGAGCCCGGCGGCCATGGGCTTCGCCGTCAATGCCAGCACCATGGGCATGGCGGTTTCCGGCCTCCTCGTCGCCCTGCTCAGCCGGCACATCAACCGCCGGCTTGGAATACTGCTGAGTCTGCTTCTGCTCTCGATCCCGACGGGGCTTCTGGCCGTGGCCCCGGATCTGATGGTCTTCACCGCGCTTCGGGTCGTCCAGGGACTGTTCATGTCCGCGGCCTTCACCTTGATGCTGGCCTATCTCGCCGAGCAGTGCAGCGCGACGGACAGCGCCAGCGCCTTCGCCGCCTATATCACGGGCAATGTGGCCAGCAACCTGTTCGGGCGTCTGATGTCCGCGGCCATCGCCGACCATCTGGGCCTGCCGGCGAACTTCCATGTCTTCGCGCTCCTCAACCTTGCCGGCGCGGCGCTGGTCTTCTTCAGTCTGCGGGGCACGCAGCCCGTGACTCCGACCGGCAAGGCCGCCGGATCGGCCTTTGCGGGCTGGCTCGCGCACCTGCGCAACGCACCGCTACGGGCCAGCTTCGCCATCGGCTTTCTCATCCTCTTCATCTTCATCGGCACCTTCACCTATGTGAACTTCGTGCTGGTGCGCCAGCCCATCGGATTGGGGCCGATGCAGCTGGGATTCGTCTATTTTGTCTTCCTGCCCTCGATCCTGACCACGCCTCTGGCTGGGCGGGCGGTGGGGCGCTTCGGCACGCGTCCAACCTTCTGGGGCGCGCTCGGGGTCGCCGGCCTCGGACTGCCCTTTCTGCTGCTGCCGAACCTCGCCGGCGTCGCCATCGGTCTCGCCCTGGTAGGTGTGGGAACCTTCTTCGCCCAGGCGGCGGCGACGGGCTTTGTCAGCCGGGCGGCCACAGGCGATCGCGGTTCGGCGAGCGGGATTTATCTTGCCTGCTATTTCCTCGGCGGGCTCGTCGGCAGCGCCGTTCTGGGTCAGGTCTTCGATCGGCTGGGCTGGCCAGCCCTGGTCGCCGGCCTGGCGATCTCGCTCGGTGCCGCGGGCCTGCTCGCGTTCCTGCTCCGCTTGCCGGCCCCTCAGCCGGCCCGCGGCTGAGTCGAAGGAAATCTTCCATGAACGAACGCTATGAGCGCGGCCTCGACCGCCTCGCCGAGATCGACCGCGAGGAGGTGAGCCGGATCATTGCCGGTCTCAAGGACATCGCACCCGATTTCGCTCGCTATCTGGTCGAATTCCCCTTCGGGGACATCTACGCCCGGCCGGGCCTGGACCTGAAGTCGCGCCAGATCGCGACCGTGGCGGCGCTCACCGCGCTCGGCACCGCGGCTCCTCAGCTTCGCGTCCACATCCACGGCGCCCTCAACGTCGGCTGCAGCCGCGAGGAGGTGATCGAAACCATCATGCAGATGGCGATTTACGCCGGCTTCCCCGCGGCCCTCAATGGCCTGGCCGCGGCCAGGGACGTGCTTGCCGAGCGCGAACTCAAACCGCCGAGCTCTGCCAGCGATACTGCCTCACCGCCCTGACGAAGGCGGCGACCGCGGGTGAAAAGCGCCGACCCGGCATGGTCACAAGCGATACCTCGCGCCAGACATCCGGCTCGATCAGCGGCCGCGTGTGCAGCCCGGCGACGACGGGTGAGAATTCCGGGATGAAGCAGATTCCCATGCCGGCCATGACCATGGTCTGGATCCAGTCCTCGCGCTCGCTGCGATAGACCTCTCGGAGATCGATCTTGTTGGCGGCGAGATACTCGTCCCAGTGGCTCCCGTATTCGCAGTTCATGCGCATCAGATAGGATTCCCCGCCGCAATCGACCGTCTTGACCGCGTTCATGCGTTCGAAGCGATGACCGGGCGGAAAGGCGACGACGAACCGTTCGCGATAGAGCGGCTCGACGGCATAGCTCTCTTCGAGGCCCTTCGGCTGGGCCATGATCGCGAGATCGAGCTTCCCCTCGATCAGGAGCCGGCACAGCTCCATCGGCACGCCTTCATGCAAGGAGGCCTCGATGCCGGGATGATCCTTTCTGAACTGTGCCAGCAGCCCGACGCATCGCAATGGCCCCACGGTGCACATGACGCCCAGGCTGAGCGGCGCATCCTCCAGCTTCAGGAGGCTCTTGGCGGTCGTCGTCGCGGCCTGGGTATTGCGCAGGACATCTTCGAGATGGGGCTTCATCAGCTGGCCGAATTCGGTCAAGTGGGTTCGGCTGCGCTCCCGACGCAGAAGCAGCCCGCCCAGCTCCTCCTCCAGCTTCTGGATCGCCCGGGTGAGGGCCGGCTGGGTGACGTTGCAGGCCTCGGAGGCGCGGGTGAAGTTAAGCGTGTCGCAGACCGCAAGGAAGTAGCGGATTTGATGCATTTCCATGGCGAGATGTCCCCTCGGCAAGCAATCCGGTGCCGCGCCGGGACGACTATCGAGGTCCTTCGCTCTTGAGTCCCTCCAGGACCTGGACGATCTCCTCGGGATCGGCGCGCAGCGTGAAGTCAGCGTTGACAAAGGCATAGCGCACCGTGCCCGTTCGATCGACGACGAAGCTCGCCGGAATCGGGATGAACCAGCCCTCGTTGCCGTGTCGCTCCCGGAGGTCCACCCCGAAGCCGGCCAAGAGATCGCGGTAGATGTCCGGCGCGCGGAACAGGACTCCGAACTGCAATCCGACGGCCCCATCCACGTCGGACAGGATTTCCGGGCTCGGATGGCCGGCGGTCTCGCTCTCCGACAGATATACGCCGGTGTCGGGTGTAAGGGCCACGAGCTCGGCGCCTGCCGCATGAATTCGGGGCAAGACCTCCTCGAGCGCCTCCAGCGTTCGCTGGCAGTACGGGCACCAGCTGCCGCGAAAGAAGGTGACCACCAGCGGACCCTTGGCCAGCAACTCGTCGGAGACGACCAGGCGGCCGGCGGCGTTGGGGAGCATGAAGGGCGGCATGGAACCGCCGACCTTCAGAGTCTGGTCGGCCGTGCCGGCGCGGCTGAGTTGACCGACCACGGCCCGGTATGCGGCCTCTATTCTTGCATCCGACAGGCTGTCTGCACGGATTTTGTCCAGTTCTCCTTTGAGCGACATTCTAGGACTTTCGACTGCGCCGCGGCTGGCTGAGGGGCGAAATCTGAGGGGACCACATTAGCATCGGCCGATCCAATTCCCGTTGGTCATCGTTTCAATAGTTGGCTCGCCGCGCCGGCGGCGCGACGCCAGTCGCGGGCGCGCATCAACTTCAGAAAGGCATCGAGACTGGGCCCATGAGGCCGTCCAGCGACGGTCGTGACGACAACCTTGAACTGGGCCGCGGCATGAGCGATGGGGATGGCGACGAGGCCCATGGGAAGGGGCCGGTGCATGGCGGAAAGCGATAGCCCGAGCCCGGCGGCGACCATCTGCTGGACCGCGGCCTCGCTGGCGCCGGTGTGGCGGGCGTCGAGTTCGATGCCGCTCTCGGCCGCCAGGCGGTCGAGAGCGAGTCCGGCGTGGGAGCCGCTGTTTCCCGGCAAGAGCAGGCACTGGCCGGCAAGGGCGGTCGGCTCGACCGCGGTCGACATCGCGAAGGGATGATCGGCCAGGCAGAGCACGGCGTAGCGGTCCTCGAAAAGCGTCCAGCGGTTGAGCCGCTCGGGAAGCTTGTCGGATAGCGCCAGCAAGGCGCTGTCGAGGCTGTCGCTCAGCATCCGCTCGGATAGATCCTCTGCCCTCCCCTCGGCGAGGCTGAATTCGAAGCCCTTCATATGCGCTTGCAGTTCCCGCAGTACCGACATCGGCAGGTGCGGCGAAAGCCCTTCGCCGATGCCAAGCCTGAGGGGCGGGGTAGCGCGCACCCGGAATGCCACCGCTTGAGCCGCTGCGGATTCAGCCGCCGCATAAGCCGCCCCGAGATGGGGCGCCATGGCCCGGCCTAGGGCCGTCAGCTGGGTCTGGTTGCGTTCGCGATAGAGGAGGGGCCCGCCCAGCTCCTCCTCCAGACGCTGAATCGCCCTGGTCAGGGCCGGCTGGGAGACATGGCAAGTCTCGGCCGCGCGGGTGAAATTGAGCGTCTTGGTCAAGGCCAGAAAATAGCGGACCTGAAAGAGTTCCATCGAAGCGGCCCGTCCCCCGTAGCGACGTCAGCGCGACCCCTCTCGCGACCAGGCACCCAATGCAACATTGAGAAATACCCCGAAACCGGAACGGGCGGAAGCCGTGTCCATACCGGCCTGGTTCCAGCACCAGATAAATCAACGCGCTAGATCCTCATAACCCGTCTGCATCAAGACGATATCCCAACGGCATTTCCACCCGACGCCGGGTTACTTCAGGCTGCTGGACATCGAACCTGGACGTAGCAGCGCTGCTAGCGGCCACCGGCACGCCGGCCCCGACGAGGAGGATCAAGCCATGCTGATGACGGCCCCGACGAACAACCAGTCCGCGAGCGCAGCGCGATCCTTAGAAGGCCGGACGGCGATCGTCACCGGATCGACCAGCGGCATCGGGTTCGGCATTGCGCGAGCCTTTGCCGAAGCCGGCGCCAGGGTGACGCTGAACGGGTTCGGCGACCCCGTGGAGATCGAGAAAATTCGCGCCGGCCTGGCGGAGGAGTTCGCTGTCGAGGTCCGCTACGACGGTGCCGACATGAGCAAACCCGAGGCCATTGCCGCCATGGTCGAGGCCGCGGCCGCGGACTTCGGCAAGATCGACATCCTGGTCAACAATGCCGGCATCCAGTTCGTCGCGCCGCTGGAGGACTTCCCGCCGGCCAAATGGGACGCGATCCTGGCCATCAATCTCAGCGCGGCCTTTCATGCAAGCCGCCTCGTCTTCGCCGGCATGAAGACGCGCGGCTGGGGCCGCATCATCAATGTCGCCTCGGCCCATGGCTTGATCGCCTCGCCCTTCAAGGCCGCCTATGTCGCCGCCAAGCACGGCGTCGTCGGCCTGACCAAGGTGATCGCGCTCGAGGGTGCCGAGGCCGGCGTCACCTGCAATGCCATCTGTCCGGGCTATGTCTGGACGCCGCTGGTCGAAAAGCAGATCGACGACCAGGCGAAGAGCCATGGAATACCGCGGGAGAAAGTGATCCACGACGTGCTTCTGGCCCAAACGCCGGCCAAACGTTTCGCCACTGTCGAGGAACTGGGTGCGCTCACCCTGTTTCTGTGCGGCGAAGCCGCCGCCTCGATCACCGGGGCGGCACTACCCATGGATGGTGGCTGGACCGCCCACTGACGCTGGATGAACCAATGCCAAGGAGGCACAACATGGATAGGGATACGCCTTCGCGGGAGAGCGAGAACCACAGCCACGAGGCCGAGACCTATCCCGGCCGGCCCAAAGCAGGCACGCGGGCGATCAACCTCGCCCTCCAAGGCGGCGGCGCACACGGCGCCTTCACCTGGGGCGTGCTGGACCGGCTGCTGGAGGACGAGCGCATCGTCTTCGAGGGCATCAGCGCGACCAGCGCCGGGGCCATGAACGCCACCGTGGCTGCCTATGGTCTCGCCCGCGGCGGGCGCCATGGTGCACGCCAGGCGCTGACGAATTTCTGGCGCCGGGTCAGCCACGCCGGGGAATACAGCCTGTTGCAACCGACCTGGTTCGACCGACTTACCGGCAACAGGGCACTGGAGAATTCGCCGGCCTATGTGATGGTCGACATGATGACGCGCCTGTTCTCGCCCTATCAGTTCAATCCCATGAACTACAATCCGTTGCGCGAGGTCCTGGGCCAGGTGGTCGATTTCGAGGCGCTGCGCACCCATTGCTGCCCGGTCAAGCTGTTCCTGTCGGCGACGAATGTGCGCACGGGCAAGATCAAGGTCTTTGGCAACGACGAGATCACGGTCGATGCGGTGCTCGCCTCGGGGTGTCTGCCCTTCCTATTCCAGGCGGTGGAAATCGACGGCGAATCCTATTGGGATGGCGGCTACATGGGTAATCCGGCGATCTTCCCCCTCATCTACCGCTGCGACAGCCGGGACGTGGTGATCGTCCACATCAACCCGCTTGAGCGCAAGGAGATGCCGCACAGCGCCACCGAGATCCTGAATCGGATCAACGAGATCAGCTTCAACTCCTCGCTCATGCGCGAGATGCGGGCGATCAATTTCGTCACGGATCTCATCGAGTCCGACGGAGTCAAGAACGGCAGCCTGAAGAAGATGCATGTCCACGGCCTCTCGGCCGAGGCGGAGATGTCAAAGCTCAGCGTCGCCAGCAAGCTCTGCGCCGATTGGGAGTTCCTGACCGATCTCAAGGAGGTCGGACGGGCGACGGCCGAGAACTGGCTCGCCGACAATTTCGATGCCCTGGGCCGGCGGTCCACCATCGACATCAAAGCGACATATCTCTAGACCGACGGACACCCCGATGCATGAGCAGCATCGAAACGATCAAAATACGGCATTTCCGCTCGTCTTTCGTAGAGTTCAGACTTCAATCCTGGCTTTGCCGCTGAAGGGCCCACAGGTAACCCGAACGCAGTCGAGCCCGAAGAGCAAGATATGAACTTCGTCAAACCCACGCCACAGGAGATCGCCCCATGAAGACCTCGCTCATCGCCGCCTCCGCCATGTTTGCCGCCCTTGCCATGCCCATCGTCGCCAATGCGGGTCAAGCCAGCGTGCCGACCAGCTTCACAGCCGAGAAGTGCTATGGAATCGCCAAGGCCGGTCTGAACGACTGCCAGACGGTGACCCATTCCTGCGCCGGGACCGCGACCAAGGATATGGACGGCGCATCCTGGATCTATGTTCCCGCCGGCACCTGCGACAAGATCGCCGGCGGCGCTACCTCGCCGAAGGCCTGAGACCCATCGGCCGGACTCCGGGGGACGCCATGACAGCTCAGAGCGACTCGCCTCTGGTGCCTTTGTCCGGCAAGGCCGGCATCGGGCTGAGGGCGCCGCATCTGGCCGAGGTCGTGGCGTCGCCTCCGGCGGTCGGCTGGGTCGAGGTTCACCCGGAGAACTACATGGGCGCCGGGCCGGCGTTGCGGGCCCTTGAGCAGGTTCGCGCCGATCTGCCGGTCTCGCTGCACGGTGTCGGGCTTTCGCTCGGCGGCAGCGACGGCCTTTCGGAACGCCATCTGGCGCGCCTGGCGATGTTGGTCGATCGACTTCAGCCTGTTCTGGTCTCTGAGCATCTCTCCTGGAGTGTCGTCGAGGGGAATTATCTCAACGACCTGATGCCGTTGCCCTACACGGAAGAATCCCTGGTACTCGTCGCCGGCCATATCGACCAAGCCCAGAACCGCCTCGGCCGGCGCATCCTGGTCGAAAATCCGTCGAGCTATCTGCGCTATCGGCACTCCACGATTCCGGAGCCCGAGTTCCTGGCGGCACTCGTGCGCCTCACCGGCTGCGGGCTGCTTTGCGATGTCAACAACATCTATGTGAGCGGCCGAAATCTCGGCTTCGATCCCGCCGGCTACCTGGCGGCGCTTCCGGCCGAAGCCATCGGCGAGTTCCATCTTGCCGGTCATCACGTGAACCCGATCGGCGAAGACGAGATCCTGATCGACGATCACGGCAGCGAAGTGGCCGAGGCGGTCTGGGCGCTCCATCGCCAAGCGCTCGCGCTCATCGGCGCGCGGCCGACCCTGATCGAATGGGATTGCCGCATCCCGCCGCTTGGCGTGTTGATCGCCGAAGCCGGCAAGGCCGACGCGCTCGCGGCCCTGTCCCCGAAAGAGAGGGACGATGTCCGCGCTGCGTGAGCTGCAATGCGCCGTCGGCCGCGCAGTCCTGGGCCGGGATGAGGCGTCCATCGTCGAGGCGATCCATGGCGATGGCCTCGATCCCGCGGCGCGTCTCGGGATCTATCGCAACCACTACCTGTTCTCTCTGACCGAGGCGCTGAAGGCCATCTATCCCGTCGTCTGCCGCCTGGTGGACGAGCGCTTCTTCGACTATGCCGCCCGCGGCTTCATCGACAAGGCGCCTCCGCGAGAGCCCTGCCTGTTCGAATACGGCGCGGCGTTCCCCAATTTCCTGGCCGAATTCCCGGCGGCCGCGAAGGTCATCTACCTTCCCGATGTGGCGCGCCTCGAATGGGCGATCAACGCCGCCCTCCACGCCCCGGCCGAAGCGCCGATTGACGGGTCCGCCTTCGCCGGCGTGGCAGGCGCCGATTATTCCAAGCTGGTGTTTCGCCTTCAGCCCTCGGTCGGCTTTCTGGCCTCCGACTGGCCCGTCGATCGCATCTGGCAGGCCAATCGGCCCGAAAACGAAAACGTGGGTCCTTTGGATCTGGATGAAGGGGGCTGCTGCCTCGAGATCCGCCAGCAGGATGATGCGGTCGTCTTCCGCCGGCTGGAGGCGGGCGATTTCGCCCTGCGCAAGGCCTTGGCCGAAGGACAGTCCCTGGAAGCCGCCGCGGCCGTGGTGCTCGAACGCGATCCCCTGTTCGACCTCCCTATGGCGCTCCGCCGGCTCATGGGCGAGGGCCTCATCGTCGGTTTCCGGCTTTCATCCCCTACCCCCATGCCTGAGGAGGCTTCGCCATGTTCATGAGTCTCGAGCTGCCGAAAAGCTCCCGGCGACCGCTGGTAACCTTGGTCCAGCCGATCCTGGATCTGCTCGGCCGCTTTCCGCTTGCCCTGCTGCAGCTCATCTTTCGCTTCAGCGCGGCAAGCGTCTTCTTCATGTCCGGCCACAGCAAGATCCTGAGCTGGCAAACAACGATCCTTCTGTTCGCCAACGAATACCGGGTGCCCGTGCTGAGCCCCGAGGTTGCCGCGACCATTTCGGCGACCTTCGAGCTCGGCTGCTCGACCCTGATCTTCTTCGGCCTTTTCACCCGGCTCGCGACTCTGCCGCTCTTGGGCATGATTGCCGTGATCCAGACCTTCGTCTATCCCGAGAACTGGGTCGAGCATCTGACCTGGGCCGCCATGCTGGTCTTCATCCTGACCCGCGGGCCCGGTCCGATCTCCATCGACCGGCTGCTGAAGCCCTTGTTCGTCGGCCGCGAGAGCCATTGAGGTGGACGGGCTCGCGCTCGATGATCGGCAGGCCGAGCCGGCCGCGTCGCCGCCCCCAGCCGCACCTCACCGGCCGCGGGTGGTGATCATCGGCGCCGGCTTCGCCGGGCTGACGGCGGCGAAGGAGCTGGCCCATGCTGCGGTGGACGTGACCATCATCGACCGGCACAACTACCATCTGTTTCAGCCGCTGCTCTATCAGGTGGCGACCGCCGGGCTGTCGCCGGCGCAGATCGCGGCTCCGATCCGCGGCATCCTCGGCAAGCAGGCCAATGCCACGGTGCGCCTCGGCCGGGTGACGGGGATCGATCTCGCCAATCGGCGGGTGGAAGTCGGCGCCGACAGGGTTTCTTATGACTGGCTGATCGTCGCCACCGGCGCCCGTCATGCCTATTTCGGCCATGACGACTGGGAAGCCCATGCGCCGGGGCTGAAGCGGATCGACGATGCGACCGACGTCCGACGGCGCATCCTGCTCGCCTTCGAGAATGCGGAGACCATGGCCGATGGCGCCATGCGCTCGCGCCGGCTCAGCTTCGTCATCATCGGCGGCGGGCCGACCGGGGTCGAGCTCGCCGGCGCCATCGCCGAGCTGGCCAGGAAGGCGCTCGCCCGGGATTTCCGCAACATAGACCCGCGCCAGGCCCGGGTGCTGCTGGTCGAGGCCGGCCCACGACTGCTGCCGGCGTTCCGGGAATCCCAATCGGCGATCGCCAAGCGCGCGCTGGAAGAGCTCGGCGTCGAGGTGAGGGTCGGCCAGGCGGTGACCGGCTGCACGACCCATGGGGTGATGATCGGCGCCGAGACCATCGAATCGGATTGTCTCATCTGGGCGGCCGGCGTCGCCGCCTCTCCGGCGGCCAAATGGCTGGCTGCGGAAAAGGACCGGGCCGGTCGGGTCAAGGTCGCCGGCGATTTGCGCCTCCCCGGCCATCCCGACGTCTTCGTCATCGGCGACACGGCGCTGGCGATGGACGCCAAGGGCAAACCGGTTCCGGGCCTGGCGCCCGCGGCCAAGCAGCAGGGCGCCTATGTGGCTGGGCTGATCAAGGGCATGGTCCGCGGCGAGCAGGGGACAGCCCCGTTCCGCTACCGTCATCAGGGAAGCCTTGCCACCATCGGCCGCAGCAAGGCGGTGGCCGATTTCGGCTGGATTCGGATCAGCGGCCTTCCGGCCTGGCTGCTCTGGGGCAGCGTGCACATCTTTTTCCTGATCGGATTTCGCAACCGCCTGATGATCCTGCTCGAGTGGATGTGGGCCTATGTCAGTTTCCAGCGCGGCGCCAGGCTCATCACGGGTCCCTACCAGTGAGCGCGGCGGGCTCTTGCGGCCGGCCCCCGACCGGTTAGGCTCCGAGCGGATGGTATCGGGGGAAACTTCGCGTCCCTTGGCGGGCCCGCGGCGGCCGCGCCTCGCGCTTCGCATGGCGCTCACCCTGTTCGTGGTTATGAGCGTTCTCGGCACCGCGCTGCTGATCCACGTCTCCTGGTCCTACACGGCCCGCCAGAACGTGGCCGACGTAGCCAAGCAGCTGAACGAGCAGATCGTCGCCTCGATCCGCACGGAGCTCAGCGACGTGCTGCGCAATGTCCAGGCGACCGAGGAGGCGGTGCGTTCGATCTTCTATCAGGGCGCGATCGCACCCCAGGACGAGGGCAAGCGCGAATTCATCTTCCTGGCGCTTCTCCAGTCGCAGCCGGTGATTTCCCGGATCGCGTTCGGCTGGCCGACAGGTGATTTCTTCGGCACCGAGAATTTCGACGACGAGATCCACAACGTCGAGGTCAAATGGTTCGACGCACGCCGGCCTCTGCCCGCCGGCGTGGCCATTCGGCGCGTCGACCGCTATCTGCCGGAACCGGGCGAACCGCTGTTTCTGGACCGCAAGCTCGAGCCCTCGACCTACTCGGTCTTGCGGCAGTCCTGGTACAGGAAGGCCGTCAAGGCCGATAAGACCGTCTGGACCCAGAGCGCGGATTTCCCCGACCGCAAGCAGCCCGGGATCAATATCTCGGGGAGCCTCGTGCTCTACGGCAATTTCATCGGCGTCATCAATGTGACCGTCGAGCTGGGGCGGCTGTCGAGTTTTCTCGCCGACCAGCGGGTCGGCAGCACCGGCACCGTGGCCATACTCGACTCCACCGGGAACATCATCGCCTCCCAGGATCCGGCCGAGCGCAAGGCGGAGACGGCGGGCATGATGCGCAATCTCGACAGCTTGGACGCCGCGACGAGCCCGCTTCTCTCCGTGGTTCGCCAGGCGCTGTCCCAGAACATGCTCAAGCTGTCCGAGGTCAAGATGATCCAGCCGCTGGCGCCGGTCCGCGCCTCCGATGGCGCCCTTTACTATGTCAGCCTTTCGCCGGCCAATTTCCGCGACTGGAGCGTGGTGACGGTCATCCCGGAGAAGGATTTCCTCGGCAATATCGATCGCAACACCCAGCGCCTGCTTTACGGCGTGGCGGCATTCACCCTGATGATGATCGTCGCCTCGATCCTGCTCGCCGACCGGCTGATCGGCCGGCCGCTGATCCGCATCGCCGGCCAGCTGGGCAATATCGAGAGCTTCCATCTGGACCGCATCGCGCGCGTGCCTTCCGCGCTGCGCGAGCTGGACGATCTCTCCGGCGCCATCATGCAGATGGCCCGGGGCCTGACCTCGTTCCAGAAATACCTGCCGACGGAGCTGGTTCGCACCCTGGTCTCCCAGGGCATCGAGGCGAAGCCGGGCGGCCAGCAGCAGACCCTGACGGTGCTGTTCTCCGACCTTGCGGGGTTCACCACCCTATCCGAGCGACTGGGTCCCGGCATCGTGCCGGTGCTGACCGCCTACCTCAGCGCCGCCTCCAAGGCGATCGTCGAGGAAAAGGGCACCATCGACAAGTTCATCGGCGACGCCGTCATGGCCTTCTGGGGCGCACCACTGCCGGACGAGCGCCACGCCGAAGCCGCCTGCCGGGCGGCGCTCGCTTGCCGGCGAGCCATGGCAAACTTGCCCGGCATGGCGGCCGGCGAGCATCTCCACTTACGCATCGGCATTAATACCGGACCGATGCTGGTGGGCAATGTCGGCTCTGAGGAGCGGCTCAACTATACGGTCATCGGCGACTCGGTGAACCTCGCCAGCCGGCTCGAGTCGCTCAACAAAGTTTTCGGCACCGACATCATCATGGGCGAGGCGACGCGCCTTGCGGCCGGCGATGCCATCCTGGTGCGCGAGGTCGACCAGGTGGCCGTATACGGACGCATGGAAAGCACGGCCGTGTTCGAGCTCATCGCCATGGCCGACGAGAAGCCGGCGAGCGAGAAGCTTGCCTGGGTTGCGATCTACGAAGCGGGCCTGGCCGCTTACCGCCAGCGCCGCTGGCCCGAGGCCATCGTGCTTTTGGACCGGGTCGCCGTCGCCCGCGGCGGCGAGGATCCGCCCGCCGCGGCTCTGATGGAACGCTGCCGCGCCCTGATCGCCGAGCCGCCGGACTCCGGCTGGCGGCCGGTGACGGTGATGGGGACGAAGTAGCGCACCCCGGGGGGCACCTGCCGCCGACAAGGCGCGAACTGCTGCGCTCTATCTCCTGGCGCAGTGATCCGCCAGGACGCGGGCGACGACGGCGGTCAGGCGTTTGGCCATGGGGATATGCAGGAACTCGTTAGGGCCATGGGCGTTCGAGTGGGGCCCGAGAACGCCGGTGATGACGAACTGGGATTTGGGAAACTTGTCGCCCAGCATGGCCATGAAGGGGATGCTGCCGCCTTCGCCCATATAGACCGGCGGCCGGCCGAAGGCGGCCTCGGAAGCCGCGGCCAGTGACTTCTCGAGCCAGGGCGCCACGGGAGGCGCGGACCAGCCCGACGTCGAATCCCGGGAATCGAAGCGCACTTCGGCGCCCGCGGGCGGGTTCCGTTCGAACAGGGTCTTCAGCAGGGCCCGCACCTTGGCGCCGTCGAGGGTCGGCGGCAGGCGCAGGCTGATCTTGGCGGTGGTGAAAGGCAGCAGCACATTGCCTGCGTTGGCAGGCGCGGGCAGGCCCTCAATCCCGGTAACGGCAAGCTGCGGGCGCCAGGTCCGGTTGAGCGCGCGCTCGACGCCGTCTTCGCCCATGGGCAAGGCGCCGGGGACGAAGGGGAACTTGCTGTGGACCGAGTCACCCAGCGCCGCGGCGGCGCCCCGGGCCTGGGCGATGCGGTCGGCCGGAACCTGGACATGCAATTCCGCCGGAAGGATGGCGCCGGTGGTCTCGTCCTCGAGGCGCGACAAAAGCTGGCGCAGGATCCGGAAGCTGGACGGCACTATGCCCGAGGCATCGCCCGAATGGACGCCTTCCGTCAGCACCCGGACCGTCAGCGTTCCGGAGCATAGGCCTCGCAAGGACGTGGTGAGCCAGAGCTGGTCGTAGTTGCCGCAGCCGGAATCGAGGCAGACCACGAGGGAGGGGCTGCCGATGCGCCCCGCCAGATGCTCGACATAGTGCGGCAGGTCGTAGCTGCCGGATTCCTCGCAGGCTTCGATGAGGACCACCGCATGGGCGTGGGGGATGCCCTGCTCGTGGAGCGCGCCGATCGCCGCGAGGGTGGCGAAGATCGCATAGCCGTCGTCGGCGCCACCCCGGCCGTAGAGCTTGTCGTCCTTGCGAACCGGGATCCACGGCCCGAAGCCCTCGGCCCAGCCCGTCATCTCCGGCTGTTTATCCAGATGGCCGTAGAGCAGCACCGTCTCCTCGCCCGGCCCCGGGATGTCCATGAGGATCAGGGGCGTGCGCCCCGGCAGGCGCAGAACCTCGAGCGTCGCCCCCGGCAGCGCGGCAATTTTGCTGCGCGCCCAGCGCTCCATGAGCGCCACCGCCCGGTCCATGTGGCCGTGCTTAGCCCAGTCCGGATCGAAGGCCGGCGACTTGTTGGGAATCCGAATATATTCGACCAGTTGGGGGAGTATCTCGTCGTCCCAGAGCCGGTCCACGAAGCGCGTCAGTTTGGCTTGGTCCATCACATCCATCCGGCCACGGGTTTCCTGTTCGAGGATTTCGCCAGCAATCGGCGTCGGAGTCCAGGCGCCGGAGGTTCCTGGCAAGAGAGCGTGTCGGCCTGCTGTCTCGCGCCTATTTCGCCGCCTTATTTCCGCGGCAGGCCGATGGCGCGGCCGGCATTGGCGGGCCGGGGCAGGCCGACCTGGTCGGCCTCGATGGCCTCGATCTTGGCCAGCACCTCGGGCAGGAAAGGGGCGGATTTGGGTCCGCTCATGTCGATGTTGACCAGCATCTGCTCGTTGGTCGCGCGCAGCTCCGGTGAATCCTCAGCATAAAGCAGGTGGAACACATGGAGGCGTTTCTGGTCATGGCCCAGGATCTGGGTCTCGACCCGGGTCTCCATCCCGCCCCTGATTTCGCGCAGGTAGTTGAGATGGATCTCCAGGGTGAAGAGGCTATGGCCCTTGGCCAGGCGGTCCTTTTCGCCAAGCCCGATATGCTCCATCAGGGTCGTGGTCGCGTTGCTGAAGATCACCATGTAGTAGGCGTCGTTCAGGTGGTTGTTATAATCGACCCAGCCGGGCTGAACCCGCTCGCGATGGAGCTCGAGAAGTCCGGTCATCTTGGCGTCTCCCACGAAAACTGCATTTTGCCTCAGCCTCGGGTAACACGTCTAACACGTCAGTTTGAATTTGGACGATGCTCTTGGTGGATGGGCCACAAAGGAGGCCAGAATGCCGGCTCTATTCGACGGTTAGGCGCATGGCTCTTTACGACAGCATCGGACGTAACTACGCCAAGTTTCGGCGGCCGGATCGCCGGATCGCATCGGCTATCGATGCGGCGCTCGGAGACGCCATAAGTCTGGTGAACATCGGCGCTGGGGCAGGCTCATATGAACCGCTCAGCCGAATTGTGTTTGCGGTTGAACCATCCGAATTGATGATACAGCAACGTCCCATAGGGGCAGCGCCTTGCCTACGGGGATCGGCGGAGGTGCTGCCTTTGGAGACGGCCTCTGTCGATGCGGCAATGGCGGTTCTCACCATTCATCATTGGACGGACCTTGAGCGCGGTCTCGGTGAGATGGCGCGGGTAGCGCGGATGCGTGCCGTTCTGCTGACATGGGTTCCTGATGCCGCGCCATTCTGGCTAACGGAGGACTATTTTCCCGAGATAGCGGCCCACGACCGTAAGATTTTTCCCAGCGCCGCCGCCCTCATTGCGATGCTGGAACGCATGATTGGGCCGGTGCATATGACACCGGTTCCAATTCCGCATGATTGCACCGACGGGCTCCTCTGCGCTTATTGGCGCAGGCCGGAATCCTATCTCAACGCCGAAATACGAGGCGGCATGTCCAGCTTCGCGCGGATTGAAGCCGAGGTTGGCTTGGCAAGGCTCCGCACCGATCTTTCAAGCGGGCGCTGGGCTGAGCGTAACCGTCATCTTTTGGCTCTGGATACGCTGGATTTAGGCTACCGCATCGTTTGCTGCGAGATTGGCGGCAAGGACAGCTAGACGCATCAACCGCCTCGCCGCGACATGGAGGACGCATTCCCTTCGATAGGCTGAAATTCAGACTGAACCACTACCCAGTCTCGACAGCTCGATAGCGCGTCGATTGCCGGTTTACAATGGCTTCCGCCTTTGCGAGCCTTCCCGACCCGATCAAGGAGCTGCCGATTCGCATGACCCCACTCCATCCCCGCTTCGGGGTCGAGATCCATGACGTCGACCTTCGCGGTGTGACCGCGCGGGACGGCTATCCGGCCATCCGCCAGGCTTTCGAGAGCCACACGCTCCTGCTGTTCCGCGATCAGCGCCTCGACGACGACGCCCATCTGGCGCTCGGCGCCCTGTTCGGACCGATCGAGGATCGCTCCCAGGGCGCGAACGGCCCGAAGCCCGCGATGTCGCAGGTCAGCAACCGGCGCGACGACATGACGCTCGCGCCCGCGGACGACGATCACACGCTGAACCTGATGGCCAACCAGCTATGGCACACCGACAGCACCTTCTTGCCGGCGCCGGCGCTTGCCAACATCCTCGCGATCCGGGTCGTCAGCTCGCGCGGCGGGGAGACGGAATTCGCCTCCACCCGCGCTGCCTGGCAGGACATGCCCGAGGGCCTGAAGGCGAGGGCGAGGCACGCGGTATTGCGTCATCGCTACGCCCATTCGCGGGCCAAGATCTCGGCCCGGCTTGCGACCCAGGAATTGTTCACCAAATGGTCCGACCAGGCCTGGAAAGCGGTCTGGCGCAATCCGGTGACCGGGGAGGATGGCCTCTATGTCGCGTCTCACGCCTTCGCCGTGGACGGGCTCGCCGAGGCCGAAGGCCAGGCCCTCATCGACGAACTCATCGCCTTTGCCACCCGTCCCGGCACCGTCTATTGCCACGACTGGCGGCCGGGCGACGTGCTGATCTGGGACGAACGCGCCATGCTCCATCGCGGCCGGCCATGGCCCTATGAGGAGGAACGCACGCTCGCCAGCATCTGCATCACCGCGCGCGACGTGGACGGCCTCGACCGGATGCGGCCGTAGCGCGAGCCTATCGGGAACGCTCGTCCACTCTCGTCACCCCCGCGAGGCTTGTCCCCGCGCAGGCGGGGAGCGGGGGTCCAGGGATCAGACAGGCACTTGGCCGCTCTCGATTCCCGCTTGCGCGGGAATGACCATGCAAATTGAGGTGGTTCTAAGTCAGCGTCACCCCGCCTGGGGCGCCTTGGCGGTGAGGCCGCCGTCGACGACGAACTGCTGGCCGGAGATGAAGGCGGACGCGTCGGAGGCGAGGAACAAGGCGCATTCGGCGATGTCGCGCGGCACGCCGCTGCGGCCCACGGGATGGAGCGCCACCAGGTTTCGGCGCGCGGCATCCGGGTCGGGCAGGCTCGCCATATAGGCGTCGGCCATCTCCGTCTTGATCCAGCCCGGCGCGATGGTGTTGCAGCGGATGCCGTCGCGCCCATGGTCCACCGCGATGGCCCGGGTGAGCGCATGGACCGCGCCCTTGGAGGCGCAATAGACGGCGAGGCCCGGATCGGCGACGAACCCGTCATAGGAGCCGATATTGACGATCGAGCCGCCGCCGCGCTTGCGCATCGGGGCGAGTGCCGCCTTGGCGCAAAGGAACACGGCCTTGACGTTGACCCCCATTACCCGGTCGAACTCCTCTTCCGAGGTGTGCTCGATGGTCTTCTCGATCTGGGTACCGGCATTGTTCACCAGGATGTCGAGAGCGCCGAAGCGCTGCCGCACGGCCTCGAACAGCCGCTCCACATCGGCCGTCCTGGAAACGTCGCCGGCGAGGAACAGCAGATTGGGGTTCTGGGGCAGACCGTCCGCCGCCTTGCGCGCCGTGGTCGCGACCGAAGCGCCTTCGGAGAGGAACAGCTCGACGATCGCCCGGCCGATGCCCCGCGACCCGCCGGTGACGATGGCGGTCTTGCCTTGAAGCCGTCCGGTCATGGCGTGGCGGCGAGAGCGCGGAGGACCTTGGCCTGGAAGTCATGCACGGCGTGCTCGCTGATCTCCGTCCGGCCGGGATCGACCACGAAGCGTCCGCGCCGGTAGCCGAGGCTGTGCAGGCCCGATTGCACACTCTCGCAGATCGGGATGTCCTCGAGGCGCACGCCGTGGACGAAATCGATGACGCTTCGCTCCGCTTCGGTCAGCGGATGGGGCGGGAAATACCATTCGACCTTCTGCACCGTCCGCTCGGGCGAAACCGGGACGTGATGGAAGACGGTCAGGTTCCCGCCGGGATAGACCTCCAGGCACCAGTTCGGCCAGAGCAGCCAGCTGCCGAATTCGTCGGTCTTGGCCGCCGTCTCGGTCTTGGCCTGGTAGCCCTGGGCCTCGCCCTTGTCGCGGCTGCGGTGGCTGTGGTGATGCTCGTGCACCGTGATCCGGTAGCTGCCGTAGTCGAGCGCCCCTTCCACCAGCGACCGGTGGGAGATCGGGCAATGGAAGCATTCGGAATAGTTCTCGACCGAGTTCTTCCAGTTGGCCTGGAGCGCGTATTCCTGGCGATGGGCGCAAGCGAGATCGGCCGCGGCGGGCGAGAAGGATGCGACCTCGGCCGCAAGCGCGCCGGCAATCCGTGAGAAGGGCGGCGCCTTGCCGTCGAGATTGACGAACAGGAAACCGAGAAAGGAATCCAGGCGAACGGAAACGAGGGAAAAGTCGGCCTTGTCGAAGCCTGCCAGGCCTTCGGCCCCTCTGGCCGAGCGCAACGCTCCCCCAAGATCATAGGCCCAGGCGTGATAGGGGCAGGTGATGATGGCGGAGAGTTGGCCCTCGCCCTCCAGGAGCCGATGGGCGCGATGCTGGCAGACGTTGAAATAGGCCCTCAGCTCGCCGGCGCGATCGCGCAGCAGGAAGACGCTCTGGTCCAGGATCTCGCGCACGATGTAGCTGCCGGGCGCGGGCAGCATGGAAACATGGCCGACATACTGCCAGCTGCGATGGAAGATGCGCCGCCTTTCCTGCTCGAAGATCTCGGGATCCCAGTAGTAGCGGCCGGGCAGCGTGCGCGATCGCTCGGGCTCGGCTTCGAATCGGTCGATGCCGGGAAAACCGGCGACGCCGCTCATGGCCTTGGCCCTCCATTCCGTCCGAAGAGGGCCAAGCGGCTAGTCTTCGCCGCGCTCGGCCCTTGCCAGCATGGCGTCGGTCTCGGCTTCGATGCGGCCGCGATCGATCCCGATATCAGCCAGCATGCGTTCATCCAAGGCTCCCAGGGCACGGATCGCGGCCCGCCGCTTCAAGCCCTGCTGCAGGGCCCGAAGGAAACGGCTCATCATGGAGAGCCGCGGCTCGTCGAGGCAAGCCCCGGATTGGGTGGCGGTCTTGCCAGGGCTACGGGAGACGCCTTGGCCGGCGAACCTGGGGAAAAGAGTGGTGGCGGACATTCTTCAAGTTCCCTTAGTAGGATTGGCAACCGAGTTGAGCCATAGTTGGGCCTTCGACCGTGTATCTTCAAACGAATCGTTCTTGACTGATTGTTAAGTGCAGCTTGAAGATAACCCCGTGGCAACGCCCCTTCCCGGCCTCAACCTGATGCGGACCTTCGAGGTCGCGGGACGGCTGTCGAGTTTCACCAAGGCGGCGGGCGAACTGCATGTGACCCCGGCCGCGGTCAGCTACCAGATGCGCGCGCTCGAGGATCAACTGGGCGTGAAACTTTTTGCGCGGACGAGCCGCGTCGTCCGCCTGACGCCCGCCGGCGAAATCCTGCTCGCCGGCGTCGGCGAGGCGCTGGATGGCATCGGGCGGACGCTCGCCCGGATGGGCACGATGGACGGCCGGCCGCAATTGAACGTCACGACCTCGCCCTCCTTCGCGGCCAAATGGATGGTGCCGCGCCTGCATGATTTCCTGCGCCGCTATCCCGATGCGGACGTGCGCATGAACGTCTCGGAAGGCGTGGTCGATCTTTCCCGGGGCGAGGCCGATCTCGCCGTGCGCTTCGGCAACGGCAACTATCCGGGATTGCAGATCGACCGGCTGTTCGAGGAAACCATCTTTCCGGTCTGCAGCCCGAAGCTGCTGAAGGGCAGGCATCCGCTTCGCCAGCCTCGCGGGCTGAAACATCACACGCTCATTCACGTCGAGTGGCGCGCCCAGGGAGCGACCTGGCCCGACTGGCGGATGTGGCTGCTGGCGGCCGGGATCCGCGACCTCGATCCCATGCGGGGCTTGCGCTTCACCCAGACCTCGCTCGCCCTTCAGGCGGCGATCGACGGACAGGGCGTGGCGCTCACCGAATCGACCCTGGTCGCTGACGATCTCGCGTCGGGCCGCCTGGTCAGGCCCTTCACCCTCACCATCAAGGGGCCGGCGCAGTTCGCCTACTACGCGCTCACCACGCCTGCCGGCGCCGAGCGGCCGCTGGTCAAGGCCTTCCGCCAATGGCTCATCGACCAGGCCGGACTGATGAAGGCCCAGGACCACAACTGAGGGTCTCGGATTCCGCTATCGCTCAGGCGAAGTATCCCGCCCCGCGATCGGCGCATCGGGCCTCGGGCTCGCGCCGGCGAGAAATTCGGCCGAGAGCAGGGCACAGTTGCCGCCATGACGGCTGGAGGCGGGTATCCCGTCGCCGACGGAATATCCGCTCCTGCCTCTCTCGGCCGCACTTCTCTTGGAAGACGGCTTAGCCAGCGACAGACGCGTTGCCGCGGCTCACGCCCCGGAATTGAATCGGGCGTAAGCTTTCTGCCACAGCGCCTGTCCCGTGGATGTGAGCGTCATCTCCTGGAGCGAGTCGGGACCGATATCCTCTGCCTTCAGGAGCGTCGAACGCAGGTTCTCCGGTATCACCTTCTTGGCGATCAAAGCGTCGGCGGTAACGGAATTTTGCGGCGGCTGGTATCCGGTGAAGTTCACGAAATTGTTGTAGGCGACCCCTTCGTCGAGAAGGTAATTCAGCCACAGATGCGCGAGCACCGGCTTGGTCGTAGTCGAACAGATTGCCCAGCAATCGTTCTGGCTTGGGCCTTTCCCTCTGCCCGCCCACCAATAGCGCAGATGCGACCCGTTGTCGCCCGCGGGCAGATAGGAGAAGTAGGCGGCAAGCAGATCTCCCGACCAGGAGTGATGCAGCCAGCTATCGCCGGTCGCCAGCGTCTGATACATGGTGATGTTGATCTTGGGATTGCAAATCGGAATCAGCGCCTTGAGGTCGGCGAGCGCCTGCTCGATCTTGGCCGGATCCTCGGTATTGATGTCGTAGAACTGGCGATAGAGCAGCCCCATCGTCAACGCCTCGCGCGTGTCGTCGAGCACGCCGACGTAGCCTGTGTATTTCTTTGCATTCCAGAAAATCGACCAGGGATTCTCGAGATTGGGAATGTCCTCGGCGACCTTGTCGTCGCGCCAGCCGATGCCCGTGTTGTACACGACGTAAGGGACCGTGTAGCTCGCGCCCGCATCGTAGAAGGGCTTTTGCAATGAGGGCCAAACGTTCGCCTTCAAATTCGGCACGTAATCGAAATTGATTGGCTTGATCAGCCTCCCGGCCACCGCCTGGTCCAGCCGATCGGGCGTTATTTCCATGACGTCGGGGGCGACGCTGTGGGTGGCAAGGCGCGTGATCGACTGATCCTGGGTATCGAAGGTGCTCAGCTCGACATTGACGTTGTACTTCTTGCCGAACTCCGCCATCAGCTTTTTGTCGAAATAGTCCTGGTAGTTCCAAATCTTGAATGAGCCGCCCGTTTCGGGCTCCAGCCCGCTCTTGATGGGATCCTCAAACAGCGGCAGCGTCACCGGATGGTTCGGCCGGGCCAGCGAGATGCCGCCCGGACCTGGCTGCTTTCCAGCCTCGTCGGCGAGCGCGCCGCGGGTCAATAGCGGCAGGGCTGCTGCCGCCAGGCTGGCGCTTCCGAATGCCTTAAGCAGTTTGCGCCGTGCGATCTTTTCGCTGTGCAATTGGGCGAGAAGACGACGGCGTTCGAATTCATGATCACTCATATGAGCCTCCCATCACGCTTGGTTGCCGGATTTCTGTCGAAGACGATGGCCGCTCCAGCGGTCGGCGTTCCCCGGTGTTTCGGCCCGGCGCCGGCGACCGCTCGGATTGGCGTCACTCATGCCACGTATCCCGCCTCGCGATCGGCGGCCGCGGCTTCGGGCGCGCGCTTCGCGGGATCGCCCCAGCCTCCGCCGCCCGCACTCCGGTAGCGGATCACGTCGCCGCGCTTGAGCCGGAGGCCGATATGCTTGCTGGCCAGCGCCCTCTCCATTCCGTCGGCGGTCTTCAGCCAGCCGCCGGCCATTCCGCCGGGCGCTCCGCCGGCCCAGCCCCAGGGCGCGGTCTCAGGCTGCGACTGCTGAAAATATCCCGACACCGTGCAGACCGAGGCGAGGACCTCGTAGTCGCGCTCCATGGCGAGCCCGCCCCGGAATTGGCCGTCGCCGCCGCTGCCCGGTACCAGGGCCGAGCGGCGGACGCGCAGCGGGCTCATGGTCTCGAGCACCTCGGCCGAGAGCAGGGCGCAGTTGCCGCCATGGGTATCGACGGCGGCAATTCCGTCGCCGCCGGGATAGCCGCCCATGCCGCCGCCGATGATATCCGCGATGAGGAAATAGGCGGGTCCGTCGCCGGAGACCGCCTGGGGCCGGTCGTCGAGCCCGCCGGCGGCGAAGGTCGGGAAGGAGACGTGGCTGGCGGCTGCGGCCGTCGCCGGCACCAGGGGCGTCAGCGCCTTCAGCACGGCGTCGGCCAGGGCCTGCTGGGTCAGATGGCGCACCGAGACGGCCGCCGGCCGGCGCGGCCAGAGCACCGAGCCTTCGGGGACGCGGATTTCGATCGGCCGGTTGCAGCCTTCGTTTTGCGGCAGGCTCGGCGCGAACAAGGCCTTCACCGCGAAATGCACCATGGATAGGGTGGAGGAGGGCGGGCAGTTGAGCCCGCAATCGCGTTGCGCGCTGGTGCCGGCGAAATCGAGGACGAGGCGGTCGCCTTCGATTTTCGCCGCGACCCGGATCTCGATCGGTTCCTTCGCGCCGAATCCGTCTTCGATCAGCACGCTGGCCTGGCCCTGGCCGTGACCGAGTGCAGCAAGGGAGCGCCGGACATAGGTCTCGGCATAGTCCATCACGGCGGCCGACAGGGCCTTGAAGCGCTCGGCCCCGTAACGCCGGGCGAGCGCCTGGACCCGCAACGCCCCGGTGCGGCAGCCGGCGATCTGGGCCCGCAGATCCCCGGTGCAGGCCTTGGGATCGCGCACATTGGCGCCGATGATGTCGAAGATGGCCTGAACCGGCTTGTCGCCTTCGATCAGCTTCAGGGGCGGCAGAATCAGCCCCTCTTCGAAGACCTCGCGGCTGTCCGCCGCCTCGGTCCCCGGAACTTTGCCGCCGACATCGATGTGATGGGCGATGGTGGAGGCAATGGCGATGATCTCGCCGTCGTGGAAGATCGGGCTGAAAAGAACGATGTCGGGCGTGTGGGTGCAGCCGCGATAGGGATCGTTGCAGACCAGCACGTCGCCCTCGCGCCACGAGGCCAGAGGAATCGCCTTCAGCATATGATCGGCGGCAAGGCGCATGATGCCGAGCTGGGCCGGAATCGTCTCGGCCTGGGCCAGCATCTCGCCGTTGGGCAACAATAGGCCGCAGGCATAGTCGTACATGTCCCAGATGATCGAAGAGTAGGCCGAGCGCCGGAGCGCCATGGACATCTCCTCGGCGGCGCTGACGATCTCATGCTGGAATGTGTCGCGATCGATGGGATCGATATTCATCTTGGCATCCCCGCTTCGGATCTTATGGAAACTACGCCGCCGGCGAGCACCCTTGCCACTTTGTCCGTCATCACCAGGACGGTCGAGTCGAGCTGGTGGATGAGTGCGGGCCCGCGAATTGCGCCACCGGGCCGAAGATCGGCGCGCTCGAAATGCCGGCAGGGGACGAAGCCCTCGCCACGGTCGAGACAGGCCGGACGCTCGTCGACCGGCGTCGGCTCGTAGGCTTCGCCGGATGTTTCATCCGGCGCGGGAGGCCGATCAAGGCGGCCAAGTCCGGTCAATCGCAGGTTCACCAGCTCCACGGGATTGGCCTCGTCGGCATGGCCGTAGGCCGCGCGATGGGCGGCGTGAAAGCGTGCGGCGATGGATTTCGCGTCCCACCATTCCGCCTCGCCCGGCATGGGAAGCGCCAGCTCCAGCTCATGGAACTGGCCGAGGTAGCGCAGATCACCGGCGAGCCGGAAGCTGCGGGCGGATTCCTCGATCCCGTCGGCGGCGAGTTCCTCTTCGAGCTGTTCGCGCAGCCGCGCGGCCTTGGCGGCGAGGGCTTCGACATTAGCCTCGCCGAGGCCGGCACGATGGACGTTCTGGGCCGTATGGCGGATGTCGGTCATGAGCAGGCCCTCGGCGCAGAACACCCCCGGATGGCGGGGCACCAGCACCTCGGCCATGGCGAGCCCGGCAGCGAGATAGGGCGCAAAGAGCGGGCCCGCTCCGCCGAAGGCGAGCAACGAAAACCGGCGGACGTCGAGGCCGCGCTCCACCGAAATGGTGCGGATCGCCTGGGTCATCTGGACATTGGCGATGGCGAGAATGCCCGAGGCCGCCTCTTCCACCGACATGGCGAGCGGCCTGGCCACGCCGTCGCGGATCGCCCCGGCCGCCAGCGCCGCGTCGAGCCTGACCCTGCCGCCCAGGTAGCGCGCCGGATCTATGAGGCCGAGGACCACGGCGGCATCGGTGATGGTGGGCGCGCTGCCGCCCTGGCCATAGCAAGCCGGGCCGGGAACGGCGCCGGCGGAATCCGGGCCGACCTTGAGTGCGCCGCCCCGGTCGATCCAGGCGATGGAGCCGCCGCCGGCGGAGATGGTCTCGATGTCCAGGCTGGGCAGGCGCAGGGGTTGGCCGCCGATGGCGCGCTCGCGGACGCCGCGGGGTTCGCCCGCCGCGATGGCGGAGAAATCCGCCGAAGTCCCGCCCATGTCGAAGGTCACGAGATCGGCGCGGCCAAGCCGCTTGCCCAGCTCGCGCCCGGCGATGACGCCGGCGGCGGGCCCGGAGAGCATCATATGGGCCGGATTCGCGCGCGCCGCCCGCGGGGTCGCAACGCCGCCGTCGCTGCGCATGAGCCGCAAGGGGCAACGCGCGCCGACCTCCGCCATCTTGGCCTCGACTTCGCCGAGATAGCGGCTCACGACCGAACCGACATAGGCGGCGAGCGCCGTGGTGTTGGCCCGGGGATATTCCTCGATCTGCGGATTGACGACGCTGGAGAGGTAGAGCGGCAGGGCGGGCATCGCCTCGGCGAGAGCGTCGGCGAGCCGGCGTTCATGCCGGTCGTCGAGAAACGAGAAGTTGAGGCAGATGGCCACGGCCTCCGGCTTGAGGGCCGCGACGGCAGCCACGACCCGGGCGATCTCGGCCTCTTGCAAGGGTTCGACCACGGCCCCGAAGGCATCGAGACGCTCGCGCACTTCGACCACCCGGGCGCGGGGCACGATGGGCTCCGGCTTCTGCTGGCGCAGCGGATAGAGCTTCGGGCGCTGCTGGGTCCCGATCTCCAGGATGTCGCGGAATCCTTCCGTGACCAGGAGCACGGTGCGCGCGCCTGTCCGGGTCAGGAAGGCGTTGGTCGCCACCGTGAAGCCGTGAACAAAGAGATCGACATCGCCCGGCGAGAGTCCCGCTTCGCCGGTGATGCGCGCGATGCCGGTGGCGATGGCGTCGGCGCTCCCGCGCCGGCCCGAGGGCAGCTTCTCGATCAGAGTCCGTCCCGTCGCGCCGTCGATCAGGACCAGGTCGGTGAAGGTGCCGCCGACGTCCGCCGCAAGAAACCGCACCAGACAGCCCCCCAAGAGAGCAAGCTTTGGCCTGCCCAGAACTCGAAATACTCAGGTCACCCTAAGACCTGGAGCGTCCAATCGACGACCGTTGCGTTCGGTTTCGTCCGCTTCCTCTGGCGCGCTCGCAGATGGCCAAGCGCGCCGCGCAAGGTCCGTTCAGTCGGCTCCCTATTTATTCACGGATATCACGTGTTTTATCTGTCGGCAAGGGCTTTCACCGATGTTGAGTGACTGACCAATCAATCATTTTCGTGCGCGGCGACTTGCGTCTAATTTGCCGGAAGCAGCGCCGCTTTGGGCTTCGCACGCGATCCGTCGTTTCGGCGCGGCTTGGCGCCGAACTCCTTTGGAAACAGAGTGCGCAGATAGCACTTGCACGCTTCCCGAGAACGCTCGCGCTTCGCCGGATCGCTTCCGGCGACCTGATGATACAGCCAGAATCCGTCGATCATGGCATTGAGGCCCCGCGTCACAAGTTCGGCGTCCGCACTGATGTCTTTCTCGAGCAGGATCTCGCCGATGATTTTACCCACCGTGCTGACATATCGCTCCTTCATGGCGGCGCAACGCTGCTGATAGGCGGAATTCCGCGGCGCCTCCGCCCAGTACGCCATCCATACGGCGATCCTCTTCTTGTTGGCGACCCGTC
>DATNJA010000083.1:0-11403 GCA_035604155.1 Candidatus Udaeobacter sp. | reverse complement strand
ATCATGAACACCAGGGCAAAAAAGACCGGCGCCACCAGGGCGAACTGGATGAGCGGGTTGCCGCCGGTATGGTGCAGGAACCGCCCCAGGAGGCCGGTCCCTCGGGACCTTTTGCGCATGTCAACCAGCCTCTGCAGCCTTCTTGGCAGACCGCAGGTCGCCGCAGGCGTTGACGCCACCGCGCTCGCTGCTGAAAATCAGACTCGTCATTGCCATCCCGGCGAAGCCAAAAACAGAGAAACGGTCATTAAACATATATTATCTAACGCTTTCCAGCAACAAGCTTTGGCCCGATTGCCACAGCGGGCACGGCAATGTGAAATGGGGAAAGTTCGAATTATTTCAATAGGGTTAACAGCCTTTTGTGCGTCGCAGCACGGACTGCGTCAAGACGCCCTGGCCTGTGCCGGCCTGGCCGCTTAGCAACGCCTATGTCACCGGACCCACGGTATCGACGATAAGCCGGTAGTGCTCTGGCCGCCTGTGAGCGGCGAAATTGAAGATGTTCTGCTTGATGTAGGCTCCTGCATCGAGATCGCACGCGGCCAGGATCAGCTCATCCTCGAGGCTGGCGCTCTGGGCCACGATCTCGCCATTGGGCGTGACGATGGCGCTGCCGCCCATCATGTCCACACCCTCCTCGCGGCCCGCCTTGGCGACGCCGATCACCCAGGTCCCGTTCTGATAGGCGCCGGCCTGCATGGAGAGGTGGTTGTGGAAGGCGCGCAGGTGAGGCGGCTCGAAGCGCTGGCCGTTCAACGTTGGGGTGTTGTAGCCGATCAGCACCATCTCCACGCCCTGGAGACCAAGGACCCGGAAAGCCTCGGGCCAGCGCCGGTCGTTGCAGATAAGGATTCCCACCCGGCCGCCGAGCCCGTCCCATACCTTGAAGCCCAGGTTCCCAGGCTCGAAGTACCGCTTTTCCAGATGCTGGAAGGTCCGCGCGGGATCCGGTTCGGCATGGCCGGGAAGATGGATCTTCCGGTATTTGGCGACGATCCGGCCCCGCCTGTCGGTCAAGACCGCACTATTGAATCGCCGCTCCCGCCCGTCCTCATGGGCAAGCTCGGCATAGCCGAGGTGAAAAGCAACGCCCAGGCGGTCGGCTTCCTCGAACAGAGGCGCGGTTTCCCGGGACGGCATCTCCCGCTCGAAGAAGGAATCAAGTTCGTCCGGATCCTCGATGTGCCAGCGGGGAAAGAAGGTGGTGAGGGCGAGCTCCGGAAACACCACCAGCGCGGCCCCGCGGCTCTTGGCTTCGCGCATCAGGGCGACCATGCGACGCACCGCGGAAGAGCGCGGCTCGGCGCGGCCGATGGGCCCGAGCTGGGCGCCGGCTACCTGGAGGATTCGCGCCATGGATCCCGTTTCCCTTCGAAGGCGCTCACGTTTCCGCTTCGGATCTAAGGGCGGTCAAGGCGAGGCCGACCGCCGCCTGGGTCGGATCGACTACGGGAATGCCCACGTGTTCCTGTAGCGCCTGGCGATAGCCGGCCATGCCGGCGCAGCCCAGAACCAGCACGTCGGCGCCGTCCCGCTGGCGCAGCTCGCTCCCTATATGCGCCAGGCGCTCCGTAACGCGATCGGCCTCCCGCAATTCGGATACTTTGAGTCCGACCGCCCGGTCGCCCGCAAACCGTCCGGAAAGGCCAAGGGAGGCGACATAGCGCCGGTGGCGCGGGATCGAGCGGCCCAGGATCGAGATGATGCCGAAGCGCTCTCCCCTGGTGAGGGCGATGGAAAAGCCGCTCTCCGCGATGCCCAGGACGGGCTGTTCCAATCGCTCCCGCAGGCTGTAGATGCCGGGGTCGGAAAAACAGGCGATCACGAAGGCCGAGGTGCGGTTGCTTTCCCGCTCGGCAAGCTTGAGGAGCGGCAAGATCACGCTGTCCACCTGGACCTGATTCTCGATCCCCGGCGGGCCCTCGGCCATGGTCGTGCAGTCGATGGCCGGGCCGTCTTGGAACCTTAGGCCTTCGACGGCCGCATCGATGTCGCGCGTCACCCGCTCGCTGCTGTTCGGGTTGATGACCAGGATGCGTTGCCCCATGGGTGCCTCTCAGCCGCCGGCCACGGCCCGGCGGGGCGCTGTTGCTCGGCTGTCTGCCGCCTCGGGATGGAGGAACTGGCCGCTGCCGGCTGGCGCCAGAACTTCCGCGCCATCGAAAATATGCTTCCCACGCAGGTAAGTCGCCGCCACGCGCATGCCGACAGCGCGGCCGTGATAAGGGCTCCAGGGCGCGCGACGGCAATGCTGGCGCTGTTCGTCGAACATGAAGCGGCCTCGTTCCGCGATGGCGAAGTCCGCATCGGCGCCGACGACGATCGCACCCTTGCGGGGATAGAGGCCGAAATGCTTGGCCGGCGCCTCGGCCAGCAGGCGCGCGACCTCGGGCGGGGGCAGGCCCCGCTGGTCAATCGCAGCGGTGAAGAACAAGGGGAGCAAGGCGGCAACCCCCGGCGCGCCGGCCGGCGTGGCAAAGATTTCGTCGTCGTTCTTGCGGGCGAGCGGCCATGAGCAGTGATCCGAGGAAACGAATGCGACCAGCCCTCGGCCGAGCCGATCCCAGATCGCCTCGCGCTCATTGGCGCGGATGGGCGGATTGACCTTGCCGCGCGCGCCGGCATGGATCGCATCGGCCTCGGTCAGGATCAGGTAGTGGATGCAGGTCTCGGCCGTCGCGGCAAAGCCCTGGGCGCGATAGCTCGCCGCCATGTCGAAGCCGCGGGCGAGCGAGGAATGCACGATATGGGCACGCGCGCCCGTGGCGGCGCCGATTTCCAGCAGCACCGCATTGGCCACCAGCTCGGCCAGCGCCGGCCGGCTGGCGCTATGGGCGTCCATGCGCCGGCGCTCCGCTGCCTTGCTCGCCCGGATCGCGTCGTCCACCAGCTCCTGGTCCTCGTTGTGGACGGCAACGCTGAGCCCCGTCTCGGCGATGGCAGCAAACGCGCGCTCCATGGCCGGATGGGAGATCCGCGGAAAGCGCTTGGGATGGCTCTCATAGGTCGAGATCTTGAACGCGCAGGCCCCGGCGGCGGCAAGCCGGGGGATCATGGCCACGTCCACTTCCTTGGCGACCGTGGCATAGAGGGCCACGTCCACATGGGCCGTCGCCTCCAGCACCCGGCGCTTCGCTTCGAAGAGGTCGCAGGTGGTCACCGGATCCGGCTCGTCATAGGGCATATCGACGACGGTGGTGACGCCGCCGGCCGCGGCCGAGCGCGTCAGATCCTCGATGCCGGCAAATCCGTCGGCCGATCCGGCATGGACCTGGCCATCGACGATCCCCGGGAAAACCAGGTGACCGCGAAAATCCCTGGTCTCCCGAGCTGAGGGAGGGTCGCTCTGGCCGATGGCGGCGATCCGGCCGCCGGTGACGGCGACATAGCTCTCCGGAAGGACCCGATCGGGAAGGACCAGATTGCCCCGGATCAACAGATCGTGCTTCATGACCGCATTCCTTTGCCGAATCTCGGCGGCAGAACAAGCCCTTTCCCGGTCAGGACTGCGCGCGCCTTGGCGACGGCGGCGGGCTGCGGTGCCGCAGGCTGCCAATCGGGCCGGTCGCCGGCGCGGCGCGTGGCATCGATGCCGAGCTTCGCGACCACGCCATCGCGCTCCAACGGCTCCGACCGGTCGGCCCTGACTCCGGGCACGACGAGAATATCACGGTCCGCCTTCATGCGGGTGGCGATCGCCCATTCGACCTGAAGAGGATCCCAGGCGTCGACGTCGTCATCGACCACGATGACTTGCTTGATCAGGTTGACCGCACTCCACACGGCGAACATGGCCTTGCGGGCGTCGCCGGGCCGCGGTTCGCCGAGTGCCACGACCGCATGCAACCGCCCGGCACCGCCCATGCCGACGGCCACACTTTGGCATGACGGCACGCTGCGCCGCACATGACGGCAAAGCCCGGCGGCAATGGATACGCCGCCGATCAGCACATGCTCGGGGTGAAAGCCCGGCTGGATGGCCTGATAGATTGCGTCCTTCCGCCGGGTCATGCGTGCGAAGGTCGCCACCTGGCCCCGGCCGTAGTCCTCGAACAGGCCGTGGAATTCCGAGACGGGGCCTTCCTCCAGCAGCTCACTCGAATCGATCCAACCCTCGATCACGATCTCCGCCTGGGCCGGAACCGGAAGGTCGTGGCTCCGACAGCGGACGACCTCGACGGGCTCGCCAAAAAGGGCGCCTGCCACTTCCATCTCGTCATCGCCGAGGCCGAGGTAGAGAGCAGCGGCCATCAGAATAGCCGGGTGGTTGCCGATGACGAGGGCGATGGGCAGCTTCTCGCCCCGGGCGGCGGCGGCCCGGGCCATAATGGCCAGATGGTGGTTGGGAGCGATGCCGATGAAGGCCCGATTGCCGCCGAGGAGCTTCAACCGGGCAAAGGAGAGATTGCGCTTTCCCGTGGTGCTGTCGGCGGTGACGATGGCGCCGGCGGTGACGTAGGGCCCCGTCTCCCGCTCGAAGAACGTAGGGATGGGAAGCCGGCCGAGGTCCGGTTCAGATATCTCGACATCTTGGCAAGGACCCGCCTCGACCAGGCGCGAGGGAAGCGGCCGTTCGATCGCCGCCATGAGCTTGCTCTGCAGATCTGCCGGCGCTGTGCCAAGACCCCTTGCGATCCTGGCAAGGGAGTTGAGGACATTGCCGACAACCGCCAGCTCGCCCTGGCTCGGCTTTTCGAACAGCAGGGCAGGCCCGTCCCAGACTTCGGTCAGGTAGGCTGACATCTCGAAACGCGGATCGACGGTTTCGCCGATGCGCAAGAGCTGGCCGTCCGCCTCGAGGCCGGCGAGGAATCCGCGCAAGGACTGGCGATGGTGCATTGCGCCGCTCATGGAACGCAAGCCGCGAAGGCATGGCGGGTGAAGCTTCGGGCAAGCTGTTCCAGTTCGGGCCCGAGGACGCGATCGGCATCCACCGGCGGAACAATGGACCGGACCTCGTCGAGGAAGCTCGCCAATGGCGGCGGGGCCGGCCGCCCGGTCACATGAAGCGCCTGGGAAGCAACTACGGTCAGCAGGGCAAGGGCGGCGTCCAGGGCGCGGCCGGCGCGCTCCTCCTTGGCCCAGGCGAGAAAGGCCGGTGCCGCCACGTCGTCCTGACCGGCGCCCGCCGACTCGCTTCCTGGTATGAAGCTGCGCTGGGCTGCGGCCTTGGCTTCCTCGAGGAAGCCCGTCACCGCCATGGGGATGTAGCCAACGTTGCCGTGCCCGTCGGATTCGCTTGCGTCCCGTCCGACCATGAGCAGGTCCGGCAGATGAGAGACCCGGCCGTTCAAGAGCTTGGAACTGTGGCGGTCGCAGAGCAGGCAGATGTCGGCCCAGATGGCGGCGAGATCGTCGAGCACCGGCGCCGCCATGGCGTTGTGATAGCCGCCGGTACTCAAGCACCGGCCGAGCGGATGAGCCTCATCGGGCGGCAGGAAGACGGGATTGTGGGAGACCGAGGCGAGGGACACTTCCGCCGCCCGCTCGGCCTGGGCAAGGGCGCGATGGGCCTGTCCCAGGACCCGGGGAACGATCCGATAGCTGACGGGTGCCTGATAGTTCCGGCGCCCGCCGCCGGCACCCAGGAGGTAGCCGCGCAGGCCCGCCAATGCCGCAGCCTCGTGTTCGTCGCCCCAAAGGACATCGAGAGCGGCATCGTAGTGCTCGAGCGGCGCCTGGAAGGCTTCGATGGATAGAGCGAATACGCGCAGCGCCTGAGCGACCCGGTTTTGCGCCGCCAAGGCGGAATCCGCGATCAAGGCTGCGGCAGCTGGCGATCCGTTGATGAGGGAATTCCGCTCCTGCACTTCCAGCTCGAAGCGCTGGGAAAGTTCGGCGAACAGGGGATAGAGGGCAAGTATTTCGCCCGCACCGCCCTGGCCCGTGGCGGCGACCTTCGGCAGCGGGTTGCTGTCCACCATGCCGGCAACCGCAAGGGCGATCCGCGGCGAGGTCGCGGCATGGCCTTCCAGGAAATTTGCCAAGCGGGCCAAAATGATGCCGCGGACGATTCGCTGTGGCAGGGGTTCGCCGAAGGACGTGGCGGCGGCGAAGGGTTTGAGTCGGGCGTGGCGCTGGCGCTCTTCCTGGTTCAGGCGCCGGCTTGCAAGCTCGCCCATGGCCGTGGTGACGCCATAGACGACCAGCTGCGGGTCGCTGTCGATGAGGCGCAGGAAGGCCGCGCGGCAGCTGGCGATCCGTGCCAGGGCGGACTCGGCGATGCTCAAAGCCTCGCCTTGCCAGGCCACGCGCCGGAAGGCTTCCAGGCCGATATCGGCGCGCCGATCCAGGACAACCGTCATGGGGCGCTACCCTATCTTGTCTTTGCCGCGGGGACCAAGGCGGGAGACACGTCACCTCGCCTCCGCCATGCTCGTATTGGCCCGAATCTTCTCCAATGCGGGGCAGAGTTTTGGGGAATGATTTGCCTCGTCAATCGTTTGTTAAGGAAGATTGGCGAATTGTAAGCATTGGCTGACCCTAGCGGGCGAGGGGTGTTCGGCCTAGATTTGCCGGGATGGCTGCCTGATGGAATCGCCGGGAGCAGTCGAGCTGTGGCCATGATTTTGCTTATCGACGATGATGGATTTTATCGGGGCGTCATCCGACGGATTCTCGAGGACGACGGCCACCAGGTCATCGAGGCTTTGGACGGCGCCGAAGGCTTGGACTTGTACCGTCGGTACAAACCCGCCCTGGTCATCACCGACATGCGCATGCCGGGGGTTGAAGGTGCGGAGGTCATCAGGACTCTGCGCCAAATGGATCGAGGCGCCCGCATCATCGCCGTTTCCGGCGCGGGCACCTTCTACAACGTCGACTTCTTCCAGCTGGCCAAGGAGGTCGGCGCCAACGTCATCCTGCGCAAGCTCGACCCGACGGACCGCGTCCTGGTCGAGGTGAACCGCGTGCTGGAAGCGGCCTAAACTCACGAGATGCGGAAAGGGCAATCTCGCCACCTTTGACGATGATCCTGCCCTTGGCGCCGTAAGAAGCGCCTTTAGCCTCTAGCGAACCGGGCGGCCTCGGTCATCACCTGAAGGTATCGGGTGATGGCTTGGCGATCTGGAAGCGCGCGCAGGCTTTCGTTGGCGATCACGTCCCCGATGGAGACCGAAAGGCTGCGGCCGATCTTGTTGCTCACCTCGTGGAAGAGCATGGCGAGCTTTAGGGTCTGGTGAAGGCGGGCGGCGACCAGGTAGAGCCGGCTATTCTGACCATGGAAAAACACCGGCAGCACGTCGGCGCGCGCGCGCATGATGAGCTTCGCAGCAAAAGTCTTCCATTCGAGATCCATGGCCCGTCCGTGGAAGGTCGGCGAGACCGCCACACCGCCGCTGGGAAACACGATCAAGGCGCTGCCCTCGGCCAGCAATTTCGCGCCGGCGGCCCGGGAGCGGACATTGGTCGCGAGCGCCTCCCTCGTGCCGGTAAAATCGATGGGCAGGATGAAGCGGCGAACCTCGGGTGCCTGATGCAGCACCCGATGGGTCATGATCATGTATTTGCCGCGGACCTGGGAAACTATCCGGCACAGGATGATGCCGTCGACCACGCCGAACGGGTGGTTGGCGATGATGACGAGCGGGCCCGTCGCAGGTATGGCTTGCTCCGGTCTGCGATTGAGCCGCAAGTCGAGCCGTAGTCCCTCGACCGCATCCTCCCAGAACCGCTCCGGCGGGCGCTGGCGCTTCTGATAGTCCATGTAGAGACGCTTGATGCGCCGCTGGCCGCTTAACTTCTCGATCGACCGAATCACCACCCGACCGAGTCGTCCCACCTCCTCGGACGCATAGGAGAAGGTCGGAGTCGGGAGCTCTGCCTCGGAAAGCATTTCAGCTGACATGAAATCGATAGGCATGCGTCATGATTATCCCGAGTCTGTTGCACGATTGTGTCGATCTGTCGGCGGAGAGAACAGAATTCGCCGCGAAGAACCGGACGACCGGCAATCCGTACTACAGGCGCCGGCGTGCATTCGGCAGGCTTGGCTGCCCTGCCGGCACCGACACATGGCCTAAGGGTCAGGAGACCCGACCGTGATTCCCCGGAATATCCTGCATACCGCCACCCCGGCCCGGCGCGTCATGGACGGAGGCCGGGGATCATCCCGTCGCGAGCCGCTCTGGTCCTGCGGCTCTCAGAGCACCTGCAGCACCTGGCCGGTCAGGAGTCCTTCGACCGACTTGACGTAGGCGTTGGCGACGCGGGCTCCGGGTACGGCTTCATGGCCGCGGAAATACTCGCCGAAGGTGGGAAGCGATTCCACCAGCACACCCGGGCTCACCACATTGATCCTGAGGCCTCGCGTCAGCTCGACGGCGGCCGCCCGGGTGAAGCTTTCCAGCGCGCCGTTGACGAGGCTGGCGCAGGCGCCATAGCGGATCGGCTCCTGGCTCAGCACGCCGGCGGTCAACGTGAAGGAGCCACCGTCGTTCATATGATCGCGGCCGATGAGCACGAGATTGACCTGTCCCATCAGCTTGTCCTTGAGGCCGATTTGCATTTCCTTCTCGGTTATCTTGGAGAACTCACCGAAATGGACCTTGCCTGCGGTGCAGATCAGGGCGTCGAACCGGCCCGTGCGCTGGAACAGCGCACGAATCGAGGCTGCATCGGTGATATCGACTTGAAGGTCGCCCCGGGTGTTGCCCACCTTGACGATCTCGTGGCGCGAGCCCAGGGCTTGCGTGACGGCCCTTCCGATGGTGCCAGTAGCGCCGACGACGACGATTTTCATGTTCGGATTCTCCCTGGGATTGCACTTGTGATGACTCTACTATGCTGTCCCGTTGGCTAGGCTGTCCATGTTCGCGCAACTTGCATTTTTGGCGCGATAGCCTGTCGGACCGGCGGTAAAGGCATAAACGGAGAGCGCAAGCCATGGAAGTCCAGGCGAAGGCCCCTCACCAGGCGCTGGAGCATCGCGACAAGGGCTACCGAACGCCGGTGACCATCCCTGCCGGAATGCCGGCCGTCGAGCCACGGCTGGTGACGGCAACGCCTGAAAGCCTGGCCGGCTACGGGACCATCGTCACCGATCCCTACAGCCATCCGGTCGAAATCGTGCGCTGGCCGCCCGAGGGCTGGCGCGCCATCGACCCCGATACGGGCGACGAAGCGGGCACGACCGAAGGGATTTTTTCATTCTGGTGGCAGGGCGAAGTCCTTTACGGCCGCAATGAGGCGGTCAAGGACGGCTATCTCCTGGGCTGGTCTTGCGACCCGGCTGTTGCGTCGGAAACGACAGCGACCCCCGATCGCTCGCGCATTCTGCTTTGGCATGTGAACTACCATCCCGACGGCGGGCAGCTTTTTTATCCTCTGGACAAGACCCCCTTCGTGGTGCCGCTTGCCAAGCCCGGCGATGACCTGGAACCAAAGGACTTCGTCGCCTTCTATTGCGATGGAAGTTTCGGGGTCTGCCTGCATCCGAATGTGTGGCATGAGGGCGTGTTTCCCCTGGCACCTTCCGGCCGCTTCTTCGACAAGCAAGGCAAGGTCCACGCCCGGGTAAGCTGCAACATGCCGGAGGAGTTCGGGGTGCTGCTTTCGGTCCCGCTGCGCAGACCGGCATGACGGCTTGAAGGGTTAGCTCCTGGGCGGATGCTTCGCCCACCAGTCGGACAGATGCCGGCCGAGCTTGGCGCTGGCCGAATCCTTCAATTCATTGGCCCTGATGACCGCCTGCCATCGGGTGGGCAGTCCTTCACGGGTGAGGCGCTTGATTTCGATGCCGCCTCGCCCGACGCGCTCGGCAACTGCCCATTTGCTGAGGATCGAAACGCCGAGACCGGCGCGCACCATCTCCGCGATCATCGCCACGTCCGCAACCTTCACCCATCGTCTGGGAAGGGTCTTGGCGGGACGGAAGAAACGGTCATCCTCGAAGCCCTTCTCAGGCACCGTCGAATAGCTGAGGTAGATCTCATCCCGGAAATCCCCAGGCACGAGATGCGCGCGTCCGGCCAAAGGATGGCCGGACGGAAGGACGCCGACCAGCTCGTCCTCGAATAGAGGAAGCGCGCTGACGCGCGGATCGTCCACATCGCCACCGCAAATGGCCAAATCGAGAGCTCCGTCGATGACGGCGTTCACCGGCGGAAAGGGCTGGCCGGCCAGGATCTCGATATCGAACTGGCCTCGGTCGGCGCCAAGACTGGCGATGAAGCGCGGCAACCATCCTTCGCAGCCATAGGCACCGCTCCCGATTCGCACCACCGGCCCATAGCCCTTCCGAAAGAGCTCGAGGTCGGATTCCACCCGGTCGACTTCGCCGACGATCGTCTTGGCGGCGCCCAGAATCTCCTCGCCCATGGCCGTGAAGTGGAGGCGGCGATTGACCCGGTGGAACAGCGCAACGGCCGTCCGCCGTTCGGTTTCCCTGATGTGATGGCTGAGAGCTGACTGGGTGATTCCGAGGGCCGCCGCGGCGCGGGTTACCGAGCCGTGGCGGTGGAGCGCCAGCAGCATGCGCAGAACCTTGAGGTCGAGACCCGCGGCCATGGAACTGCGCTCAGCATATCATGAGATCTGCTCATTGAATTGCCTCGGATTATGAGATTCCGTTCGCGCGGTCCTCCGCCTATTCTGCCGCCGCTACGGCCATTTAAGCGCCTGTTGGGCCGTGGCCGCCCATGAGTTCGCTTTCTGAAAACCGGGAATCTATGTATGCCTAGGAACCCGCGCTACGACGTCCTGTTCGAGCCGGTCCGGATCGGCCCGGTTACCGCGCCCAATCGCTTCTATCAAGTGCCCCATTGCACCGGCATGGGCATGGACCAGCCGGCGAGCCTCATGCGCTTGCGGGAGATCAAGGCTGAGGGCGGCTGGGGTGTGGTCAACACTGAATATTGCTCGATTCATCCGAGCTCGGAGGACGCGCCTTACAGGCTGGCCACCCTTTGGGACGACCGCGACGTAGCCACGCTGTCGCAGTTGGCCGAGCGGGTCCACCGGCACGGCGCCTTGGCGGGGGTGGAGCTTTGGCATGGCGGCATCAAGTCGCCCAATCGCGCCAGCCGCGAGACCACCCTTTCCCCCTCGGGCGGGCCGGGCCATTACGTCTATCCGATCCAGACCCGGGCCATGGACAAGGCAGACATACGGGCTCTTCTGCGCTGGCAGGCTGCTGCCGCGAAGCGGGCGATGCAGGCCGGCTTCGACATCGTCTACTGTTACGCGGGCCACGGCTATCTCCCCTTTCAGTTCATATCGCCGCGCTGGAACAGGCGGAGCGACGAATATGGCGGGTCGATCGAGAACCGGGCGCGCCTCTTGCGCGAGATGATCGAGGTGACCAAGGACGCCATCGGCCATAGATGCGCCGTCGCGGTGCGCCTCGCCATGGACGAGCTGATGGGCGAGGCGGGTGCCACGCACGAGCGGGAGGGGCGT
>DATNJA010000082.1:0-3035 GCA_035604155.1 Candidatus Udaeobacter sp. | reverse complement strand
TGGCGGCCATCTCCCGCTTCAGCATCCAGCCTTCGTTCAAAAGCTCGCCGAGCTCCGCTATCGGCCGGCCGGGGGAACCCAGAATCGCCATTGCCTCATCGACCATGGACATCATGGCGCGAACGTTGCTGGCGCGGCGCTTCAGATTGGCGATCTGTTCGCCGGCGATCTCGGAAGCATGGCGGGAAATGCCCGAGAAGAAGAGCATGAAATGGGCCTGGAGATCGCGGTAGCGCTGCTTGGGCAGGATGACCGGCGCCACGTCGTAGGTTCCGTTGGTCCGGAATTCGATCCGATTGAAACCGCCGAAGGCCGCCCAGATCTGATCCTGGGCGCCGACGTTCTCGCCGATCACTGACTGCTCGATATAGATGGCCTGATCGGCCAGTTCGCGCGGGCTGCGCAGGCGGCCGTTCAATGCATGCAAGGCATGAAGCAGGCCGACGGTGAAGGACGAGGAGGAACCGATGCCCGAACGGGCTGGCAGGTCGCCGTCGTGATGGATCTCGAGGCCGTCACGCACATGCATCTCCGACAGCACGGCCCTGACGGCGGGATGCCTGATCTCCTCGATCGCGTTCACGTTCTCGACCACCGAGTAGACGATCCGGTGCTTGTGGTCAAAGAAGGGCGGCAGGCGGCGGACGCTGATGTAGCAGTACTTGTTGATGGCGAAGCCGAGGACCTTGCCGCCATGGTCGCGATACCAGGCCGGATAGTCGGAACCGCCGCCGAAGAGGGAAACGCGGAAGGGCGTGCGGGTGATGATCACGGCTTGGCGGCCGCCATGACGGTTTCGGCCCGGGCGTAGCTTTCCGGCGTGCCGATGTCGATGAAGCCGCGCCCGTCGGCGACGAAACCGCAAAGCGTGCCAGGTGCCAGGCGAGGGAACACCTCCCGCTCCAGCGACCGGGCGGGGCCGCGGGCGAGATCGTCCATGAGCCCGGCCGACAGCAAGTAAATTCCTGCATTGATGAGTAGTGACTTTCCAGGGCCCGATTCCTTTTCGGAGAAGCGCCGGATGGCGCCGTCATCGGCGAGCTCGACGCGGCCATAGCGGCCCGCATCGGGCACGCGCACGCAGGCGATGGTCGCAAGCGTGCCCGGTTCGCGCCGGTGGGCGGCCAGCATGGCGGCAAAGTCGATCTCGAGCCAGGTGTCGCCATTGAGGACCAGGACCGGGTCGCTTGCGACGGCGCGGCGGGCAAAGCCTATGGCGCCGGCTGTGCCCAGGGGACGGTCCTCGATCACCGTCTCCACGGGCAGAGCCGGGGAAAGGCCGGCGATGTAGGCAGTGACGCTCTCGGCCAGATGCCCCAGGCTCAAGACGACCTTTCGCGCCCGATGGCGGGCGAGGAAGCGCAGCAGGTGATCGAGGAAGGGCCGGCCTGCGACCGGCGCCAGGATCTTCGGCCTGTCGCCGAGCACGGGGCGGATGCGAGAACCAAGGCCGCCGGCCAAGACGATGACATCGGTGCCGGCGAGCGCCCCGTTCATCTCGCCGCCGACGCAGTGGCCGCCTTGCCGTTTTCCTCGAGCAGCCGGCGCCTCAGGCGATGGGCCGACATTCCCTCGATATGCCGGCGCGTTTCGACGCCGAAATGCTGGGTCACCATGTCCAGATAGCGACGGCTGGAGAAATAGGCGTGGAAGGCTTCGTCCCTGGTCCTCAGGACCTCGGCGGCCGTGACCTTTTCCGTCGGCAGCGGCAGGCAATCGTAGCTGTGCTGGGAATAGCCGGACCATGTCTCGGGCAGCGGCCAGCCCTTCTCGACCGCCTGGGTGTAGAGGCCGGAGCCGGGATAGGCCATGGCCGAATAGAAATTGGCGAACTCGCAATTGAGCTCCAGGGCCAGGTCCATGGTCTGGCGCATCGTGTCCAGGTCGTCGTCCGGCAGGCCGAAGATGAAATTGCCGATCACGTTGATGTCGGCGGCCTTGATGCTCTGGACGATATTCAAGATGTCGGCGCTGTCGAAGGCCTTGTCGGCGCCGTCCCGCACATGCTCGGAACCCGACTCGATGCCCAACGCCAGCCAGCGGAAACCGGCCCGACGCAGGCGCTCGAGCAAGTGCGGCTTCACGGTATCCACCCTGGCATAGGCCCAGATGTTGAGGCGCGGGCCGAGGCCCGTGGCAATCAGCCGATCGCAGATGCCGAGCACGTGGCGTTCGTTCAGCACGAACATCTCGTCGACGATCTTGAAGGTGTGGACGCCGTAGTAGTCATGCAGGTGCTGGATCTCGGCGACGACGGCGTCCGGCTGGCGCATCCGATAGCGGTTCGTCCCGAACGGAGCGTTGATGCAGCAGAACACGCAGCGATAGGGACAGCCCAGCGAGGTGTAGATCGAGGCGTAGGGCTGGCGGCTGTCCAGATCCCCGAAGCACTGCCAGTTATGGGCGCGGTAGCGCTCCATGGGCAGGAGATCCCAGACATTGCCATGGAGGTCGGCATCGAGATCCTTGATGAGCGGCGCTTCCAGGTTCTGGACGACCTTGTCGCCGCGCCACCAGACCAAACCCGGCACCGCCGCGAGCGTTTCCTCGGAGGGGCGAACAAGCCCTTCGGCCTCGGCCGCAGCCAGAGCGTTGGCGAGCGCGACCACGGTCAAAGGGCCTTCGCCCTTGCAGACATAGTCGAGCGGTTCCTCCCGAAGGGTCCGCTCGGGCAAGGCCGAAACATGGCCGCCGACAATGAGGATCGGCAAAGCCGGCGCCGCATCGCGAATGGCAAGGCAGGCCTCGCGGGCGCCCCTCATCATCTGAGTGGAAGCCGAAGGCTGATGGCCAAAGGCGACCATGGTGACCAAGCGCGGCGACAGCTTCGCAACGCGCGCCGCCAGCGCCTCGGGCCCCAATTCCTCGGCCTCGCTGTCGAGAATGCCGATGGAGAGCCCGCGGTCGCGCGCGTAGCCGGCGATCAAGCGCACCCAGAGGGGCGGCTCGACGGCAGTCAAGGAATGGCCGAGGCCCTGATAGATCGCCTCGCGTCCACCGGGATTCACGAGCATCAAGTCGAGCGCATGATCGGT
>DATNJA010000081.1:0-17888 GCA_035604155.1 Candidatus Udaeobacter sp. | reverse complement strand
TCCGCACGCCCGAAGGGTTCAAAGATGCCTATCGACGCTTCACGGCCGGCGGCTGGAACGGCCTCGCCTTCGATCCCGCCCATGGCGGCCAAGGCCTGCCCTGGTCCCTGTCGGCGGCCCTCCAGGAGATGTGGAGCGGGGCCAACCTCGCCTTCTCTCTCTGCCCGCTGCTGACCCAAGCCGCGGTCGAGGCGATCGGCGTCCATGGGACGCCGATGCAAAAGGCTCTGTTCTTGCCGAAGCTTGTCAGCGGTGACTGGACAGGCACGATGAACTTGACCGAGCCCCAGGCCGGTTCGGACCTGGGACAGCTGCGCTGTCGCGCGGTTCGCTCCGGCGAGCACCACCTGATCACCGGGCAGAAGATATTCATCACCTGGGGTGACCACGACCTGGCCGAGAACATCGTCCATCTGGTGCTGGCACGCACGCCCGACGCGCCGGCCGGAACGCGCGGCATCTCCCTCTTCGTGGTGCCCAAATACCTGGTAGACGCCGGAGGGATGCCGGGCCAGGCCAACGACCTGCGCGTCGTTTCCCTGGAGCGCAAGATGGGCATCCACGGCAGCCCCACCTGCGCCATGGCTTATGGCGACAATGGCGGGGCCGTGGGATATCTGGTGGGCGAGGAGAACCGCGGCCTCGAATACATGTTCACGATGATGAACAGCGCCCGGCTCGGCATCGGGCTCCACGGGCTCGCGATCGCCGAGCGGTCCTACCAAATGGCGCGCGACTACGCCCGCCAGCGCGTGCAGGGCCGTGTGGAGGGCGCTCCGGCCGGCACGCCGATCATCGGCCACGCCGACGTGCGGCGCATGCTGATGACCATGCGCGCCAATGTGGAGGCGGCCCGGGCGCTCGCCTATTTCACGGCCGGCGCCCTCGATCGCGCGCGGCACCAGCCGGAAACCGCGGCGCGCGAGCAAAGCCAGCGCCTGGTCGATCTCCTGATCCCCGTGGTCAAGGCCTGGTCCACCGATCTCGGCTGCGAGACGGCATCGCTCGCCGTCCAGGTCCACGGCGGCGTCGGCTTCATCGAGAATACCGGCGTGGCTCAGCTCTATCGCGACGCCCGCATCGCGCCCATCTACGAAGGCACCAACGGCATACAGGCGATCGATCTGGTCGGGCGCAAGCTGATGCGCGACCGGGGCGCTGCCGCCCGTGACTTCATCGCCGGCATCCGCGCGTCCAGCGCCGATCTTGCCGGCGTCAAGGGCGAGGATCTCTCGGCTATGCGGGCGGGCCTGGCCGAGGGCGCCGCGGCCCTCTCTCGCAGCACCGACTGGCTGATCGAAACCCATGGCGGGGAGCCCAGCCTCGCGCTCGCCGGCGCCGCGCCCTACCTGCGGCTCTTCGGTACCGTGGCTGGAGGTTGGCTCATGGCCATGGCCGCGCTCGCAGCGCTACGCCGCAGGAGCGAGGGTTCGGGCGATGCCGCTTTTGTCAAGGCCAAGCTCGCCACCGTGCGCTTCTACGCCGACCACATCCTGATCCAGGCCGAAGCGCTGGCTGCCCAGGTCATGCGCGGCGGGCCGAGCGCGCTGGCGCTGGATGCCGGGGAATTCTGAAAGCCAGCGTCTCCCCTCACGCCGAGGCGAGCTGCTTGGCAAATTTGTCCAGGATGCCGCGATACCACGGCGGCTCCGGCGGCTGCCACCATAGCCGGGCCAGGGCATCGCCGGGATAGGTTTGGCGGAACAGCGCCGCGGCGCCTGGCGACAGCAGGGCGTCCGCGCCGGTGACGACGGGATTGTGTCCGGACTCCTCCGTGAGCTTGGCAGCCACTTCAGGGGTCAGCAGGTAGTTGAGCCACTCATAGGCCTGCTCGACGTTCTGCGCTGCCGAAGGCATGGACCAGCCCAGCAGCCAGGCAATCGCCCCCTCCTTCGGCGCGCCGAAGGCGACGGGCTTGCCTTCCTGCCTCAGGCCATCGATCGGCCAGTCCCAGGTCTGGCCGATGGCGCAGCCGCCATCGGCGAAGCCTGCCTCGATATCGTCGGCGTCGCCCCAAAGCCGCTTGATCCAGGAGCGGTGGGCGATGGCAAAGTTCGCCAGCGGCTCGACAAGCTTACCGGCCGCGGCTTCGTCCTTGAAGGCATCGAGCATGCGGTTGGAGGGCAGCTCGCCGGTCGCGTCCTTCCACAACCCGATGCCGACGAGCAGCGAGCGCGGACGGCAGAGGAGCTTGCCCTTGGCGCCCACGCTCCACAGGTCGCCGAAACTCAAGGCCGTGGGACCGCGGGTCCACAGATCGGTACGCCAGGCGATCGCCTCGCTGCCCCAGCAATGAGGCAGATGATAGAGCTTGCCATCCCAGGTCCAGGCGCTGACCGTCGCCTCCATGACGAAGGGAAGCACGCCGTCATGGGCCGGCAGCTTGTCGAGATCGAAGGGCTGCAGCAGGCCGAGCTCCTGGAATTGACGGGCCTGCTCGCGGTTCGGCTGGCAGAGGTCGTAGCCTTGGCCTTTGGTCGCCTGGAGCGCTGCGATCTCGGCCTCGGGCCGGACGAACTTGGTCGCGTTGACCCTGATCCCGGTCTTGGCTTCGAACTCCCGGACGATCGGCTCCGGCAGGCCTTCGGTCCAATGGAGCAGATCGAGTTCGCCCGAAGACGAAAAGGCGTCTCTTACGATCCATGGTCCCGATGCAGCCATCGCTGCGCCCGCCACGACAGCCTTCAAGACATGGCGGCGGCTCGGCTTCCCCGCGCCGCGTCGGTTGAGGGGGATGGCCGGCCTTCGTCTTCCTGGAATTCGCAAATGACGTCCTTTTCGACAGTCCCGGCCCGGGTTTCGATCCGGGCCGCAGTCTCTCGGGTTTGACCGGAGCAAGTCAATCGGCCGAGCGTGTGATCCTTCAACGCGGCGATGGACTTGGTCGCCTGGCGCAGCCGGGCTATGGTCGGAGCCCGCCGATCCCAGAGACGCCAGGCATGCCTTCCAGCAATCCCCGCAAGGTGTTGTTCATTTCGGCCGACCAGTGGCGCGGGGAATGCCTGTCGGCGCTCGGCCATGCCTGCGTCAAGACGCCCCATCTCGACCGGCTTGCGAGCGAGGGGGTGCTGTTCCGACGCCACTATGCCCAATGCGCCCCTTGCGGACCGTCGCGCGCCAGCATGCTGACCGGGCTCTACATGATGAACCATCGCTCGGTGAAGAACGGCACGCCGCTCGACAGGCGTCACACCAACATCGCGCTTGAGGTCCGCAAGGGCGGCTATGACCCGACTCTCTTCGGCTACACCGATAGCTGTCCCGACCCGCGCTGGCTGGATCCGGGCGATCCTGCGCTTACCACCTATGAGGGCGTGTTGCCCGGGATGACAGTCGGCCTCCAACTCCCCGACCACATGGCCGCCTGGATCGCCGATCTGAAGGCCAAGGGCTACCGCTTCGACGGCCGCGACGATGTCTACAAGCCGCGCGCCGGCTATCCCGGTGCCGACCAACGCGGCCACAGCTTCGCGCCGACCATCTTCGCCGCGGCCGACAGCGAGACGACCTTCATGGCCGAGGCGATCCTGAAATGGCTTTCGGTGCGCCGGGACCAGAATTGGTTCCTTCATGGCGTTTTCCTCAGGCCCCACCCGCCGGTGATCGCACCCGAGCCCTACAACGCGCTCTATGCCCCGGCAGCCGTGCCGGCGCCGATCCGCGCCGCTTCGCCCGCCGATGAAAGCGCCCAGCATCCCTATCTCGCCTGGGCCCTCTTCCACCAGCGCGAAATCGGCCTTTATACCGAGCACCATCCTGCCGTACTCCAAGATATCGACGAGGCCGAGCTCCGCCAGTTGCGCGCCACTTACTACGGCATGATCACTCAGGTGGACGACCAGATCGGACGCCTGCTCGACCATCTGAAGGCGACGGGCGAGGACCGGCATACGCTCGTCATTTTCACTTGCGATCACGCGGAGATGCTGGGCGACCACTACATGTGGGGCAAGGAAGGCTATTTCGATCAGGCCTATCAAATTCCGCTCATCATCCGCGATCCGCGCCGAATCGCGGACCCGGGGCGCGGCAAGGTGATCGGCGAGTTCACCGAGGCCATCGACCTCATGCCGACGATCCTGGAATGGCTCGATCTCGAAATCCCGGCCCAATGCGATGGAGGGTCGCTGATGCCTTTCCTCCGCGGCGAGAGCCCGGCGGATTGGCGCCAAGAAGCCCATTGGGAATATGACTTCCGCGATCCAGTCGGCCAGCGCGGCGAAGCCGCCTTCGGCCTCGCCAGCGACCAATGCACCCTCGCCGTGCTGCGCGGCCACCGGTACAAATATGTGCATTTCGCCGCCCAGCCTCCGCTGCTCTTCGACCTCGAGCGGGATCCGGGCGAGCTGATCAATCGGGCCGAGGATCCGGCCTATCGCGACATCCGCCTCGATTGCGCCAGCCGGATGCTTTCCTGGCGCATGGCCCATGCCGAACGGGTGCTCGCCAACCATTTCATCACCGGCAAGGGCGTCATCGAGCGCAAGCCGGCGCGGCGCTGATGTTTGCGGCGGTCCGATCTTGGCCGCTCTACACCGCCAACCTCGGCCGTCCAAACGCCATCGCCGCTATGCGGGATTCAATGAAGATCATCCCGCCGCCCTTTTCGCGCACGATCTCGTCCTTCCGGCTGACCGAGATTTGAAGTTCGGCCGCGCCGGCCCGGCGCGCCTGGTCGGCCGCCTGGCTTTCGACGACGGAGATGGCCCGGGCGGCGGCCAGTTCCAGATCGGCGAAGTCCTCGATCCCCGTCGCCTGATGCAGGCGGAAGAGCCCCTGGCTCGGCTGGGTTATCAGGGCCTCGGCCTTTTGCATGACGCCGCTCGCGACCGCCCCCACGGCATTGCTGACATCGGCGTGAGGCGGGATCACCAGGCGAGTCTCTAGCCGCTTGGCCACCTCCGGATAGTATGTGGCGACCGGCGCGCCGATGGCGACCAGCGGTCGCGAAAGGCGCAGGCGCACTTCGACCAATGGCCGGCTCGGCGCCTCGCCGGCCAGCGCCCGGTCGACGAGGCGGCGGCCAAGCCGGCCCCAGTTCGGTTCCTCAATTCCATCCTCGTCGTCGATGGCCGCGGCGAGGATGATCTTGCCCGATTGGCGCACCACCTGCTCGATCACCTGGCGGGCGAAGCCGGCGGCGTCGCCGGCCGGGCGCCAGCCGCCCTCGGCTTCGCGCTTCAAGAAGAGCTCGGCACCCAGAACCGCCGCCTCGACCGACCAGCCTTCCTGGCGCCTGAGAATGTGGGCGGCGTCGCTGGGCGTGAAACCCGACAGCAGCACCAGGCCGCGATCGACCAGCCGGCCGAGGGCTCGCAGCGCGCCCGGACCGCTGATCAGCTCGGCCAAGGGCTGCGGACCAGATCCGAGCGCTGTCCACAGCGCTGCCTGGCTCGGGTTCAGGCTCGCCTCGCCGGCATCCAGTGGCCGCTGGCGCAGGGCAAACTGCCCGCGATGGCCGATGGGATCGCGGGGATCCAGTTGATACCTGAGCGCCGCCAGCATGGCCGGATGCTGATGGCAGAGGAGTGCCAGCGGCATCACCCGGCGCGGGCCGACGACCAGGCCCTGCTCGTCCAGGCGGACTTCGCTGTCGCCGCCGAGGCCGAAGGTGTGGACGCCTACCGCCTCGACCATGGTGCGGAATCCACCGACGGTGGCTCCCTGCCGGTTCAGCACCGGCCGGCCGCCGGACAGCAGCGCGATGTCGCTGGTGGTGCCGCCCATGTCGACGACGAAGACGTCGTCCTCGCCGGCCAGATAGCGCGCGCCGACGCAGCTTGCGGCCGGGCCGGAGAGGATCGTTTCCACCGGGCATTCCATGGCGACCGCGGCCTCGATCAGCGAGCCATCGCCTTTTACCACCATGAGCGGTGCCTTGATTCCCGCCTTCGCCATCAGAGACATGACTGCGCTGACCAGCTGCTGGAGCTGCGGGATGAGCCGGGCATTGAGCGCGCAGGTCAGCGCCCGGCGCGGCGCGTCCAGCTTGGAGGTGAGTTCATGGCCGCAGCTGACCGGAAGCTTGGTCAGCTCGCGCACCAGCCGGCGCAACGCAATTTCATGAGCCGGATTGCGCACCGAGAAATGGGCCGAGACGGCGAAGGCGGCAACCTTCGGCGCGTGGGTGCGGATCGCCTTTTCCGCCGCGTCGAGGTCGAGCGGGCTCAGTTCCTCGCCCGTGGAGGCGTGGCCGCCCGACAGCAACACGAAGGGATCGCCGCCCATGGCCCGGCGCAGGCCAGCGCGATCAAGGGCAGCGGGCTCGTAGCCGGCGAGCAGCAGGCAAATGGGGCTCGCATGCCCTTCCACGATGGCGTTTGTGGCAAGCGTGGTGGAGAGGCCCACCATGGCGATCTCCTCGCCCGCATGGCCGAGCACGCCCGCCATGGCGCCGCCAAGGCCGATGGCGAGGTCGTGCTTGGTGGTGAGCGACTTGGCCGAAGCGAGCACGCCCTTCGCCGGATCGAACAGCACCGCGTCGGTATAGGTGCCGCCGGTATCGAGGCCAAGGAAGAGGGGCAAGGAAGGCGTGCCGTGCTGGTTGAGAAGCGGGGGCTAGGTTTATCACGCCCGCCGGCAAAGGAAAGCCCCAGGCGGCCGCATATGCCAGGCTCACGCATCTGTCTTTGCCTGCATCGCGTTTGTCCCTCCGCTCGGCCTTGGCTATGCTTGCGCCGGGACATCGGGGGGAGCAATGGAAGCGCATCGCGAGCACCACCAGCGCCGGCGCGTCATCGTGGCGGGCATCGCCGGCAACGTGATGGAATGGTACGATTTCGCCATCTACGGCTATTTCGCGCGGACCATCGGCAGTCTTTATTTCCCGGCCGACAACAAGATGGCGACCCTGCTGGTCACCTATGGGGTCTTCGCCGTCGGATTCCTGATGCGTCCCGTCGGCGCCGTCCTCTTCGGCTACGTCGGCGACCGGGTCGGGCGCGGCCCCGCGCTCCTGTGGTCGGTAGTGGCCATGGCGATTCCAACCCTCGGCATCGGGCTTTTGCCGAGCTATGCCGCGATCGGCTTCGCGGCGCCGTTGCTGATGGTGGTGTTCCGCCTGTTCCAGGGCCTCGCGGTCGGCGGCGAGTACACCGCCTCGGCCGTCTTCCTGGCCGAGACGGCGCTGCCGGGCGGGCGGGGCCTTGCCAGCGCCTGGGCGCCCTTCGGGGCCATTGCCGGCATCCTCCTCGGCTCGGCCGTGGGCGCGGCGGTGCTGAATGGACTTGCCATGGACCAGGTCGTGAGCTGGGGCTGGCGGTTGCCGTTTCTCTTTGGCGTCGTCGTGGGCGGCGTCGGCTTCGTCCTTCGCCGGCGCATGGATTTCGACAAGCCCGCGGCCAGCCGCGGCTTCCCGCTTGCCAACGCGATCGCGGGACACCGGCGCGAGATGCTGACGGTACTCGGCCTCAGCCTGGTCAATGCCGTCCCCTTCTACTTGAGCTTCGTTTACGTCACGACCTGGCTCCGGCGTTACGCGAATGTGGAACCGGGGGTAGCGCTGCAGATCAACACCCTCAATATGGCCGTCATGCTGGCGGCGGTCCTCGCCGCGGCATGGCTTTCCGATCGGATCGGACGAAGGCCGATCCTGCTTGCGGCGTCGGTCGGCCTCGCGCTGTTCGCTTGGCCGCTGATGGCGGCGATGCAATCGGGCGATACCTGGGCCGTGTTCCTCGGCCAGCTCGGCATCGCCGTCGCGCTCGGTGCCTATGGCGGCGTGCTCCCTTCCGCCATCTGCGAGATTTTTCCCAAATCCGTGCGCTGCTCGGCGGTGTCCACGGCCTACAACATGACGGTGGGGGTGGCCGGCGGCACTGCACCCATGGTCGCCACCTGGCTCATCGATCAGACCGGCTACAGCCTCGCCCCCGCCCTGTACATTTCGCTCAGCTGCGCGATCGCGGCGATAGCTGCGTTCTTCTTCATCGAAGGCTCGAAGCGGAGCATGGAGGACACAGGACCCGTGACCCTCGGGGTGGCCACGGCGGGCGAAGCCGCCTAGACGGACTCGATCGAAGTTGACATCAGGACTCCCTGTGGCATGTTGCCTCGGTCGGTTTGGGTGGAATGGGTGTCTGAGAATGCAAAGCAGCCGCCGTTACTTCCTCGGATTCGGGCTTGCCGTGGCCGGCGGCTTGCTCTCGCCTGCGGCACGGGCGGCGCTTGAGACGCCGCGCAGCCTCTCCTTCCTCCACACCCACACCGGAGAGACCCTGAAGGCGACCTATTGGGAAGGCGGCAGCTTCTTGCCCGACGGCTTAGCGGCTATCGACCACATCCTGCGCGACTTCGTGAGCAATACCGTTGTCCCGATCAACCGTCCGCTCCTCGACCTGCTCACCGACCTGCATGGCAGGCTCGACAGCCGGGAGCCCTTCCAGATCATCTCCGCGTATCGGACGCCGGCGACCAATTCCATGCTGCGTTCGGAGAGTACGGGCGTTGCGAAGCACAGCTATCACATGAAGGCGATGGCCATCGACATCCGCGTCGCCGACGTGCGGCTCGCAGATCTGCGCCGGGCGGCGAAGGATCTCGCCCGGGGCGGCGTCGGGATGTATCCCGCATCCAACTTCGTCCATGTGGATACCGGGCCCGTCCGCTACTGGTAGCGTGACGCAGGCTCAGCTCACTCCGTCTTCCCCAGGCGCTTTTCCATGAACAGGCTGAATTCGCCGGCGCGATAGTCGCCGAAGGGCCCGCGCTCGACATAGCCGATGGCGCGGTAGAGACCAAGGGCCTCGGGCTGACGCGTGCCGGTCTCGAGCCGCAGCAGCTTGAGCTTCGCGGCGGCGGCAACCTGCTCCAGCTGCCGGATCAGTCGCCGGCCGATGCCGAGGCCGCGCCGGTCGGGGTCCACGAACATGCGCTTGACCTCGCCATAGCCGGCGTAGCGGACCAGGGCGCCGCAACCGACCGCCTCGCCTTCGAGGCGCGCCACCAGGAACGTGACGTTCGGCTCCTGAAGCTGGGCGATGTCGAGGAGGTAGTTCTCTTCCGGCGGGTATAGCCCTTCGAGATAGGCATCGGCGGCGCGGATGAGTGTTAGAATTGCCGGCTGAGCGGGGTCTTCCTGCGCGATCGCGATCCGTGGCGCCAGGCCGGATTTGGTCACTCGCCGACCACCAGGATATGCAGGCGCCGGGGACCATGGGCGCCGAGCTGCAGTTTCAAGCCGATATCGGCACTGCGCGAGGGGCCGGTGACGAGATTGACCGTGCGCGGAAGTGACTGTCCCGGAAACCGGCCGCGCAGGATGCGCCAGGCCTCTTCCATGCCGCCGACCACGGCATCGGCGGGCAACAGCACGATCTCCGTGTCCGGCAGGAAGTTGAGGGTCGTCGGGCTCTCTGGCCCCGAGGCCAGCATCAGCGTGCCGGTTTCGGCGATCCCGGCCTCGGCATGGCACAGGGACACCGCGTCGTCGCCATGGCTGCGGCCGGCGCTGATTTCGATGAGGGGGCGATTGCCCCAGGGCAGCCCCTGAAGCCGGGGATCCGGAGCGAGCTTGAGACGGGCCGGGAGATTCTCGCCAGCGAGATACTCCGCCACCGCGCCCGGCACCTCGCCGAGGTTGTCTACCCGTACCACCGTCGCCGCCGCCCGGCGGGCCATGTCGAGGAAAAGCTCGATGCGCGCGCGGCGCGGGATCCGGCCACGGGCGGGGATCGGCCCTTCCGGCGGCGAGGCGAGGCGCGCTTCCAGCGCCGGCGGGTCGGCCGGCCGCTGGCGTTTCAGGGACCGGCGGATGTTCTCCAGGACCGTCTCGCGGCTCATCGCCGTCGCGCCGCCCAAAGCTCGTGGAAACTGGCGCCCTCCGGTGCCGGCATATTGCGTCCGCGGGTCCAGCCGCCGGCGAGCGGCAGGGAACGGAAGAACCCACGCCTGCGCCCCAGCCGCCCAAGCAGCCGCGCCGCGATCCCGCTGGCCAGGCGGTAGAGCCGCGGCCGTCGGGCGAAGAAGCCCCACACGAAGATGCCGGCGCGATAGTTCGCCGGCGAGAGGTGCCGTTCGAATTCGCGTTCGCGCCAATGGCGCATCATCTTGGGCAGGGGAATGCGCATCGGGCAGACGCTCTCGCAGCGCCCGCAGAAGGTCGAGGCCTCGGGCAGCGGCATCGACTTTTCGATGCCGATGAGGCCCGGCGTCAGTACCGCGCCCATGGGGCCTGAATAGACCCAGCCATAGGCGTGGCCGCCGACCTTCATATAGACGGGGCAATGATCGAGGCAGGCGCCGCAGCGGATGCAGCGAAGCATGGCCTCAAACTCGGTGCCGAGCATGGCGCTGCGGCCGTTATCCAGCAGCACGACGTGGAATTCTTCCGGTCCGTCCAGATCCTCCGGCCTTCTGGGGCCGGTGGAGAAGGTCGTATAGACCGACATCTCCTGTCCCGTCGCCGAGCGCGCGAGCACGCGCAGGATCGTCGAGGCGTCGTTCAGGGTCGGCACGATCTTCTCGATGCTCGCCAGCACGATGTGAATTCGCGGCAAAGTCTGCGTGAGATCGCCGTTGCCCTCGTTGGTGACGATGACGGTGCTGCCCGTCTCGGCGATCAGGAAATTCGCCCCGGTGATGCCGACGTCGGCGGCGAGGAAGCGCTGGCGCAGTTTGGCCCTGGCTTCGGCCAGCATGTCGGCCGGCTCGCTCAAGGACCGCGCGGGATCGAGATCGGTATGGGCCTTGCGAAAAGTATCGCTCACCTGCTCGACGGTCAGGTGAATGGCAGGCGCGATGATGTGGCTTGGCGTCTCGTGGCGCAGCTGGATGATGTATTCGCCGAGATCGGTTTCCACCGGTTCGATGCCGTTGGCGGCGAGATGCTCGTTGATGGCGATCTCCTCGCCGACCATGGTCTTGCCCTTGGTGACGGTTCTCGCCTGGACGCTTCGGCAGATGGCGAGGATCGCGGCCCGCGCCGCCTCGGCATCGGCGCACCAGTGGACCTTGCCGCCCGCGGCTTCCACATTGTCGGCGAAGCGTTCGAGGTAGAAATCGAGGTTGGCAAGCGCGTGATCCTTCACGGCCTTGGCGGCGTCCCTGAGGGCCTCGAACTCCGGCAGGCGCGCCACGGTCTTGGCCCGATGGGCGACGAAGGTATCCTCCATCCCGCCGAGCGCCTTCTGGAGATCGGCGTCGGCGAGCGCCAGGCTGGCCCGCTGGCGGAACTCGAGGGGTGAAGAGCCCTCCATCAGTCCTCCCGCCCCTCGCCGATGGCCGGGCCTTCGGTCATGCCGGCCAGCACCTCGGCAACATGGCGCGCCTTCACCCTGGCTTCGCGACGCCCGAGCTTGCCCGCCATGTTGAGCAGGCAGCCGAGGTCGCCGGCGAGAAGGGTCGCAGCACCGGTCGCCTCGATGTCCGCCGACTTCTCGCTCACCAGCCGGTCGGAGATCTCGGGATATTTGATGCAGAAGGTGCCGCCGAAGCCGCAACAGATCTCTGCCCCCGGCAGCTCGCGAAGGTCGAGGCCCTCCACGCTGGCGAGCAGCCGGCGCGGTTGCGCCTTCACGCCGAGTTCTCGCAGGCCCGAGCAGGAATCGTGATAAGTGACCGTCGCAGGAAACCGGGCCCGGACCCGGTCCAGCTTCAGCACGTCGACCAGGAAGCTGGTCAGCTCATGGCTCTTGGCCGCCAGATCCTTCGCCCGATCGGCATAGGCCGGGTCATCGGCCAGCAGCGCCGGGTAGTGAGCCCTGAGCATGCCGGCGCAGGACCCGCTAGGCGCCACCACATGGTCGAAATCTTCGAACAGGTCGACCACCTGGCGGGCGATGGCCTCCGCCGTCCGGCGATCGCCGGAATTGTAGGCAGGTTGCCCGCAGCAGGTCTGAGCCCGCGGCGCCTCGACGATGCAGCCCGCGTCCTCCAGCAGCTTGGCGGCGGCGAGCCCGACGGTCGGGCGGAAAAGATCGACGAGGCAGGTGACGAAAAGCCCGACGCGCAGCGGCAAGGAGCCATCCTTTGAGGGTTGCCGGTTCGCGCGGAGGATGGCGGCCGGTAGGCCCGAATGCAAGCACCGGGTCGATCCGCGGGCTGTCGGCGCGACCTATGCCCGGCCCAACAGCCGCGCTTCCCGGTCCAAGAACTCCTCCAAAGCCGAAATGCAGGCTCGATCCCGATAGATCTTGTGTTTGTTTTCCGAGATCTTGCTCCCGATCGTCTTGCGCCACGCCGTGTCCTGAGCCAGGCGAACGGCGGTGGCGACATAGCCGTCGATCGTCTCGGCTATTGTCTCGGTCACGCCCATCATCTGCAGGATCGCCATGCTGTGGCGCCCACGCATGAGCGGTCCTGCCATGGTCACGATGGGCAGATCGTGAGCCAGTGTCTCCAAGGTCGAATTGCAGCCGGACCAGCCGATGCTGTCGAGGACGATGTCGCTCTTCCCGATGGCCGCAACGAAGCGGTTCTGATCGAGCTCCGGCAAGACGACGCAATGTTCCGCGGCATTGAGGCCGAACGCGGCGAAGGCCCGGGCCAATCGACCCTGGAAAACATTGTTGACGTGTTCGTTCCCGGAATACTCGATGAAGGCAAATTGGCAATCGCCGACTTCGCGAGCAATGCGCGGGAAAATCTGATCGAACTGAGGCAGATACTTGTATAGCGACTGGCCGCACCAATAGACCGGGGCCGCCGGGCGCAACCCAAGCTCCGACCGGCCGATCGCGTTCCCTTGAACGTCGAGCGGTTCATAATAAATGGACAGATTCGGCAGCCTGACGAGACGTTCACTGTAGTGTTCCTGGCCGTCGGGCGGTTCCATCAGCGCACTGCTGAGGAAGCAGTCCAGCGTCGGATATCCGCTGGTTTCCGGATGTCCCCAGGAATTGCATTGCAGGGGAGCCAGGCGTTGTGCGGCCAGCCGGGCCGAAACCGGGTCCATGCCGATTTCCGGATAGATCAGCACATGGGGCGCATCGCGCAAGATCTCTTGCCGCCAGCGATCGCCTGACAAGGGACCTTGGACGAACCGATCGCACATGGCCGCGGCGACCCTGGTCTCGCCATCTGTTTTGATCCCGGTGTGATAGCCGAATATCCGGAACTTCCGACGATCCAACCGAGCGAGCCAGCCCTTGATCGGGACTTTCCAGTTGGAGTGCTGCCGAAAGAACCCGCTGACGATGCCGACGCGGACCGGCTCCTGCGGTTCCGGCGGCCCGGGCAAGACCGCCGGGGCATAGCAGTCGGCCATGATCCGGCATATGAGCGACCCATAGCGAATCTGGCATTCCCTGTCGTTGTAACCTTGATAGGCGAGATAGAACGGCTGGCTCGTTCCCACGCCCCGGGCCAGCCCGCGCAGCGTTCCCTGCCGATCGGCATGGTCCGATAAAGCTTGCAGATTCTCTTGATAGGTGGCACGGCGGCTTTCGATCTCCGCCTCGTCGCCATAGACGATGGGCAATGGGGCCATGCACAAGGCGAATCTCGCCTCGGCGAAATCCGGCTTCAGCGCCAGCGCCCGCTCGTAGCAAGCCATGGCCTCGGCCAGTTTGCCTTGCTGCTGGAGCGCACCGCCCAGATTGCTGTGCGCCTCGGCGAAGCCCGGCTTCAATGCCAGGGCCCGCTCGTAGCACGCCACGGCTTCGACCAGCCTGCCCTGCTCCTTGAAGACGCCGCCAAGGTTGTTGTGGCCAGCGGCGAGACTCGGTTTCAGCGCGAGTGCCCTCTCGTAACAGGCTGCGGCTTGGTCGAGCCTGCCCTGCTCCTTGAGGGCGTTGCCCAGATTGTTGTGCGCCTCGGCGAAATCCGGCTTGATCGCCAACGCCCGCTCGTAGCAAGCGGTCGCCTCTGTCAGCTTGCCTTGTTCCTTGAAGGCATTGCCGAGGTTGTTTTGCGCCGCGGCGAGGCTTGGCTTCAACTCGAGCGCACGTACGTGACATGCCATGGCCTCGGCCAGCTTTCCTTGCTCCCTCAAGGCATTGCCGAGATTGTCGTGGGCCTCGGCCAGCTTCGGATTCAACGCGAGCGCACGTTCGTAACACGCCACGGCCTCGGCCAGCTTGCCTTGCTCCTGGAGCGCATTGCCCAGATTGCCATAGGCTTCCGTGAAGTCCGGCTTCAGCGCCAAGGCTCGCTCGTGACAAGCCACGGCCTCGGCCAGCTTCCCCTGCTCTCTGCGAACTCTGCCCAGATTGTTGTGAGCCTGGGCATAGTCCGGCTTCAGCGCCAGCGTCCGCTCGTAACACGTCGCTGCCTCGGCCAGCTTGCCTTGATCCTTGAGCGCGGTGCCCAGATTGTTGTGCACCTCGGCGAAGTCCGGCTTCAACGCCAGTGCCCGCCGATAGCACGCCACGGCCTCGGTCAGCCTGCCCTGATCCTTGAGGATGCCTCCCAGATTGCTGTGGAAATCCGGGACGCGGCCGTTCAACGAAATCGCCTTCTCGATGAGGTCTACCGCGACGTCATTACGGCCGGATTGGTGAGCGATGACACCGAGAAGATGCATGCTCTGGGCGTGGCCGGGATCGACCGCGAGGATCTGCCGGTAAAGCCTCTCGGCCTCGGATAGCCTGCCGAGCTGATGGTGCCGCAGCGCGGCGGCAAACTGTTCTGCGGTCCCGTGCGAAGACCGTGTCGGCATGTCGGTCGGCGGCTCGCCGATGCCGCGCCGGCCCTGCGCAGCGGCGGATCGTCTCTCCTTCCGGTTCATGTCCGGCTATCCAGCGCTAGAGATGGTCCGATCGGATTCAATCGGACCATGCTCTAGATTCCTTGGTCTGGTTGCATTTTCTGCGCCGAACCGGTGCCCACTTCGGCGGAAAATGCTCCAGCCGGACAATAGGATGGAAAAGCCCAACGCGCGGCGGCAAGGAACCATCCTTCGAGGGTTGCCGATCGGAGCGAAGGATGGCGGCCGGTTGGCCCGAACGCAAGCACCTGCCTGGAGCGCGATCGCCCGTGGAATCCGGCGCAGGATTCCCCTGCCTCACCCGTGAGTTTCAGAACCAGCGCTTCTGCCCGCCGAGGGACGATCGGGTGCAGCGGCGCAAGGCCAGGTCGGATCCAAGCTCCGGCTTTGTATGGCATGCCGCCGGCGCTGCCGTTCACGGCCCGCGGCGAGACCCCGGCCGCCCCCGATCGGCGGGGTCGCGCCGCACCGGCAGCCCTCCGCGGCCCGGGACCTTGGCGGGTGGTCCGCCAAGGTCCCGGTTGCCCCGTTTTGCCTCGCCGGCCCCGCCGCCAATTCAGGCACCGAGTTCGGGTTCCAGTTCCGGCCTGAACCGGCGAAGCTGCTCGCGAGTGAATTGCTGTCGGAATTCCCGGGGCGAGACGCCGAAATGGGCTCGGAAGCTGCGGGAAAAGACCTCTGGGCAGGAGAAGCCGGTGGAGGCGGCGATGCCCTGGATCGGGATGTCGCTGTAGAACAACGAATTGCGCGCGGCCTGGAGGCGGACCTTGAGGTAGTAGCGCATCGGCGATTCGCCAACCCGGTCGCTGAGGATGCGGCCGAGCGCCCGGACCGAGACGCCGGCGCGCCGGGCCAGCTCGCCGGCCGAGAGCGGGCTCTCGATGTGCTCCTCCATGGCATGGAGGATCCGGGTGAAGGGTGCCCGGCTGTCGCCGGAGATATGCCGGGCCGAAAGCCGCTGGGGCTCGACGTCCCGGCGCATCCGCTGGGCGACGAACCCGTTGGCGACGATTTGGGCCAGTGCAGGTCCATGGCGCCGGGCGATCAGATGCAGCATCAGGTCCAGGGTCGCATGGCCGCCGGCGCAGGTGATGCGGTCGCGGTCGATGACGTAGAGCTGCTCGCTGGCGGCGATCTGGGGATACTGATCGCGAAACATGGCCAGCGCCTCCCAGTGCAGCGTCACCTGATAGCCTTCCAGCAGTCCCGCCTTGGCGAGCGCGAAGGCGCCGGTGTCGATCGCGCCCAGCATGGCGCCATGGCGCGCCAGCCGGCGCAGCCAGCTCAAGACCCGCTTGGTCCCATATTGCATGGGATGGTTGCCGGCGCAGATGAACATGGTGGGAAACCAGGGGACGTCGGCCATGGCGGCTTCCACCGGCACCGACATGCCGTTGCCGCACTTGATGGGTCGCCCGTCGGGCGAGAACAAGTGCCAGCTATAGAGCTTGCGACCGCGGTTCTGGTTGGCGATCCGCAGGGCCTCGATCGCCGGAATGAGGGCGTAGATGGGAAACTCGGGCAGCAGGAGAAAGCCGTAGCGCACCACCTCGGTCTCGGCGGCCGGGCGCAGCTCGCTCGCTTGGGAAGCCGGTCTTCGCATCGCCACGCCTCGCGGTCTTCAAGGACGCCTTGGGAGAAATCGTCAAGTTTTCGGGTAAGGAAGTCAATCCTGTCCGGCCGCCCGGAAGGAATAATCCGGCTGGTTTCACCGGGGGCCAGATGGATTTCGAAAAAGCCAAGCGCCGGCTCGAGGGCTGCTACATCACTGTGCCGACCATGTTCCGGGATCCCGACCTCGAGGTCGACCTGGCAGCGACCCGGCGCAACGTTCGATTCCTCCTCGACAACGGCATTACCGAGGCCTACGGCACGCTTCTGGCGGGCGGTGCCGCCGGCGACTTCTCCACCATGACCTTCGAGGAGCGGGTCCGGGTCGCCGAGGCGGTGGTGGCGGAGTCCGACGGCCGGCTTCCCGTCGCCATGGGGGCCCAGACCACGAGCACGATGGAGCTGAAGCGCCTGGCCAAGGCGGCGGCCAAGCTGGGCGCGGAGTACATCCAGGTCTCCTGCCCCTTCTACTTCGCCCATACCGAGGAGGATTTCTTCGAATATGTGGCTGCGGCGGCCGAGGCCGCCGACATCGGGATCATCATTTACAACACCTTCTGGACCAGTGCGGCGGTTTCCCTCGGCCTGGTCGAGAGGTTGGCGAGAATCCCCAACGTCGTCGGCCTGAAATGGGCGACCCCGCGCACCGACGCCATGGAGTTCGAGGACGTCATCGTCCATTTCAAGGACCGGCTTTGCATCATCGACAACCATCTCATGTTCGCTTCCAGCCACATGCTGGGGGCGCGGGCCTTCGAGGTGCATCTGTGCAACTACTGGCCCGAGTGGGGCATTCGCCTGATCGACGACCTGAAGGCGGGACGGCACACAGCGGTGCAGCGCTCCCTCGTCGCCGAGGCCATGCCCTTCTACAAGCTTTGGGTCGAGATCGAGAAAACCTTCACCAGCGGCGACGGCTATCTCGACAAGCTCTGCATGGAGCTGGTCGGCCTCGATTCCAGCCGCTGCCGGCCGCCCACCCGGGACATCAGGTCGATCTACCGTGAGCGGACCCGAAAAATGCTGGTCGAGACCGGCGTGCCGCGGGTGATTTCGAAGTGAGTCGGCGGGGCTTTCAACAACAAGCGTCCATCAAGGACAGAAGACACAAGCAAGGAGGATCCAAGAATGTCTAAGTCGAATCGAAATGCGCTCGGGTTGACCCGTCGCCAGGCGATGGCGCTGGGTGCGGGCGCGGCGTTCGCCTCGGCCATGCCGCTGGCGTCGGCGCTGGCCGCGGACAAGGTCATTTTCCGCACCAACTGGCTCTTCTATGGCTCCCACGGCATCTTCTTCCTCGGCATCGACAAGGGTTATTACGCCCAGGACAACCTGGATGTCGTCGTCAAGCAGGGCGACGGATCGGGCGCCACAACGCGCCTGGTCGCCAACAAGGATTCGACCTTCGCCTACTGCTCGGCCGTCACCATGATGAAGCTCGCTGCCCAAGGCGCGCCGGTCATTTCGGTCGCCACCATCGACGCGACTGGCACCGATGCGGTCATCGTCAATCCCGATTCCGGCATCAAAACCTTCAAGGATCTCGAAGGCAAGAAGGTGCTGACCACGGCGGGCGCCGGCGTCAATACGCTGTTCCCGGTCGCCTGCAAGAACGCCGGCGTCGACATCGACA
>DATNJA010000080.1:0-8564 GCA_035604155.1 Candidatus Udaeobacter sp. | reverse complement strand
GCTGCATGTCCACCGGCGGGGCGTCGGGGTTTGCGGCGTCTACACCTACGAAGTCGCGGAATCGAAGGTGACCCAGGTGGTCGATTTCTCCCGGCGTCACCAGCACCCGCTGCAATGCACGATGGAGAAGGAGTAGTCGATGCTGTCGCCCAACCTCGAGAAGACGCTGCACCGCGCGCTCGCCTACGCGAACGAGCGCCGGCACGACTTCGCGACGCTCGAGCATCTCCTGCTGGCGCTGACCGAGGATGCGGACGCCATCGCCGTCATGCGGGCCTGCAGCGTGGACATCGACCGGCTTCGCCGGGACCTCGTCGAGTACATCGACAGCCAGCTCGGCAACCTGGTCTCGAGCCATGGCGGCGAAGCCAAGCCTACGGCCGGTTTCCAGCGCGTCCTGCAGCGCGCGGCGATCCACGTCCAGTCGTCGGGCCGCGAGGAGGTGACCGGCGCCAATATCCTGGTCGCCATCTTCTCCGAGCGGGAAAGCCATGCCGTCTATTTCCTGCAGGAGCAGGAGATGTCGCGCCTGGACGCGGTCAATTACATCAGTCACGGCATCGCCAAGGCCCATGGCCGGTCCGAGGGCCGGCGTGTCCACGGCGCCGAGCCGGAGGCGAACGAGAAGGCGGCCAAGGGCGGCAGCGAGGCGCTGGATTCCTATTGCGTCGACCTCAACCGCAAGGCCTCCCAGGGCAAGATCGACCCGCTCATCGGCCGCGAGGCCGAGGTCGAGCGCACGATCCAGATCCTCTGCCGGCGGACCAAGAACAACCCCCTCTATGTCGGCGAGCCCGGAGTGGGCAAGACCGCCATCGCGGAGGGGTTGGCCCGGCGCATCGTCACCGGCGACGTGCCGGAGGTGCTGAAAGGCTGCGTCATCTATAGCCTCGACATGGGCGCGCTCTTGGCCGGCACCCGCTATCGCGGCGATTTCGAGGAGCGGCTGAAGGCGGTGATCGGCGAACTCGACAAGATGCCCCACGCGATCCTGTTCATCGACGAGATCCACACGGTCATCGGCGCCGGCGCCACCAGCGGCGGTTCCATGGACGCGTCCAACCTGTTGAAGCCGGCCCTTGCCGGCGGGGTCATCCGCTGCATCGGCTCGACCACCTACAAGGAATACCGGAACTATTTCGAGAAGGACCGGGCGCTGGTGCGCCGCTTCCAGAAGATCGACGTCAACGAGCCGACCCTCGAAGACTCGGTCAAGATCCTGCGCGGCCTCAAGCCCTATTACGAGAAGCATCACAACGTGCGCTACACGGCGGAGGCGATCCGCGCCTCGGTCGAGCTGGCCCAGCGCTACATCAACGATCGCAAGCTGCCCGACAAGGCCATCGACGTGATCGACGAGGTGGGTGCGGCCCAGATGCTGCTGCCCGAGGGCAAGCGGCGCAAGACGATCACGGTCAAGGACGTGGAAGCGGTGGTGGCCAAGATTGCCCGGATTCCGCCGAAGAGCGTCAGCCGCGATGACCGCCTGGCCCTGCAGAACCTCGACCGCGACCTGAAGACCATGGTCTTCGGCCAGGAAAAGGCCATCGACGCCCTGGCCTCGGCCATCAAGCTGGCCCGGGCCGGCCTGCGCGAGCCCGAGAAGCCCATCGGCGCCTATGTCTTCTCCGGCCCCACGGGCGTGGGCAAGACGGAAGTCGCCCGCCAGCTCGCGCGCAGCCTGGGCATCGAGCTCATCCGCTTCGACATGTCGGAATACATGGAGCGCCACACCGTGTCGCGCCTGCTGGGCGCCCCGCCGGGCTATGTCGGCTTCGACCAGGGCGGACTTCTGACCGATGCCATCGACCAGCATCCCCATGCCGTGCTGCTTCTGGACGAAATCGAGAAGGCCCATCCCGACCTGTTCAACGTGCTGCTCCAGGTCATGGACCACGGCAAGCTCACCGACCACAACGGCAAGTCGGTCGACTTCCGCAACGTCATCCTGATCATGACCACCAATGCCGGCGCCTCCGAAATGGCGAAGCCCGCCATGGGTTTCGGGCGCGAAGGGCGGGTGGGCGAGGATGCCGAGGCGATCGACAAGATGTTCTCGCCCGAGTTCCGCAACCGGCTCGACGCCGTCATCGGTTTCGCCAGCCTGTCGCCGGAAATCGTGGCCAAGGTGGTTGACAAGTTCATCATGCAGCTCGAGGCCCAGCTTGCCGACCGGCAGGTCACCATCGAGCTCACCGACGAAGCCAGGGCCTGGCTCGCCCGCAAGGGCTACGATCCGCTCTATGGTGCCCGACCGCTCGCCCGGGTGATCCAGGAGTACATCAAGAAACCGCTGGCCGAGGAGCTGCTGTTCGGCAAGCTGGAGAAGGGCGGCATCGTGCGGGTCGAGGTGGCAGAGGACAAGCTCCGCTTCACCTATCCGACGCCACCGGCGCCTCAGCCCGAACCGAAACTGCCGGCTTTGGTCGAGAGTTGACGGCCCTCAGCCGTCTTCCCGTCTGAAGGGCGAGTATTCGGCGAGAGCCGCGCGTTCGGCTTCGACCGCGCGGCGCTCGCGCTTCAGGAAGTCGGCCACGGCGGCGGCGAAGCGCTTGTCGGCTACATGGTGAAAGCTCTCGGTTTCCACCGGCAGATAGCCGCGCGCGATCTTGTGCTCCCCTTGAGCGCCGGCCTCGACCCGCTTCAGTCCGCGCTCGATGGCGAATTCGATCGCCTGGTAGTAACAGGCCTCGAAATGCAGGAAGCGGAAGGCGCCGTCGGAGCCCCAGTTCCGCCCGTAGAGGGCATCGCGGCCGATCAGGTTGAGGGCGCCCGCGACCGGCTCGCCGTCATGTTCTGCCAGCACCAGCAGGATCCGATCGGCCATGGTCTCGCCAATCCGGTGGAAGAAGGCTTGTGTCAGATAGGCCCCGCCCCACTTGCGCTCGCTGGTGTCGATGTAGAAGCGAAAGAAGCTATCCCAATGGGCAGGCTTGATGTCGTCGCCGGTCAGGCGGAAAAGCCTGAGGCCGTGCCGCGTCGCCGCTTCACGCTCCTTGCGGATCATTTTGCGCTTGCGCGAGGCAAGCTGGCCGAGGAAATCCTCGAAGCTGCCGTAACCGGCATTCTGCCAATGGAATTGGGTGGCAACCCGGCACATGAAGCCCGCCTCCGCGAGAGCCACGCCATCCTCCGGCACAGTAAAATTTACGTGAAGCGAGGAGACGCCGAGTTGGCCGACCGCCGCCAGCAATCCTTCGGCCAGATGCCGGCGGTTTTCCCGCAGCTCGGGTCCTGGTCTCACCAGAAGCCGCGGGCCCGGCACCGGCGTGAAGGGCACCGCCGCCAGGAGCTTGGGGTAGTAGCTGCCGCCGGCCCGCTCATAGGCGTCGGCCCAGCCCTGGTCGAAGACGTATTCGCCGTAGGAATGACTCTTTATATAAAGCGGCACCGCTCCCAGCAGCATTCCATCGGCTGCCTCGAGCAGCAGCGGATGGGAAAGCCAGCCCGTCCCCTGGCCTACCGCACCGCTCTCTTCGAGGGCCGCGAGGAAGGTGTGGCCCACGAAAGGATTGTCATCGCCAGCGCAGGCATCCCAGGCCGAGGCGTCGATGGACGCGACACCTTCGGCCAGCTTCAGGTGCAGTTCATCGCTTCCATCGGGCATGGGTCTAACTTCATACGAGGCCACTGCTGCTGCAAGGGGCGGCGTGCCGCGCGGCTATGCTAATATGATGTCGGTGAGATGCTGAACAATCGCACAGTCTGGCTAGTCCTCGCCGTCTTCCTCGCCGCGTCGGCGCCGGCCTTGGCCGACACCTTCGAGGCTTGGCAGGCCTACTATCGCGGCGACTTTGCCAAGGCCGAAGAGCTCGCGAAGCCCGGAGCCGAGCGCGGGGATTCCGACGCCCAATACCTGATGGGCGTCCTCAACAGCGAGGGCGACACGGGCCCGCGCGATGACGCGGCGGCGGCGGCCTGGTATCGCAAATCGGCGGAGCAGGGGAACCTCGACGCGGAGGATTCCCTGGGCTACGCCTACGACTTCGGGCTCGGCGTGCCGAAGGACCGGGCTCAGGCCCGGCTTTGGTACGACAAGGCTGCCATGATGGGCACGATCAATGCCCGTAACAATATCGCCTATGATTGGGCCCAGACTGGCGAGCGGCTGGACGACGCGCTCGCCTACGCAACGGAGGCGGTCAAGGCCGATCCGAAGAGCGCGCCCTATCAGGACACGCTCGGCTGGATCTACTACCGCCAGAAACGATTCGCCGATTCCCTGCCGCCGCTGTGTCGCGCGGCCTCGCTATGGCCGGACGCGCCGGAAATCCGATCCCATCTCGGCGACGCCCTCTGGCATGCCGGCCTCGCCGGCCCAGCCCGGCATCAGTGGCAGGATGCCATCGATCTGGCTCAAAATCCCGGCTTGCTCAACCAGGAGAGCAGGGATTTCTTGCAGGCGGAAGGCGTGCAGAATTTCGAAAACGCCATGAAGCGCAAGCTCGAGGAAGGGCCCGGAGACGGCCCGCTCCCGGATCCTTCCCAGATGCCGGCACTCAGCCCCGATGCACTCGAGGACTGCAAGTTCTCGACGTCGTGAACCCGGGGTGAACCCTGGGTGAGCCCTGGGCGAACCGGGGCCTCAGGCGATCTCGAACACCGCCTCGACTTCGACCGCGACGTTGAGCGGCAGAACGTTGCTGCCCAGGGCGGCGCGGGCATGCTTGCCGGCATCGCCGAAAACCTCGACCATGAGGTCGGAGACGCCATTGGCGACCTTCGGCTGATCGGTGAAGTCGTCGACCGAATTGACGAAGACGCCAAGCCTGACGCAGCGCTTCACCCGGTCGAGATCGCCGTTGAGGGCCGCCTTCAGCTGGGCCAGCACATTGAGGCCGCAAATCCGCGCCGCCTGCTGGCCCTGCTCGATGTCGAACTCCTTGCCGAGCTTGCCGATGAAGCGGAATTCTCCGTTCCAGACCGTCACCTGGCCGGAGACGAAGGCGAGATTGCCGCCCATCACCACCGGCACATAGTTGGCGACCGGTGCCGCCGCCCGGGGCAGCTCGATCTTCTTCTCCGCCAGCAGCTTGTCAATCCGTCCGGCCATGGCGCGCTCCCGTCGAAAGAGGTGGAATTTTACGGCCGGCACCATAGCCGGAAGCGGGCGTGCTGTCTCGTCTCGTTACCGTCGGTGCGGCGCTAACCAAAGCGAAGGCCGGACCCGCCTTGCAGGCGAATCCGGCCTTTCCGCAGCCAAGCGGCCGGTTATGTGATCGCGCCCCGCCGAGGTTTTACGAACACCCGCTCGTCGCCCCGCAGGTCGTGCATTTCAGGCAGGTGCCGTTGCGGACCAGGGTGAAGTTTCCGCATTCGCCGCAATTGTCGCCCTCGTAGCCCTTGAGCCGGGCCTCGCGGATCTTGTCCAGCTTGGCATCCACCGCGGCGGCGACATGGGCCTCGACGGCGACGTGGGTCCCATGGCCGTTGAGACCGGCGACGGCGACCGCGAGGCCGTTGCCGGCCGCGGCGGCGACATAGCCCTGGCCCGAGGCCCTCACCTCGGCCATCGCGCTCCCGCCCGAACCCGCGGCTTCCATCGAGCCGCCATGGCCATTGCTTTCGCCGTGGCCGTGGTTGTGGAACACGACCAGGCTGTTGCGCACGTAGCCGGTGCTGGCATAACGCTTGACCGCGTCGAACGCCGCCTCGGCCTCGGCTACGGCCGAGCCGAACTCGCCTTCGCTGACGCCCTTGCCCATGGCGTCGGGCTGCAGGTCGCCCGGCTGGACATGGGCCAAGTCGTTGCGTCCGACGTAGCTGATGGCGACTTCTCGGAAGATGTAGTCGAGGACCGAGGTCGCCATCTTGATGGCGTCGTTGCCCTCCACCATGCCCGAGGGCTCGAAGCGGGTGAAGGTGAAGGCCTCCACGAACTCCTCCAGGGGCACGCCATATTGCAGGCCGATGGAAATCGCGATGGCGAAATTGTTCATCAGGCTGCGGAAGGCTGCTCCTTCCTTGTGCATGTCGATGAAGATCTCGCCCAGCTTCCCGTCCTCGTATTCGCCGGTGCGCAGATAGACCTTGTGGCCGCCGACGATGGCCTTCTGGGTATAACCCTTGCGCCGGTTCGGCAGCCTCCGGCGCCCGGCTGAAACGACCCGTTCGATGACCCGCTCGACGATCCGCTCCACTACCATGGGCGCGCGCTCGGCCGGGGTTGCCTCGACGATCGCCTCGATATCCTCCGGGTCATCGCCGAGCACCGCGGCCGAAAGCGGCTGAGAAAGCTTGGAGCCGTCCCGGTAAAGGGCGTTGGCCTTCAGGCCCAGCTTCCAGGACAGCATGTAGGCGTTCTTGCAATCCTCAACCGTGGAGACGTTGGGCATATTGATGGTCTTGGAAATGGCGCCCGAAATGAAGGGTTGGGCCGCCGCCAGCATGCGGATATGGCTGTCGACCGACAGGAAGCGCTTGCCGATCCGCCCGCAGGGATTGGCGCAGTCGAAGATCGGCAGATGCTGGGAATTCAAGCCGGGCGCACCCTCCAGCGTCATGGCGCCGCAGCAATAGGTGTTGGCGGCTTCCACTTCCGCCTTGCTGAAGCCCAGTGCCGCCAGCATGTCGAAGCTGATGTCGTCGAGCTGGGCGGCGGTGAAGCCGAGGCCCTTGAGGCAGAACTCTTCGCCCAGGGTATAGCGGTTGAAGGCGAAGCGGATGTCGAAGGCCGAAGCCAAGGCGGCCTCGAGCGCCTGGAGATTGGCTGCAGTAAAGCCCCGGGCCTTGAGGGCCGCATGGTTGACGCCGGGCGATTCCTCGAGCGTGCCATGGCCGACGGCGTAGCGGATGATCTCCTCGATCTGGCCCTGGCCGTAGCCAAGAGTCTGGAGGGCGAGGGGCACCATCCGGTTGATGATCTTGAAATAGCCGCCGCCGGCGAGCTTCTTGAACTTGACCAGCGCGAAATCCGGCTCGATGCCCGTGGTGTCGCAATCCATCACCAGGCCGATGGTGCCGGTGGGCGCGATGACCGTTGCCTGGGCATTGCGGAAGCCATGCTGCTCGCCCAGCGCCAGGGCCGCGTCCCAGGCGCGCTCGGCAGCCACCGCAAGGGCGGGGTCCGGGCAATGGGCGACATCGAGGGGCACGGGCGGCACGCTCAGGCCCTCATAGCCTTCCTTCATGCCATAGGCGGCCCGCCGGTGATTGCGGATGACCCGGAGCATATGGGCGCGATTCTTGGCGTAGCCCGGGAAACTGCCGAGTTCGGCCGCCATCTCCGCCGAGGTGGCATAGGAGACGCCGGTCATGATCGCCGTCAGCGCGCCGGCAAAGGCCCGGCCCTCCTGGCTGTCGTAGCTGAGGCCAAGGGTCATGAGGAGGCCGCCGATATTGGCGTATCCCAGCCCCAGCGTGCGGAACTCGTAGGACAGCTGGGCGATCTCCTTCGAGGGGAACTGGGCCATGAGCACGGAGATCTCGAGGACCACGGTCCACAGCCTCACCGCATGCTCATAGCCTTCGACGTCGAACCGGCCTTCCGCACCCCGGAAGGTCATCAGGTTGAGCGAGGCGAGATTGCAGGCCGTGTCGTCGAGGAACATGTATTCGGAGCAGGGATTCGAGGCGTTGATCCGCCCGCTCGCCGGGCAGGTGTGCCACTCGTTGATGGTGCTGTCGAACTGGACGCCCGGATCGGCGCAGGACCAGGCAGCCTCGCCGATCTTTTCCCACAGATCGGCCGCCTTGATCGTCTTGGCGACCTTGCCGTCGGTGCGACGGAAGAGTTTCCATTCGCCGCCGGCCAGAAGCGTCTCGATGAAGCTGTTGGGCACGCGCACCGAGTTGTTCGAGTTCTGGCCCGAGACGGTCAGGTAGGCATCGGAATCCCAGTCCGTGTCGTAGATGCGGAAATCGATCCGGTCGTAGCCCTGCTGGGCGAACTGGACGACGCGACGGATATAGTTCTCCGGAATCTCGGCCTCGCGCGCGGCGCGGAATGCCTTGCGCAGCGCCTTGTTCTGCTTGGGATCGAAGCGCGCCTCGTCGTCGCCCATCCGGCAAGCCTGGATGACGGCGTTCAAATGCCGGTTGGCCAGGCGCGAGCCGGAGACGAGGGCCGCCACCTTCTGCTCCTCGACCACCTTCCAGTCGATGAAGGCCTCGATGTCGGGATGATCCAGGTCGACCGTGACCATCTTGGCCGCCCGGCGCGTCGTGCCGCCGGACTTGATCGCGCCCGCCGCCCGGTCGCCGATCTTGAGGAAGCTCATCAGGCCCGAGGAACGCCCGCCGCCCGAAAGCCGCTCGCCGTCGCCCCTGAGCTTGGAGAAATTGGAGCCGGTGCCCGAGCCGTACTTGAACAGGCGCGCTTCGCGCACCCAGAGGTCCATGATCCCGCCCTCGTTCACCAGGTCGTCGGCCACCCCCTGGATGAAACAGGCATGGGGCTGGGGATGCTCATAGGCCGATTGGGATTCCGTAAGCTTGCCCGTCCGGTAATCGACGTAGAAATGTCCCTGGGCCGGTCCGTCGATCCCATAGGCCCAATGGAGCCCGGTGTTGAACCATTGGGGCGAGTTGGGCGCGCCCATCTGGCGGCACATCATGAAGCGCAT
>DATNJA010000079.1:0-2186 GCA_035604155.1 Candidatus Udaeobacter sp. | reverse complement strand
CGACGTCGACTACCTGCTCGACGGCACGACCGGCTACTCGCTTGGCAGGGTCATGCGCTACGAGATCAGTCGAGTGCCTCCCTCGCTGCCCATCAGGCTGCTGTCCGCGATCCGCGAGGGACGAATCCTCTCCGCTATTCGCCGGCGCATTCGGGCGCTGCTCTCCCGCCGCGCCGTCAATTCGCCGAACTCTGGGCCCTGAAGCCGCCGCTCCCAGAGCATGCGATCCGATTGAATCGAAACATGCTCTAGATTCCTTGGTCTGGTCGCATTTTCTACGCCGAACCGGTGCCCACTTCGGCGGAAATTGCTCTAGCGCTGCCTGCCTACTCCAGCGCCCGGCCGACCGACCAAGCGGTCGCAATGGCTATTGGTAATCGAGCCGCAGGCGGACCAGGCCGAGCCTGCCCTGCCGCGCCTCGGGCCCGCCGTCCGGTGCCGCAGACGACCTGGCGCTCGAAGACGTCAAGGCGATCTGGATGCGGTCGCCATTCGCCAAGCGAGGATCCCGCCGATCGAAGATCAGGCGGTGTCGTCTGGTCAGCCAGCGACCGGGGCGAATTGCGCCGATCGTCTCGCCGTTCAGCGTGACGTGAGGCAGGCCTGGGGACGGCGGCCGGCCGGAACCGGGCGCGCAGACAAGGTCAAGCGCGAGCCTCAGCCCCTGTCTCACCGGCGCAGCGAGAGGGAAGGAGGCGACCGCCTGGCCCGCGTCGGTCCAGATTCCCCAGGGCTCGGGCTCGGAAAACCCTTCGCCCAGATAGCCGGCGCCGGTTCCTGTCCGGGAGAACGACAACAGCGCACCGGACTCGATCGGTGCGCCCGTCGGGTAGCCGAAGGCTTCGCAAAAGGGGCGGGTGGCATAGACGACCAGGGCGGCCTGTGCCGCAGTGAGTACTCCCCGCCACTTGCCGACCAGCCGGTCGCCTATGTGGCCCACATGCCAATGGGTCTCTGGCTCGTACTCGACATCGGGTGCTCCCTTGCCCAGAACCCCCGATCGTTGCCAGGCGGCTATGCGTGCCTCCACCGCCTGCGGCGTCAGCCCGGCGAGCAAAGCCCTGCGGTCGGCCGCCGACAGCGCGACGCCGAGCCATCGGGCCACGGTTTCGGCGCAACGCTTGTCGAGCATGAAGCCATCCTCGTAGCGGAACAGCAGCGCCGGCCGATATTCCGCGAGTTTCGCCAGCGCCCGCGCGCTGGTCCGGACGCGGTGGAAGGCTAGATCGAACCCGAGGTTCCAGCGCAGCATCATGGAGGCGATCGCATCGCGCGGGTCCCGTACCGTCATGATGACGGGCAACCTGTTGAATTCGAGCAATGGTCCGAGGGCGGGGCTGGGGATGTGGGACTTGGCCAGGAAGCATGGCGCGTTCCGGATGACGTCCGCCGCGGCGCCATCCAGCTTGTCCATGTATAAGGTCTTGAGGTCGCGCCGGCCGCCAACTATCAGGATCTGGGCCACGAGATTAAACATCCAGGTCGACGCCGAGCTGTAGAGGCCCGCGGCCAGGAAGCCGCGCGCGCCTGGCGGCAAGACCCAGGCGCCTTGCGTCTCCTTCTCGCCAGGCGCGGCGGCCCATCCGCCCGACCAGCTCGATGCCGGCTGGTCCCTCTCATGCGAGACTTCCATGGCGACACAGTAGCCGCTATAGGAGCTACAATCGAGCCAGCGCGGCCGGAGCGGGGCATTGTCAGTTGAAGATCTGCGTCGTTACGCTCTACACCGACGAGATCGCCGAATACGGCAAGCTTGGCGCTGCCAACAAGGAAAGCTACGCCAGGCGCCACGGCTACGCATTCGTCGCCTATGATCACCGGCTCGACATCGGCCGGCCGCCGGCCTTCAGCAAGCTTGCCGCGATCGCGGCTCACCTGCCGGACCATGACTGGATCTTCTGGACCGATGCCGATTCTCTCGTGATGAATCCGGCGACCCGGCTTGAATCGATCATCCGGCGCGGCGCCGACAAGGACATGATACTAACCTGGGAAAGCGGAGCGTCCCCCATCAACACGGGGCAGTGGCTGATCAGGAACAGCGCCTGGAGCGCCGCGGCGCTGAAGGCCATCGCGGCGCCGGATTGCCCGAACAGCCGGCCCTATTGGTTCGAGCAGGGCGCCTTCATCGATTGGCTGCAGGAGGATCCCTCGCGCCGCGAACGGCTTCTCATCTTGCATCCCCG
>DATNJA010000078.1:0-2377 GCA_035604155.1 Candidatus Udaeobacter sp. | reverse complement strand
CGACGGAGGCTGGGCCCAGGCGCGGGACTATCGCCTTCCCGATGGCAGCATCGTGGTGGTTCGCACCGATGTGACCGAGCTGGTCGAGCGGGGCAGGTCGCTGCGCGAGAGCCAAGCCAGCCTCGCCGCCGCCCAGCGCATTGCCAAGCTGGGCAGTTGGGAGCTGGACCTGGCCAATCTGGACGATCTCGGCCGGAACGCCTTGCGTTGGTCGGACGAGACCTTCCGCATCTTCGGCTACGAACCCAACCAGATCCAGGTATCGAACGAAGCCTTCTTCCGCGCCGTGCATCCCGACGACAGGGAGAAAATTCGCGAAGCCGTGCAGCGCGCGATCCAAACTGGCATCGCCTACAGCATCGAACACCGCGTCATCCGTCCGGACGGCAGGGAGATCGTGGTCCATGAGAGATCGGACATCGTCTCGGACGCGGCCGGCCGGCCGTTGAAAATGGTCGGCACGATCCAGGATGTGACCGACCAGCGCGCGGCCGAGCGCAAGCGCGACGAATTCCGGGCGCTGCTCGAAGCGACGTCCGAGGCCTCGCCCGACGGCATCCTCGTGACCGACGCGGAAGGCCACTATCTCTTCTGGAATCGGCGCTTCAAGGAGATGTGGGACCTGTCCGAGGCCTATCTCGAGTGGCGCCGCGAAGCGGGGCTGGGGCCCGGCGCCGATGTCAGCCCCTTCACCGACCAGATCGTGGAACCGCGGCTGGCCCTGGACGAGATCGCCCGGATCTATCAAAGGGGCGAATCGCCGAAGACCCGGCTGGCCGACATGGCGCTGAAGGATGGGCGCGTGTTCGACCGGCACGCGGCGCGGGTCGCTGCGGGCAAGCTTCCCTATTCAACGGTGGCCTGGATCTACCGCGACGTGACCGAGCAGCGGAAGCAGGATGCGGCGCTGGCCGAGACGGAGCGGCTGACGACGGTCGGCGAAATGGCCGGCGGCATGGCGCATGAGCTCAACAATCTCCTGATGGTGATCGGCGGAAACCTCGAACTGATGGAGTCGCAGGAGCGCAGGCCCGAGGAGCCCTCGACGGCGCGATATGCGAAGGCGGCCCAGGGGGCCGTCGAGCGCGGCGCGGAGCTGATCAGGCATCTGCTGATCTTCTCGCGCCGGCAGCCCTTGATGCCGAGACTGCTCGACGTCAACGGCTTTGTGGCCGAAATGACGGGCGTGCTGGAACGCCTTCTCGGTCACGGGGTCGCCTTGAGTTTCCGGCCCGGCAAAGGCTTGTGGCAGACCATCGTCGATCCCGGCTTCCTGCAGACAACCCTCGTCAGCCTGGCGACCAACGCGCGCGACGCCATGCCTGGCGGCGGGTCGCTGGTCATCGAAACGTCCAACCGGACCGTGGAGCGGACCGACGCCGAGGTGACGGCCGGCGAATACGTGTTGATTACCGTGACGGACGAGGGCATCGGCATGCCGCCGGAGGTCGCCAAGCGCGCCTTCGAACCGTTTTTCACCACCAAGCCGATCGGCAAAGGCACCGGGCTCGGCCTCAGCGTCGTCTACGGGTTCGTCAAGCAGTCGGGCGGGCACGTTGCGATCCGCAGCGAGCTCAGCCGTGGCACTTCGGTCCTGATCCACCTGCCGCGCGCTCTCACCGAGCTTGCCGCCGGGACCGAAACCTCGGCCGCGCCGGCGGTCCGGGGAAACCAGGAAAGCATTCTGCTGGTGGAGGATGACGCGGCGGTGGGGGCCGTCGCGCGGGCGTTCCTCGCCGATCTCGGCTATCGCGTGCTCGAGGCGAGCAACGCAGAGAAGGCCCTGGATATCTTGCGTTCGGCCGAGCGCATCGACCTGTTGTTCACGGACATCCTGTTGTCGGATGGCATGAACGGCATCGAACTCGCTCGGGCGGCGAAGGCGCTGCGCCCCGGCCTCAAGGTGCTGTTCGCCTCGGGCCATGCCGAGGAGGCGCTCGGCCAGCAGAACAGCCTTGAGCCCGGCATGAAGCTCCTGGCGAAACCCTATCGCAAGCGCGATCTCGCAAGCGCCGTGGGGGCGCTGCTTTAGCCAGCCGTCACTCCATCCTGCCCTTGAGGAAGGATCCTGGCGGCGGTTGCCAAATCACCATGGCCTGGCCGGGTCCGCGATTGGTCACCTCGATTCCGTCGCCCGTGTCCTCGGTGCATTCGCCCGGCGCCAGGGTCCGGGTATCGCGGGGATGGATGGTGGCCGTGATGGTGGCGGTGCTGGTGAAATCGTTGCACAGGCGCACCTGTACGTAACCGTGCAAGCCCATGATCGGGGCCTTGGCCGTTTGGCCCGGCTTCAGGGTCACGTTGCCGAAGTTCTGGGCGCCGGCTAAGCCCGCCGCCACCAGGGCGCCCAGGGCTATGGCGCAGCAAGCTGCGTTCA
>DATNJA010000077.1:0-4071 GCA_035604155.1 Candidatus Udaeobacter sp. | reverse complement strand
GACGCTTTGCTGCCTTCGCGCCTCATCGATCAGGGCGAGCGTCCATCGGACATGACCGGCATTCTCGGGCCCGTCGCCTTGATGATGCGAGAGCACCAGGCGCACCCCGGCCTCGCGCCCGATCTTCAGCGCCTCGTCCATACCTGCTTTGAGGCGCTTGTCGTAGTTGCGGCTGTGGATCGTGCAAACGCCCTGGAAGGGTTCGACGGCACTGGCGACCGCAATCACTTCCTCGGTCGAAGCGGCCCGGTTGGTCGGGTATTCGAGGCCGGTGCTGAAGCCAACCGCGCCCGCTGCCATGTCGCGCGCAAGAAGCCCGCGCATGGCCGCGATCTCGTCCGCTGTCGCGGGGCGATCCAACTCGGCCATGCTGCTGAGGCGCAGCGCCGAGTGGCCGATGAGGCCTGCCGTGTTCACCGCCGCCGGGTGCCGCGCCAGGAATTCGAAATAAGGCGCAAGGCCGGAGAACCGGAGATCCCGCGCGCCGCGGACGAGGTAGCTGGACGGAAGCTCGCCATCGGCCGGCAGCGGCATGGCACTGAAGCCGCAATTGCCCACCACCACGGTGGTGACGCCCTGGCTCACCTTCATGGCCATATCGGGCTGATCGATGAGCGCAAAGTCGTCATGGGTGTGGGCGTCGACGAAACCCGGCGCGACGATCTTTCCCGCGGCATCGATGTCGAGCTCGGCCGTGGCCCCGCGGAGGTCGCCCAAGGCGGCGATCCGGTCTCCGGCCACGGCGACGTCGGCGCGATAGGCCGCGGCCCCGCTGCCGTCGACCACCATGCCGCCGCGCAGGATCGCGTCGTGAGCTTGTCCTGGTTTGGTCATCGCCCTCCCCTAGTATCGGATCGCAGAAATTCGTGACTCAGGGCATTGTCGCGAATTTCTGCGTGAATCCGATACTAAGCTTGAAACGATGTACCGACTTTCTCCGAAAGTCGGTACGGGGCCGCGGCGACGGCAGTTCGTTCAGCGGGCGGCGGCGGTCTGGGTTTCGAGCCGTCGGCTAGCTTCCTTGAGGGCGCTTCCTTCCGGATCGATCTGGCGCCCGTCGACCAGCACTTCGTAATAGAGATGCGGACCCGTCGAAACGCCCGTTGATCCGACATAGCCGATGACATCGCCTCGGCGGACCGAAGCGCCGGGCGAAAGCAGGGGCGAAAAGCCCAGGAGATGGCCGTAGGCGGTCTCCAGGCTTCCGGTATGGCGCAGGCGAATATAGTTGCCGTAATTGCCGCGATAGCCGAAGTCCTCGACCACGCCGTCGGCCGCGGCGCGCACGGGCGTTCCGACCATGGCCTCGTAGTCGACGCCCTTGTGGAACAACCTGACATGGAACACGGGATGGAGACGCCAGCCGAACGGCGAACTGATCGGGGCGCCCGGCAAGGGATCCCAAAGGGCGACCATGGTCGCCGGCATGATCTCGACCGGCTGCGAGGACGGTGGCATGGCGACCGGCCGGTATTGGATTTTGTGCCGCCTGCCGTCACGACCAGTGAAGGCGATGTAGCGCAGCTCGGCCGCCGCGCCGGCTTGCGAGCTCTCCGGCACTTCGTAAGCGATCGTCACCAGCTCGCCATGCACCGGCGGGTGCCGGGTCTGAGAAAGCGTCATCACCACTTGCTCGCGCAGCTCGGGCGGAAGATTGGACTGGGCCAGCACACGCGGCAGGGACGGGCTGCCCTCCACGGCCAGCATCTTGAGGACCATGTTCGCATCGACGCTCGCCAATGCCGGAGGGCTGGCGGCCGCGGTCAACGCGCTCGGAACCAATACGACGCCGGCGCTACGTCCATGCTTGCCGGACCAGCTCACCGAGGCGAGTTGCCTGCCCTTGCCGCTGCCGATGAATTGCAAGGTCAGCTTGTCGCCGGGCATGAGCTTCCGGGCGGCGATATGGCCCTTCAGCTTGGGCAGGTCACGGTAGGCTTCGGCCGCGGATAGCCCACCCCGGCGCAAGGCGGAGAACAGCGAATCCCCGCGCTTCATCGTCACCACAGTGACGCTCTCGCTGCCCGGGATCGAAGCGGGCATGATCGGCGCGGCGGAAGCAAGAAGCGCGCCGCTCGCCACCGTGGGCCTCAGCATCGGGATGAAGGCGCTCGCCTGCTTCTGGCCGGCGATGGAGAAATTGGGAGCCGTCGCGCAGAGGATTGCGACGAGAGAAGCGACCGAGCCTGCGAAGCGAATCTTCGGCAAGTCGGGTCGATGGCGTTGGCGCATCCGATCCAATGCTCAGGCCTCCCCCATAATTCGGATTGATTCGACGGACACGCCGCGAGTCGGAACGCTCCCCTCGCCGACTCACGTTTCGTTATTGGTCCAGAACGCACCCTCGCGTCAACCCAAAAAATCCTGCTGTTGCCTCATCAACACGCTGTGACATCGATGCATCTTGAGTTTCCAAGGGCCGTGACAAAAGGGTGACGGCATCGTCCGGTGCCGCGAGCAGCTTCGAGAGTAAAGACAGGATCAGCATTCACGTGTGAAGCCCAATGCACTCGGGGCGGCCGGACTCCGCGTTCCGAACTTGTATTTGCCGTTCCTCGGACAACGCAAAAAGCCCCGCCCTGCTCTGCCCTTTCGGGCTCGGCAGGGCGGGGCAATGGGCAATCGGCAAAGATGCCGCGGAAGATTGGCCGGCGCGGGCGGCCTTCTCGATTACGGGGCCGCCAGCTCCGGGCAGTTCGCCCTGAGGGCTTTGTTGTGCTCATCGATTTGGCGCAGGGTTTCGATGGTGTCGGCCGGCGACGGGTGGATGATCTTGTCCCAGCCACAGGCCGAGGAAATCGACGCCGGCGCCGGACCGACGCAGCCGGCGAGCAGAAACGCCACGAGCAAGGCCAGTATCGGATCGCAGAAATTCGTGACTCGAGCCATTGTCGCGAATTTCTGCGTGAATCCGATACTTAACCTGGGAGGGATGTACCGACTTTCTGCGAAAGTCGGTACTAGGGGTCTCATGGCCGGAAATCCTTCTGCAGATCCGCCCTTACCTCGGCGTCGGATTCGCCCGCAACCTGCGCGCTAGTAGCGGCGGCTACCGCGTCGGTCTTCACGGTCGCCCGCAGCTCCGCGTTTTGTTGCTGGACCATGCCGTCCCTGCGGGCCTCGGCCTTGTCGAAGAGCTTGGCCGCCAGATCGGCAAGGCCGAGGAGCTTCGTCACGAAGCCGAGGCCGGTGAAGATGAGGGACAGCATCAGGCGCCTGGGATCGCGGCGCTTGCCGCCGGTCCGGCCGCAGGCGACGCTGCGGGCAGAGCGGCCTTGAGATTGGCCACTGCCCCTTCGATGGCGGCGTTGATGGCGTTCTGCACGACTGGCAGCCCTTGGTTCTTCAGCGTGCTGACGACCGCGGCCGTTGCGGCCTGGAGCTTCTGAGACCCCGTTCCGCCCGCGGTCTCGGCCGCCGTCACCGCGGCCACGGCGGCATTGATGAGGACCGGGCCGCCATTGGCGACGATGCTCTTTGCGGCACCCTCGAGGAAGTTGAGTACGACCTTCTCTTCGCTCGAGAACCAGGCTTCGACGCTCGCGATTTCCTTGCTGAACCAGCTCATTTCTCTGCTCCATGGGTTGCGGCCGGACTAGCGGCCTTGTTGGGGATCAGGTAGACGATGGCGCCGCCGATCAGGATCGCGAGGCCGCTCGACAGCCAGGCCTGGCCGTCCGGCGGGATCGCGCCCCAGGCGGAGTGGGCGAGCTCATTGCTTAATCCGGCAACGAACCAATCGGTGAATCGGGTCAGCCCGCCGGCGGCGATGCCGCCGGCCACGGCCTTGTTGAAGGGCAGCATGGGGTTCCTTTCATGAAGCTGCGGGTTCAGTCGTCTGGCTAGGTCCCGGTCTTGATCGCGGTCGCCCAACGGCCGACCCGCGCGGGCTCTTGATGGTCGGCGAGCGAGGCCAGCAATCCGTCCGAAGCATCGGCCCAGCGGGCATCGCGGATCGCGCTGAGCATGTTCTGGAAGGTCAGCAGGCCTTCGATGCCCATGTTGAAGGCCATCTCCACCAGCACGCGCTGGCGCACCGGATCCAGGGTCGCGGCCCAGGGGAGCTGGCAT
>DATNJA010000076.1:0-3724 GCA_035604155.1 Candidatus Udaeobacter sp. | reverse complement strand
AGATCGCCGCGCGCTTCGAATGGGCCCGCGGCGTCACCCAGCAGCCGCCGGCAGGAGAGGCCGAACGGCGCCTCGCCTTCGCCGCCAGGCTGGGGACGGTGCTGGCGGAGGCGGGCTTGTTGATGCTGCCGAGCGCGCCGGACATTGCCCCCTTGCGGGGGCTCGCCGGCCCTTCCTCTCAAAGCTTCCGCGACCGGACGCTCAGCCTCACCTGCATCGCCGGGCTTGCCCGACTGCCCCAGCTTAACCTGCCCGCGGGCAGGGTTCAGGGCTGCCCGGTCGGGCTATCCCTGATCGGGCCCTGGGGTAGCGACCGGGCCCTGCTGGACCTGGCCGTTCAGCTCTCGTAACGGACCACGGATTCGAACGGCACGTCGATGCGCGCGCGCCCGTCGAGGAAGTCGAGCTCGATGATGCAGGCCGCACCCACCACATCGGCGCCCACGGCACGCAGGAGCGAGATCGCGGCGCCCATGGTGCCGCCGGTCGCCAGCAGATCGTCCAGCACGACCACGCGCTGGCCCGGCGCGATGGCATCGGCCTGGATTTCCACCGTGTCCGTGCCGTATTCGAGGTCGTAGTTGAAGGGGATCACCTGGCCCGGCAGCTTGCCGCGCTTGCGCACCATGGCGAAGCCGAGGCCGGTCAGATAGGCCAGCGGGGCCGAGATGAGAAAGCCGCGGGATTCGATCCCGATCAGCAGGTCCGGCTCCAGGCCCGCGATCCAGCCGGCGAGGTGGTCGACGGTCGCCCGCCAGGCGGGGCCGTGGGCGAGCAGAGTCGAGATGTCGTAGAACAGGATCCCCGGCTTCGGGAAGTCCGGAATCTGCCGGATATGGTTCTTGATCTGCATGTCCCGCCTTGAGCCTGATCGTCTCAAGCCTGCTCGGCTTGAGACGTGAATCAGCCTCTAATCCTAACATGTAGAGTAAGATTCACGGGTCAGCTCGATTCAAGCTGACCCGATCTTGCTCTAGGTCCCCCTCTATCGCGGGGGCGCATGCTAACCGGATTTACCGAGGGAAACCATGGCGCCGGGGCGGGTCCGGGCGTACAAAGGCGGCCTTGGTGGCCCGGGGGGCGGGGACGGGCTCCAACAATGTCGAGCATGACGGCGGATAGAGGGGAATGGCTGACAGCGGCGCATCGGTAGACGCCCGGGAGGCTGGGGGCGAGCTCGTGATCGGCCTCAAGGGCGCCTGGACCGTGCGCTCGGTCGCCGCTCTCGACCAGAAGATGGCCGCGATCAAGCCGGGCAACGCCCGGCTGGCGCGGTTCGATCTTTCCGGCCTCGTCATGGTGGACAGCGCCGGCGCCTGGCTCATCGCACGCACCCGCGGCGCGCTCGCCGCCGCCGGGCTCGAGGTGAAGCTCGAAGCGGGGGACGTGCGCCAGAAAGCGCTGATCGACAAGGTTCTGGCTGCGGGCCTGCCCGAGCCCCACAGGCGCCTGCCCCACCACTACATGGTCGATATCCTGGCCCGGGTCGGGGCCGCCCTGATCGAGGCGCTCAAGCTGGCGCGCGATCTGCTGGGTTTTTTCGGCGCCCTGGTCATGGGGTTCCTGCGCCTGTTCATCGAACCCAGGCGCATCCGCTTCGTCTCGCTGATCAGCCATATCGAGCACACCGGCCTGAACGCCATGCCGATCATCGGCCTGATCTCGTTCCTCATCGGCATCGTGCTCGCCTATCAGGGCGCCGACCAGCTGCGCCAGTTCGGCGCCCAGATCTTCACCGTCAACCTGGTCGGCGTCTCGGTGCTGCGCGAGATGGGCATCCTGCTGACCTCGATCATCGTCGCCGGCCGAACCGGCAGCGCTTTCACCGCCCAGATCGGCACCATGCAGGTGAACGAGGAGGTGGACGCGCTGCGCACCCTCGGCCTCGACCCGATGGACGTGCTGGTGTTGCCGCGCGTGATTGCCCTCGTCATCGCGTTGCCGCTGCTCACCTTCTATTCGGATGTCCTGGCGCTGCTGGGCGGCGGCGTCGCCTGCGTGCTGATCCTGGGTATGTCGGTGCAGCAGTTCCTGACCCAGCTCCAGGCCGCGGTCACCGTCACCCATTTCCTGGTCGGGCTTTCCAAGGCGCCCGTCTTCGCCGCCATTATCAGCATGGTCGGCTGCTTCGAGGGCCTCAGGGTCACCGGCAGCGCGGAGAGCGTCGGCCGCCTCACCACCAAGTCGGTCGTCGAGGCGCTTTTCCTCGTCATCGTCTTCGATGCGTTCTTCTCGATCCTCTTTTCCTACCTCCACATATGACCGACGCCCCGGCCATAGCGATCCGCGGCCTCGTCACGCGCTTCGGGGCGCAGACCGTGCATGACGGGCTCGATCTCGACGTGCGGCGCGGCGAGGTTCTGGGCGTGGTTGGCGGTTCGGGCACGGGCAAATCGGTGCTGCTGCGCACCGTCGTCGGCCTCAACCGGCCGGCCGCCGGGCGGATCGAGGTCCTGGGCCAGGACACCGGACATCTGAGCGAAGGGGCCTGGCGCAGCCTGGAAGCCCGCTGGGGCGTGCTGTTCCAGAGCGGGGCCCTGTTCAGCTCGCTGACCGTGGCGGAAAACATCATGCTTCCGCTGAAGGAGCACGGTCATCTGCCTGGCCGGCTGATGGGGGAGCTGACGGCTCTCAAGGTCGCCATGGTGGGTCTCCCGCCCGATGCGGGCAACAAGTTCCCCTCCCAGCTCTCCGGCGGCATGAAGAAGCGTGCCGGCCTGGCCCGGGCGCTCGCTCTCGACCCGGAACTCCTGTTCCTGGACGAGCCGACCGCCGGGCTCGATCCGATCGGCGCCGCAGCCTTCGACGAGCTGATCCGCAGCCTGCAGCAGAGCCTGGGGCTCACGGTTTTCATGGTGACCCACGATCTGGACAGCCTGAGTGCGATCTGCGACCGTATCGCCGTCCTGGTGGACAAGAAGATCAAGGTCGATACGATGGAGCATCTTTTGGACGATCCACACCCGTGGATTCGCTCGTATTTTCATGGCCCGCGCGGACGCGCCGCGCGGCACGCGGAAGCCTAGGCGGGCCGCCGAAAGACTTCTCGAATGGAAACCCGTGCCAGCCATATCGCTGTCGGCGCCTTCGTCATGCTGCTGCTGCTCGGCGCCTTCGGCTTTATCGTCTGGGTCAGCAAATTTTCCGAGCGGACCGTCACGGCGGGCCACTTCGTTCGGTTTTCCGGGTCGGTCCAGGGCCTTAATGATGGCAGCCCGGTGCTGTTCGGCGGCATTCACATCGGCCATGTGACAACGATCAATGTCGACCCCCAGGACTCCTCCCTCGCCCGTGTCGACATGACGGTCAACGCGGAAGCGCCTATCCGCAGCGATTCCATCGCCACCCTGGAACTGCAGGGAATTACCGGGGGCGTGCTGGTGGAGATCAGCCGGGGCACGGCCAGAGGCCAGAAGGTCAAGGACGGATCGGAGATCCAATCGGGCTACACGGCGCTCGAGCGTCTGTTGACCGGCGCGCCGGAACTGATTTCCAAGGGCAATCTGCTGCTCGACCGCGCCACCATGTTCCTCAGCTCCGAAAATGCGTCGGCGGTCGGCCGGATCTTCATGAACGTCGATAAGCTGACCTCCGCCCTGGTCGCCAATTCCGACAAGATTTCGGCGACGTTGAACCAGGTCAGCGCCGCGGCAGTCCAGATCACCGAGGCGAGCACCGAATTCGGCAAGCTGGCGGTTGATCTGCAGACCGCCACGGGAAAGCT
>DATNJA010000075.1:0-3922 GCA_035604155.1 Candidatus Udaeobacter sp. | reverse complement strand
AGCATCGCGGCGAGGGCGAGCGAACCGAGGATTGCAGCAAAAGCGCGCAAGGAGTGAACCTCCCGATAGGTCTTCCTGACCACTGCACGCTGATGTAGCGCCCTCTCCTGCGCTCAACAGGCTCTGCCTCTGGAATACCTTGGGATTGCCATAGTTGCCTTGAGCGGCGACGTCCCCGCGTGGCGCAGCTGATCCTGCTATCAGCCGCCCTGCCGCTTCTTGAACCGATTGGCTATCGCCAGCGCGCCCGCCGCGCCGACGGTGGCTTTGATCGCGACGCCGATGAGGCCCAAGAAGTGGAGGCCCAGAAATCCAAACGCAAGAGAGCCGACGATGGATCCAAGAGCACCGAATCCGGCATTGGTCCAAAAGTCGAAGCCCTGGCCTTCCATGATCTTGCCCGCAAGCCAGCCGACGACCAGGCCAATCGCGGGGATCATGATGACAACAATCAGGAAGACATTGAGCCCGACTGGCATGTGCTCCTGGCGCATTACCTTCGAAACCCCGGCAGTTTGGCCCAGGGGCCCCGGAAGTCAATGACCTCGGCCCAATCAGCACATGTCCCGAGGGATTCGCTCTGTCCAGCTACGGGAAAACATCCTGATGCCGCTCTCAAAAGCTTCCAGATCGGCCTCGACGACGAATTCCGATTCGGTGCAGGCAATGGCGCAATGGGTATGGACCCGGGTATCCCAGTTTTGCGGGCGGCGGAGGGTGAACTCGTGTTCGACCTCCGATCGTGCCGAGGTGGGGTCGTCCGGGCGCATCCGATAGCGGATGACCTTGCGCAAGGCCGTCTCCACCCCGATTTCCTCGATGACCGAGGCGCCGTCGTCGCGGAGCACTTCGATCCGCTGCTCTCCGCTGGCGACATCCTGACAAATGCTGCGATGAACGGCACCCGGCTGCAGCATGCGCCGGCGCGTTGGTGTGGCTTTCTCCGGGTCGGCGAAGTGGACCCGGGCGTCTTCCGGTCGGGGCCGGCGAACTGGAAGCGAAAGGCTGGATTGCCCTGTCCAAACGGTAAGGCGGACGGGTGTCGGCGCCGGCCAGATGATCGGCCAATAGGCGGTGGAAACGGCAACGCGGATTCTGTGCCCCGCCAGGAACCGGTGCCCGATGTCGTTGAGCTGAAGGCGGATGCGTTGGCGTTGGTTGGGCTTGAGGGGCACAGGCGCGGAATGTCCGTCCCGGTGAGTGAGGTTCAGCACTCCATAGCTGACGCGGGTGACGCGACCGTCGGGCGCCACGTCGCTCAGGCGGACGATGACATTCGCGACTGGCCGATCCGCTTCCAGCTCGAGATCCGCCACAGGCGCGCCTAGGATTTCCAATGCCTCTGCCAGAGGCTCGCCGTCGAAGACGAGCGAATAGGCATCATCGGGTCTCTGATCCGTGGGGAGTTCGGGCCCGAGGCCGCCCAGCCCATAGGGGCACCATTCGCCGGCGGCCGCACCGGTCGTCTCGGGCGAGCAGACGGATAGAGCCAAGATTGCTCCGGGCTTCGCCGCGAGACCTTCGGGATTGAGCGCCAGGCGCTGCGCCACGTTGGCCTGGGAAGGCCAGGACTGTTCGGCCACCCAATGCCCGGGGCGGTGGTCGTAGTGACTGGCAGGCGCCACGGAATCCTGGACATAGGCCCGCAACATCGGCTCGGCCATGATTCCGTTGTCCTGGCCTTTCAGCCAGTGGTCCCACCAGCGCAGGCACTCCGTAAGGAAGCCAATGGCCGGGCCCGGCACGCCGTTATGGGGATATTTGTGGCCCCAGGGCCCGACGATGGCCAGGCGCGGCGACTTCAGGTTGCGCAGCAGGCGAAACACGGCGTTGGTGTAGCCATCCGCCCAGCCGCCGATGGCCATGACGGCGCAGGCAATGGCGCCGATGTCCTCGCACACCGAGCCGTGGCGCCAATAGCTGTCCCGCCGTTGATGGCGAAGCCAAGTGGCGAACACGGGCGTCACGGCTTCCAGGCGTTCCGTCCACATCTCCCGCCAGCGATCGCCGACGATGAGCGGATCCGGCGCCTGGGCCATTCTGGAGAAGAAACTCGATCCCCATTCGAGGTTGCCGGTCATATGGCAGCCGCCCATGTAATGCATGTCGTCGGCGTAGCGATCGTCGGTGGAACAGGCGGTGACGATGGCTTTAAGGGCCGGCGGCCGGCGGGCGGCAACCTGAAGGGAATTGAAGCCTCCCCAGGAGATGCCCATCATTCCGACATTGCCGGTGCACCAGGTTTGATTTGCGAGCCAGGCGATCGCCTCGACGGCGTCGTCCTGCTCCTGCTTCAGGTATTCGTCTCGGATGACACCGTCGGAATCGCCGGTTCCACGAATGTCCAGACGCAGGCAGGCATAGCCATGAGCGGCCAGGTAGGGGTGGGTGAGATCGTCGCCGTCGCGCGTTCCATCCCGCCGGCGATAGGGGATGTATTCCAGGATCGCCGGTACCGGATGTGCCTCGGCATCCTCCGGAATCCAGAGGCGGCCGGCCAGCCTCGTACCATCGGCAAGCGGGATCCAGATGGTCTCATGGTGGCGGATCGCCCTGGGCGTTGGGGTCGTCATGGTGAGTGCTCGCTTTCGTTCAAGGGGTTGCCTGCGTTGGTTAGGCGGCCAATTCGTCGATCCCATCCAGGCGGAGGCGAATCTCCATAGGGAACTGCCAGTCGCCAGGCAATTACGCCGCCGCCTTGCCCATCCTGCGGCGCTGCCTGCCTCGCCATGCCTATGGGCATTTTGGGGGAAGTTTGTTGACCGTACAAACATTAGATTGTTCAATCGAACAACGCTCCGCCGCCGTGAGCGGCGGCAAACTCGAACCGGTCAGGCCATGGCCAACGCAAGGCTGCAAAGTTTTCGCCGCAACGAACTGATCGACGCCACCATCGCCGCGATCTTCGAAGGCGGGCTCCAGCAGACCACGCTCAATGCCATCGGCAAGCAGGCCGGGCTGTCACCGGCGCTGGTAAACCACTATTTCGACGGCAAGGAGGCGTTGCTCGAAGCGACCATGCGCCGTCTTATGCGCGATCTGGGGCGCGATATAAGGGCGCGTCTTCGGGCCAGACCCACGGCGCTGGGCCGGCTGCATGCGATCATCGATGGCTGTTTCTCCAGGCGGCATTTCCTCCCGGAATCGATGGTCGCTTGGCTCAGCTTCTGGCTGGAGGTCCGCCGCAATCCACGCTTTGCCCGGATGCAGAGGATCCTGAACCGGCGTTTCCAGTCCAACATCATGTTCGCCTTGCGCCAGCTCGCCCCGGAGCCGGTGGCGGAGGATCTCGCTCTCGGCCTGACCGCTCTCATCGACGGGTTCTGGTGGGCCTACGCGGTCGATGCCAAGCGCATCCAGCCTGCTCACGCTCGCCGGCTATGCCGGGACTACCTCGCCAGCCGGCTACCCGGAATCGGACCCGTCAAGCGGCCGCGCGCTAGGCCTGGGCGCCACGCCAAGCGGGCAGGGAAGCACTCATGAACGAAGCGCCCATCATCCGCGACGTATCGGACAGCGTGCGCTCCATCGAGCTTGCCTGGATCCCGATGTCGGACGGCCGGCGTCTCGCGGCCAGGCTCTGGTTCCCTCGGGATGCGGAAAGCCATCCGGTGCCCGCGATCCTGGAGTACATCCCCTATCGCCGGCGCGACGGCACGCGACCGCGCGACGATGAAAGCCATCCTTGGATTGCCGCTCAAGGCTACGCTTGCGCCCGGGTGGACATCGCGGGCAGCGGCGATTCCGACGGCCTGCTCCTGGACGAGTACTTGAAGCAGGAGCAGGACGATGCCTGCGAAATCATCGCCTGGCTCGCCGCCCAGCCCTGGTGCAGCGGCAGCGTCGGCATGATCGGCATCTCCTGGGGCGGCTTCAACGGGCTGCAAGTGGCCGCGCGCCGCCCGCCTGCCTTGAAGGCGGT
>DATNJA010000074.1:0-7966 GCA_035604155.1 Candidatus Udaeobacter sp. | reverse complement strand
CCTACTCGACCTGCTCCTATGTCTGCAGCCTGCTCCGGCCGGAGATCTTCCGGTTCCTCGATCTGCCGCGCCACGGCCTGCAGGTGATTCCCTATGAGATCAACAGCCAGCCCAACGCTGCCGGCGAGGGCATCGTCACCTATCGCGACCATGACCGGACGCGGGAATCGCTGCGCCGGCATTCGATCAAGGATGCCGAAGCCTATGACCACTACGCGGCCGAGATCAGCCGCCAATGCCGTTTCATCAAGCCGCTGCTGCTGATGACGCCGCCCGATCCGACCATCCCCAATCCGTTCCAGCAGAACCGGATCAATCCCTGGGGCCGCAAGACCGACATCGAGGGCCTGCTCAGGATCGCGACCGAGTTCGGCCGCATGGGCGAGCGCCAGATGTACGAGATCATCCGCTTCTGGACCATGTCCATCGGCGACTTCCTGGACGAGTATTTCGAGCATCCGCGCTGGAAGGGATTCTCCGCCGCTTCGGCCATCATCGGGACGGCCCTTGGCCCCTACTCCCCCGGCACCGCCTATGTGCTGCTCCACCACTACATGGGCGAGGTGGACGGCCAGATCGGGGCCTGGGGGTTCGCGCGCGGCGGCATGGGCAGCGTCAGCAAGGCGATCGCCTCGGCCGCCATGGAGGCGGGTGCGGAGATCCGCACCGGCGCCGAGGTCGCCCATATCCTGATCAAGGACGGCAAGGCCGTTGGCGTGGCGCTCGCCAACGGCGAGGAGATTCGCGCCAAGACCGTGGTCTCCAATCTCGATCCCAAGCGCACCTATCTGAAGCTCCTGGAAAAATCCGATCTGGATGCGGTCGATCCCGATATCCACCGCTATGCCCGGAACTTCAAGATCCGCGGCTCCTCGGGCAAGCTCAACATCGCGCTCGACGGCCTGCCGCGTTTCGCTGGCCTCCCGGCGGAATCTGCCTGGGGCACGGTCGATATCGGCGGCGACTTCGACTACATCGAACACGCCTTCGACGACTACAAATACGGCAGCTGGTCGCGCCGGCCCTTCCTCGACATCGTCATCCCCACCACGGTCGACCCGGCCATGGCCCCGCCGGGCAAGCATTTCATGTCGGTCTTCGTCCAGTACGTGCCCTACGCCCTGGCCGAGAAACCCTGGACGCCCGAAGCCAAGGCCGCCTTCGAAAAGGACGTGCTGGATGCCATCGAGGAGAACGCGCCGGGCTTCCGCGACCTCATCCTCCATGTCCAGACCCGCACCCCTTGGGACATCGAGAACGAGGTGGGCCTGACCGAGGGCAATATCTTCCAGGGCGAGCTCACCCTCGACCAGCTCCTGTTCAATCGGCCCTTCCCCGGCCTCGGCCAGTATCGCGGGCCGTTCGAGGGTTTCTACATGTGTGGCTCGGGCACTCATCCCGGCGGCGGCGTCATGGGCGCGCCGGGCGCCAATGCGGCGCGGGAGATCCTGAAGGACTTCCGCCTGGGGATCGTGAAATGAGCGCTGTCTACGATGCCGCCATCATCGGCGCCGGCCACAACGGCCTCGTTACCGCCGCCTATCTCGCCAAAGCGGGGCTGAAGGTCGTGGTGCTGGAAGCCAACGGCCGGCCGGGCGGCGCGGCGATAACGCGGGAATTCGCGCCGGGGTTCAGGGTTTCGGCCGTGGCTCATCTGCTCCATGCCTTGCACCCGCGCATCGCCGGCGATCTGGGCTTGAAGCGCCTGGGCTTGCACAAGGAGTTGAAAGCGACCGGCACGGCGGCGCTTCTGCCCGACGGGGGACGGATCGAAATCACCCGCGATGACGCGGCGACGAGCGCTTCCATCGGCCGCGTCTCGCCCGCGGACGGCGCCGCCTATGCCGCAGCCATGGCGCGTCTGGTCCGGCTCTCGGGCGCGCTCGGCGGCTACATGCTGCGCACGCCGCCGAGCCCCGCGATGGCCTCCAACGATCTTCGCACCAAGATCGAGCTCGGCTTGTTCGCGCTGTCGCTGCGCCGGCTCGGGCGCAAGGACCTGTTGGAACTGACGCGGATCCTGACCATGAATGTGGCGGATCTCGCCGGCGACCTGTTCGAGAGCGATGCGGTCAAGGGCCTGCTCGCCTTCGAGGCGACGCTGGGGGCCTATCTCGGGCCGCGGTCGCCCAGCACCGTGTTCAACCTGCTCTACCGGCTCTCCTCCTTCGGGCCCCAGGGCATGGGCGGATTCCACCTGCCTGCCGGCGGCATGGGCGCCTTGGGCGATATGCTGGCCAAGGCGGCCGGGAAAGCCGGCGCCGTCATCCGCCTCGAGGCGCCGGTCGAGCGCATCCTGGTCGAGAAGGACGTCGCGGCGGGAGTCGTTCTCGTGGGCGGCGAGGAGGTCCGCGCCGGCTTCGTCGCTTCCAGCGCCGACCCCCAAGCCACGCTTCTGAAGCTGGTCGCCCCCGGCCAGCTCGACGTCCAGTTCCTGAAGCGCATCCGGCATTTGCGCATGAACGGCTGCGTGGCCAAGATCCATCTCGCCCTCGACGGCTTGCCCGATGGCTGGGCCGAAGGCGCCCGGCGCCTGGTCTTCGCGCCCAAGATCGACCATGTGGAGCGGGCCTTCGACTGCGCCAAGTACGGCCGCGTCTCCGATAGCCCGGCCCTGGAAGTGGTGCTGCCGAGCCTCGCCGATCCGAGCCTGGCGCCGGCAGGCAAGCATGTCGCCTCGATCCTCTTCCAGTATGCGCCCTACAAGCTCAGGACGACCTCGCCCGACGATGCGCGGCGCCAGGTGCTGGAGCGCGGGCTCGATACGCTGGAAGCCCTGGCGCCGGGGATCAAGGGACGCGTCCTTGCTTCGGAAGTTCTGATCCCTCATGACTTGGAGTCCCAGTTCGGTCTCTCGGGCGGCCAGTGGCATCATGGCGAAGTAACCCTGGACCAGATGTTCTTCCTCAGGCCTGCCGGCGGTTTCCAGCGCTACCGCATGCCGATCCCCGGGCTCTGGCTCTGCGGGGCCGGCGCCCATCCGGGCGGCAACATCTCGGGCGCGGCCGGCGCCAACGCGGCGCGCGAGATCCTGCGCGAGGCAAGGCGGCGGAGGGACGCGCGATGACCCATGTCCAGCACTTGAAACCCTTCCTGCGCAAGACGCCGTTCCACGGGCCGATGGAAGCCTTGATGCATGGCAATGGCTGGATTCGCTGGATGGGCTACTACGCGCCGGCCTTCTTCGATTCCGAACAGTCGGAATATTTCGCCGTGCGCACCGGCGCCTCGGTCTACGACGTCTCGCCGCTGATCAAGTATTCGATCCGCGGGCGCGACGCGGCGCGGTTCATGGACTATCTCGTCACCCGCGACATGACCAAGGCCAAGCCCATGCAGGTGGTCTATACCGCCTGGTGCGACGACGACGGCCGGATGATCGAGGAAGGGACGGTCTTCCGCCTGGCCGAGAACGACTTCATCCTCAACGCAGCACTGCATCAGCTCCATTGGCTTGAGGAAGCCGCCTACGGCTTCGATGTCGCCATCGAGGAGATCTCGGAGCAGGTCTGCGGTCTTTCGCTCCAAGGCCCGACCTCGCGGGAGATCCTGAAGCTTCTCGGCGTCGCCGGCATCGAGAGGCTCGCTCATTTCTCGATCCTGGAGACGACCATCGACGGCCGTTGGCTGCGCATCGACCGGGCCGGCTATACCGGCGATCTCGGCTATGAGCTCTGGGTCAAGCCCGAGGACGCCATCTGGCTGTGGGAAACCTTGTTCCGCCTTGGCGATCCCTACAAGATCGCGCCCATCGGCTCGCTTGCCCTCGACATGACGCGCATAGAGGCCGGCTTCATCCTGGTGGATGCGGACTATATCGGGGCCATGCATGCGATCCGGCCGACTCAGCGGATCTCGCCCTACGAGGCCGGCATCGGCTGGGCCGTGAACCTGAAGAAAGAGGCCTATTTCACCGGCAAACGGGCTCTCACGCGGGAGAAGAGCGAAGGCCTGTCGCGCCACATCCTGACCGGCATCGAGATCGAAGGCCGCAAGCCGGCGGCGGGTTCCTTCCTTTACGCCGACAAGGCCGGAAAGCAGGAACTCGGCCTCACCACCTCGGCTCTCTGGTCGCCGGTGATGAAGAAAAACATCGCGTTTGCCCGCCTGCCGCCGCGCTACGCGGCCCCGGGCCAGCAGCTCTGGATCGAGATCTGGTATCCAAAGGAACAGAAGATCGAGCGCAGCATGGTCCGCTGCTGGACTCGCAACCGCATGTTCTTCGACCCGCCGCGCAAGAAGCAGTGAGGGCTGACCGGCCGGGCCTATGGCGCACAACCTGCCGATCCGAGACCAGCGCCGCCAGGAACTGATCCGCGCCACCATCGCCGTCATCGCCCGCCACGGCTACACCGGCACGACCCTTGCCCGCGTGGCGAAGGAAGCAGGCGTGGCGACCGGCCTGGTGAATTTCCATTTCCAGTCCAAGGAACGGCTGTTCCGGGAAACCTTCCTCCATCTTTCGGCAGAGTACGAAGGGGTCTGGCGCAAGTACCTCGCCGAAGCCGACGGCGATGCAAGGCGCCGGCTCGATGCCATGATCGAAGCCTATTTTGACCGGCGCATCTTCACCCGCGAAAAGCTCGCCGCCTGGTTCACCTTCTGGTCCGATGCGGCGCTGCGCGACCGGTATCGTGCCGCGGCCACGCGGGTCGAACGGCGCTACGTGACCGAGATGGAGGCCGGAATTGCATCGCTGATCGGGCGCAACGGGCAACGCCGCGCGAACAGCATATCCCTCGCCCTTTCGGCCATGATCGACGGCTTCTGGCTGCAGGCGCTCATCTATCCCCGGCATTTCGATCGGGCGGAGGCGGTCGCCAGCTGCCGGCGGTTCCTGGCGGAGAAGCTGGCTCAGATGTGAGGAACGGGGTTAGCCCCTGCTCGACGCTGCTCGAAGCATCCCGGCATTCCGAACGAGGGCCCGCTCTTGTAAATGCAATCTGCTGACTCCAATCTCGGGTCAGCAGGCGGGTCATCCGACATATGTAGGCTGACTTCGCCATAGCCGGGGGTGCCGCGGATGAAGCGTTCCCACAAGGCCGCAAGGACGCGAACGCGTGCGAGCGCGCTTCACTCCCTATTGGCCCGGCTGAAGGAGCACCCTCTGGCCCGGATCGGGCCGGGTCTCATTACCGGCGTTGCCGACGACGATCCAAGCGGCATAGCAACTTATTCCCAGGCGGGCGCCCAGTTCGGTTTCAACATGCTGTGGACGATGCCGGTTGCGTTCCCGCTGATGGCCGCGATCCAGTCCATGTGCGCCGACATCGGGCGGGTCACCGGCAAGGGGCTTGCCGCCAACATCAAGGCCGCCTTTCCCCCGATCGTGCTCAAGGGCGTTGTGCTCCTGCTGCTGGTTGCCAATACCCTCAACATCGCCGCCGACGTCGCCGCCATGGGAGAAACCGCCGAGCTCGTAACCGGCTTCGACCGGCACATCATGACGGTCGTCTTCGTCGTAGGAACGCTGCTGCTGCAGGTATTCGTCCCCTATCACCGCTACGTCAACTACCTGAAGTGGCTGACTCTGTCGCTCCTCTCCTACGCGGTGGTCCTGTTCACCGTCCATGTTCCCTGGAGCGAGGTAGCACTGCGCAGCTTCTGGCCCAGCTTCACGCTGAACTCGGACGCCGCCACTGTCGTCGTCGGCATTTTCGGCACCACCATCAGTCCCTATCTTTTCTTCTGGCAGGCGTCGGAAGAGGTCGAGGACATGCAGATGCATCACGGCGCCAAGCCGCTCGCGCGCGACAAGCGTTCGGCACCCCGAGAGCTCGGGCGCATCCAATGGGATACCTGGAGCGGTATGTTCTATTCGGACATCACGTCCTACTTCATCATTCTGGCAACCGCGGTCACGCTCCATGTGGCGGGGGTGACCGACATCCAGACGGCGGCACAAGCAGCAAGCGCGCTGAGACCGCTCGCCGGGGATTTCGCCTACATGTTGTTCGCCCTTGGCATCCTCGGCGTTGGCCTGATCGGTGTTCCGGTGCTGGCCGGCTCGGCCGCCTACGCCGTTGCCGAGGCCATGAATTGGAAGTGGGGCCTCGAGCGCAAGGCCGCCGACGCGCGCGGCTTCTACGGCGTCATTGCCGTCAGCGTCCTGGTCGCGCTCGTCATCCAGTATTCGCCCATCAACCCGATGAAGGCCCTGTTCTGGAGCGCCGTCATCAACGGCATCGTGGCCGTCCCCCTGATGGTCGTTGTGATCGTCCTGGTCTCGCGGAAATCCGTGATGGGCGCTTATACCGCGAGCCGGCCGATCCGTGCCCTTGGCTGGATCGCAACGGCGGTCATGGGCGCAGCGGTGGTCGGAATGTTCATTCCCGGCTAGACGGCGCTGGAAGAGCCGGCGACGCGCGCGAAGCGGCCGAGATCCCGGCTGGACCGTAGGTCGACCGGCGGCAACCCGCGCCAGTGGCAGTAATGAGCCAGGCCTGTGAGCTTTCCGTGGCAAATGCCGCGGGGGCGGCAATAAGGCCCCAATTGGGCTCGCGCGCCCAACATATGCCTAAATTCCCATCCATGTGTCTGGCCGGCACATCTCGTAGCCGTGGGCCTGTTATCGACAGGAGGATGACCATGACCAAGATGCCTGCAGCCGATCAGGATGGTCCCCGTTTCGTCGGAATTTATGGGTTCGGCAAAGATCGATTCCTGCTCAACCAGAAACTCACCCCGGCGCGCGCGTCCGTCCAGGCCGTCGTCGCGGACTTGGCGGAAAGACAAGCTGAGGAAGGAGCGCTTCGCTTCGTGCAAATCATCGACTTGTCGATGCTGGAACCCGTGGAGCCCTATCAGGCGACGCTCGCCCGACTCCGCGGCACTATGCTCAACTGAATTATTCTGGCCCCTGTCGAGCCTCGCCCCCTGAAGGGCGCGGCTCAAATAACCGATATTGGAGGTGTTCAATGCGTACTCACGCCATTCTCGCAGCTTTGCTCCTTGCATCCGTGACGCTTTCGGCCTGCGGAACCTCACCCGGCTGCCGTGCCTTGACCGGTGCGGCCATAGGTGCCGCCGGCGGCGCGGTGTTGGGGACGGTGATTGCTGGAAGCCCTGGGCTAGGAGCGCTCGCCGGCGGCGCTGCCGGAGCGGCGGTGGGTGGCCTAACGTCGCCCAATCAGGTTTACGCCGGCCGCGCGCCCTGCGACTGAGCGAGGCTGGCGCGGCGGTCCGCCGCCGCGCCGCCGCCCCGATAGAGCCGCATGATCGGTGGAAGATGGACTAGCGCCAGGTCGCTGCCCGAAGCAGGACAAGCCCTGGCATCCTGGCCCTGCTGCTCGGATCCATGAGCGCCCTCGCTAAGGACGCGTAATTGTCACGCGCCACCGGCAGTTCGGCTTCCCACATCACCTTTGGTCAGTGAACCCAGCATGGAGTTGCCACCATGTATCGCACATCGATCGCCATTGCAGCGGTCCTCTTCGCCGGCGCGCTCGCGGCCGGATCGTTCACCAGCGAAGCCAGGTCCGACGCTTGCCTGCCTACCGACGTGATCGACGGCAGTACCGCGGATCAGACCATCCAGAAGATGCAGGCCGCGGGTTTCGTCCAGCCCCATGACCTGAAGAAGGGCTGCGACAATTTCTGGTACGCCCATGCCGAACAGAACGGCATGCCGGTGGACGTCGTGTTGCCGCCGGGAGGCGAACCCTTCGTCGCCCACGACAGCTGAGGCGTCGCACCGGAGTTGAATGCGGCATTTGGCGGCGGGCGGAAAGAGGTCGTCCGTCCGCTGCCGATGCCTGACGTTTTCCCCGCCGGCAAGGCCGTGGCGCAATGGGGCCAAGACCTGAGAGAGGCCCCGGTCTGTAGATAGCTCGTCAAGTTGGCCGGTTTATGTAGCTCGCGAGTTGTCCGCTTCGTTTAGGCTTTGGGCCGGGGCATGCCCCGGCCCAAAGCGGCCGGCGTGGAAGCGTGTCACGCGGCCCGTTGGTTTGGCTCGATGAGGCGTCCT
>DATNJA010000073.1:0-9734 GCA_035604155.1 Candidatus Udaeobacter sp. | reverse complement strand
TGGTTTCCGGGCGGCGACGCCAAGTCGGCTAACTGTGCGGCCGCCTCAATCATCCTGAGCTTGCGCCTCGCCACTCTCTCGAAACTCTGGAAGGCCCTGACCGACTTGCCTTCCGCCAGGGCCCTCGTGTCCTTGTCTCGGTATGACGAGATCATAGATATTACGTCTTACGTAAAGCGTCAAGGCAGATGGTCAGGGATGCGCCGTTCACGACTCTCGGTAAGAGCTTGCCCCCGAAAGAGTGGGTTCACAAGTTCCACCGGAATTAGCCCGCTCGCCAAAGCCCTGGCCGAGGGCGCCTGCCGGGTCTGCGCCCGGCCACCGACAGGCAGGTAGCTCAGCGGACCCCGAGCCTAGCCCGGCAACATCCGCACACATCCGCCGGCAACCAAGCGGGGCGCGGGGGTACAAGGAGGGGATCGCGCCTGAGCACTTCAAGCAAGTATCTGTTTTATATGGAATAGTTCTAATGAGGCGGCGGAGGGTCACGCCGCCTCGCGGGTCGCCTGATCCACCAGATCGACGATATCGGCCATGATGGCGTTGAGGTCGTAGTCCTTGGGCGTATAGACCCTGGCGACGCCGGCGGCGATCAGCCGGGCGGAATCCTCGTGCGGGATGATGCCGCCCACGACCACAGGCAAGTCGCCGAGGCCCGTGGCCTTCAATAGGGTCAGGACCTCGTTCACCAGCGGTTCGTGGCTGCCGGAAAGGATCGAAAGCCCGATCACATGGACGCCTTCCTCCAGCGCAGCGTTGGCGATCTCGGCTGGCGTGAGCCTGATCCCTTCATAGACCACCTCGAAACCGGCATCCCGCGCGCGCACGGCGATCTGCTCCGCACCGTTGGAATGGCCGTCGAGACCCGGCTTGCCCACCAGCATTTTGAGCCGCCGCCCCAGCCGCAACGAGACGCCCTCGACCCTGGCCCGGACGGCGTCGAGACCCTCGCTCCCCCCGGCCGCAGCGGCCCGGCCGACGCCCGTGGGCGCGCGATATTCGCCGTAGATCTCGCGCAAGGCCTGACCCCACTCGCCGGTGGTCACTCCGGCATGGGCGCAGGCGATGGAAGGCTCCATGACGTTGCGGCCTTCTTTCGCGGCGGCCTTGAGGCCGGCCAGCGCCTGCTCCGCCGCCTTTTGATCGCGCCCCAGACGCCAGGCGGCGAGGGCTTCGACTTGCGCCCGTTCGGCTGCCGGATCGATGGCAAGGAAGCCGCCGTCTGCCCCGGCCAGGAGCGGCGACCAGGCGGACTCGGTGAAGCAGTTGACCCCCACCACCTTCTGGGCGCCGGACTCGATGGCGGCCAGGCGCCGGCTGTTCGATTCCACCAGCTTGCGCTTCATGTAGCCCTGTTCGACGGCGGCGATGGCGCCACCCATGGCTTCGATGCGCGGAAGTTCCTCGCGGGCGGCCGTCTTGAGAGCCTCGACCTTGGCCGCAACGGCGCCGGCACCTTCGAAAATGTCCTCGAATTCCAGCAGGTCGGTCTCATAGGCCAGGATCTGCTGCAGGCGCAGCGACCATTGCTGGTCCCAGGGGCGCGGGAGACCCAGCGCCTCGTTCCAGGCCGGCAACTGGACGGCGCGCGCTCGCGCCTTTTTGGAAAGCGTGACCGCGAGTGTCTCCAGAAGGATCCGATAGACGTTGTTCTCCGGCTGCTGCTCGGTGAGGCCAAGGGAGTTCACCTGCACGCCGTAACGGAACCGGCGCAGCTTCTCGTCCTCGATCCCCCAGCGTTCGCGGCAGAGCTCGTCCCACAATTCGGCGAAGGCCCGCATCTTGCACATCTCGGTGACGAAGCGGATTCCGGCATTGACGAAGAAGCTGATGCGCCCGACGACTTTAGGAAACTCTGCCGCCGGCACCTGACCCGAGGCCTTGACCCCGTCGAGCACGGCAATGGCGGTCGCAAGCGCGAAGGCCAGCTCCTGCTCCGGTGTCGCGCCGGCTTCTTGCAGGTGATAGGAGCAGACATTGGTCGGGTTCCACTTGGGCACTTCGCGATAGGCGAACGCGATCACGTCGGCGCTTAGTTTCAGGCTCGGCGCCGGCGGGAAGATGTAGGTGCCGCGGGACAGGTACTCCTTGACGATGTCGTTCTGCACCGTGCCGGCGAGATCGCGCCTCCCCGTTCCCTGGCGCTCCGCCGCGGCGATGTAGAGGGCGAACAGCCAGGGCGCGGTGGCGTTGATGGTCATGGAGGTGTTCATGGCGGCGAGCGGCAGGCCCTCGAACAGCCGGACCATGTCCCCCAGATGGCCGACGGGAACGCCCACCTTGCCGACCTCGCCCTTGGCGAGCGGGTGGTCGGCGTCGTAGCCAGTCTGGGTCGGCAGGTCGAAGGCGACCGAGAGGCCGGTCTGGCCCCGGGCGAGATTGGTGCGATAGAGGGCATTGGACGCGGCCGCGGAGCTGTGGCCCGAATAGGTGCGGAAGATCCAAGGCTCGTCGCGCCGGGCGCTGCCTTCGGTCGTTCCATCACCCGACTGATCGCGCTTCGCCACCGATCCTCCTTGGACGACCGGAGCTTATCGGCAGGCTTGTTGCGCTGCAACACGCGGGCCACCCACCCTTACGTCATGGCCGGGCGAAGACCCGGCCATCCACGTGGGGCCCCACAAGAAAAGCCGTAGATGGCCGGGATGGAGCTTGTCCTCGGGCGGGCCCACGGGGCCGGCCACGACGGTGCAATATGAGCGGCCAGCCCTATTGCCAGGGCACGTGGTCCAGGAAATGCAGTATGTCGTTCGTGAACTGCTGCGGGTCCTGGAGGAAGGAGAAATGGCTCACCTCCGGCTGGATCAGCATCCCGGCGTTGGGAATATTCGCCGCCATGAACTCCGTGTTCTCGCGCTTGATCGCTTCGTCATGGTCGGCATCAACGATCCAAGTCGGCACCGTGATGGTCTTCAGGTCGGCGGCCGTCCAGTTCGGCTGGGTTGCCCACATCTTGCTGATCTGGTCGAGGAAGGCGTTGTACTGGGTGGGCGTCGCCGAAAGATGCTCATACTCCTTCTCGGCCCGCGCGATATAGGCGTTGAATACGTCGCTCTTGGAAATGTCGGCCACGCCGGTGGGATCCGAGTTGGCGGCAAACGCGAAGAGCTTCGAGAGCCGCTCGGGGTGGTGGAGCGCGATGTCGAGGCCGAGGATGGCGCCATCGCTCCAGCCGACTATCGCCGCCTTCTGGATCTTCAGATAGTCCATCAGCCCGACCACGTCCGAAGCCATGAGGTCATAGCCGTAGGGCTGCTCGTTGCGGGTGCTGCGGCCGTGCCCCCGGCTGTCCATGACGATGACCTCGTAATGTTTGGCCAGCACCGGAACCTGGTTGCCCCAGTAGTTGGAGTTGGCGAGCCCGCCATGGAGCAGGATCACCGGCTTGCCGTGACCGAACACGGCGTACCAGATCTTGATCCCGTTGACCGGCGCGTAGCCGCTATGAAGCGCTCTAGGAAGGCTGGGCGTGGGCGGCAGCTTCAGCCATTGGGGATCGGCGCTCGCCGCCGTCGCGAAGGCGAAGAGGCCGAGGAGTGCCATGAGAAATCCCGATCGACGCATGTTGTCCTCCTGTTGCAAGTCGCTGTCAGTCTAGAGAAGAAACCGAATTGATTGCCCGGTTGTGAACGCGGTGGGACCGGTCGCAAGAATCGGAGCGCGGCGGAAGCTCACTCTCGCCATCTTCTGCGCCAGGACAACAAGGAGCCTCCGTCATGAGCTTCCGCATCACCGGCCTGCCGGCCGAACCTTTCGCCCCGCTCTTCGGCCTTTCCGAGGATGAGCTGCGCGAGCGCGGCGCCCTCCGCAGAATCGTCGACCAACCGAACGCGTATCCCTGCCGGATCAGCCTGACCGACGCCGAGCCGGGCGACACGGTGCTGCTGACCCATTTCGAGCATCATGCCGTGGATTCCCCCTTCCGCTCGAGCTACGCGATCTATGTCCGCGAAGGCGAACGGACTTTCGACGCCGTCGATCATGTGCCCGATCAGTTCCGCCGGCGCCTGCTTGCGGTGCGCGCCTTCGACGAGGCAGGCATGCTCATCGGGGCCGAGGTCGCCGAAGGCGCGGCGCTGGAGCCCCTGATCGAGAACCTCTTCGCCAACCGCGAGGCCCGCTATCTCCATGTCCATTTCGCCAAGGCCGGTTGTTACGCCGCGAAAGTGGAAAGGGCTTAGACCGCTGCCAACGCCTGGACCAAGTCCGCTTCGATGTCGGCCGGATCCTCGAGGCCGACGGAAAGGCGGACCATGCTGTCGCCGATCCCCTGCCGGGCGCGAAGCTCGGGCGACAGGCGCTGATGGGTGGTGGTTGCCGGGTGGGTCACGAGGCTCTTGGTGTCGCCCAAATTGTTGGAGATCACCACGAGCCTGAGTGCGTTGAGGAAGCGGAAGGCAGCCGCCTTGCCGCCTTTCGTGTCGTCGCCCTTCACGTCAAAGGTCACGAGCGAGCCGCCGGCACTCATCTGGCGCCGGGCGAGTGCGTGCTGAGGATGACTCTTGAGGCCGGGATAAAGCACTGAACCCAGCTTCGGCTGTCCGGCCAGGAACTTGGCGATGCGCAAGGCGCTCTCGCAGTGGCGCTCTACCCGCAGCTCCAGGGTCTCGAGCCCCTTCAGCAGCAGCCAGGCGTTCATCGGGCTCAAGGAGGGCCCGGTGTGGCGCAGGATCGGCTGCAGCTGCTCCTCGATGTATTTGCGCTTGCCGAGCACGACGCCGCCGAGCGCCCGGCCCTGGCCGTCGATATGCTTGGTCGCCGAATAGACGACCACGTCGGCGCCCAGGTCCAAAGGACGCTGCAGCAGCGGCGTGGCGAAGACGTTGTCGACGACAAGTTTCGCTCCCGCCGCCTGAGCCAGCGCCGCCACCACAGGCAGGTCGACGATGCGCAAGCTCGGGTTGGACGGCGTCTCGATGAACACCGCGGCAGTTTTCTTGGAAAGAGCCGCCTTCCATTGCCCGAGGTCGCGCCCATCGACGAAGACCGTCTCGACACCGAAACGGGGCAGGATTTCCGCCAGGATGTATTGGCAAGAGCCGAAGAGGGCGTCGGAAGAGACGACGCGGTCGCCGGCCCGCACCAGGCTGATGAGGGCGGCGAAAACCGCGGCCATGCCGGTCGCCGTCGCCCGCGCCGCCTCCGCGCCCTCGAGCAGCGTCATCCGCTCCTCGAACATCTGCACCGTCGGGTTGCTGAAGCGCGAATAGATGAATCGCGGCTTGGTATTGGCGAAGGCCGCTTCCGCCTCCTCGGCCGAGCCGTAGACGTAGCCCGACGTCATGTAGATCGCTTCGCAGGTCTCCCCGAAAGCAGAGCGCAGAATTCCGCCCTGGATCAGCTTGGTGGCGCGGCCCCAGCCGTCGCCTCTTGCATCGGGCGGGTTGGTTCCTGCCGATTTGGCGGCGGTTGGCTTGCGGGTTTGTCTGCTCATCGAAGCCTCTGATCCTTTTCCGTCCACGCCGACCGGAAACAAAAACCCCGGCTTTCTGAGGCCGGGGTCCAAGATCGAGACCTCCGACCTTTTAGCGGGTTGTTTAACGTGGCCGCAAGCCGGTCGGCTCAAATCACCACGACGAGAAACAATAGAACCGGGTGCCGGCGGGGTCAAGGATCGCATCCTGCAGGATCGCATCCTGCAGGAAGCGACCGGGCTATAGGCTATAGTTGGAACAACCCCTTCAGATGAAGCAAGCCCAGCGCCGCCACTGTCGTCGCGTCCTTGATTTCCCCATCGCGGATCATGCCGGCCAGCGCCGATCCAGAGAAGCAGCGCGTGATCAGGCCCTGCTCCTCCTGATCGAGCTTGCGTGCCGTTCGCCGCAGGCCTTGCGCCATAAAGACGCGATAGCCCTGGGTGGCGTAGCCATAGGCCTGGAACAAATGCCCAGCGGCAGTGATCTGGTCGGCGATTAGGCCCGTCTCTTCCAGTAGTTCACCACGCGCCACGTCGAGCGGATCGGCACCTGGAGCATGCTCCCAGGCGCCCTGGGGGAATTCCCAGAAGCGGGCGCCGACGGGATAGCGATATTGCCCGACGAGATGCACGGAACCGTCATCCTCGACTGGCACGATCACCACGAAGTCGGATTTCTCGACCACGCCATAGATGCCTTGCGAGCCATCCTGACGGCGGATCGCATCCTCTCGCACCCTCATCCAGCGGTTCACGTAGACCAGCTTCGTGGCCAAGGTCGCGATCTCAGTCTCGTTTGCCATTTCGAACTCCAGGGCCGACGACGTCAGACGCGCGGCATTTGGAATTGGGGCGGTGGATTCAAGCTAGCCGGGGATGAGTCTGCCTTCCAGCACCGGGTTAGACTCTTCCTCCCAGCTCTTCGCTGGCGCAGCAGCTAAGTGCCAGTCGCCGGCTTTAGTTCCGATGTCGGCGCAATAAAGTTTCATAAATCTACGACGACCGACAACATATCTCAGATTCCGCATTGCAAAATGTGCACCTGCGGAAATAGGCTAGAGCATCGTTCGGCGCTGCAGCATCGCGCTGACTTCGACGGAGGCATCGATGAGTGAGACGGCAGAGATCATTCCCTTCAACGGCGGCCACGCCCACAAGGATCTCTATGAGGTCGGCGAAATCCCGCCGCTGGGCCATGTGCCGGCCAGGATGTATGCCTGGGCCATCCGGCGCGAACGCCATGGCCCGCCCGAACAGTCCTTCCAGGTGGAGGTCGTGCCGACGCCGAGCCTCGATCCCTACCAGGTGCTGGTCATGGTGATGGCGGCCGGGGTCAACTACAACGGCGTCTGGGCCGGGCTCGGCCGGCCGATTTCTCCGTTCGACGTCCACAAGGCGCCTTATCACATCGCAGGGTCGGACGCTTCGGGCGTGGTCTGGGCCGTGGGCGACAAGGTGCGGCGCTGGAAGGTCGGCGACGAGGTGGTGATCCACTGCAATCAGACCGACGGCGACGACGAGGAATGCAACGGGGGCGACCCCATGTTCTCGCCCTCCCAGCGCATATGGGGTTACGAGACGCCAGACGGGTCCTTCGCCCAGTTCACCGCCGTCCAGGCCCAGCAGCTGATGCCCCGCCCGCGCCATCTGACCTGGGAGGAGAGCGGCTGCTACGTGCTGACCCTTGCCACCTCCTACCGCATGCTGTTCGGTCACCGCCCCCATATCCTGAGGCCGGGCCAGAACGTGCTGGTCTGGGGCGCTTCGGGCGGCATCGGCTCCATGGCGGTGCAGCTCATCTCCACCGCCGGCGCCAATGCCATCGGCATCATCTCGGACGATTCGAAAACCGATTTCGTCATGCAGCTGGGCGCCAAGGGCGTCATCAACCGAAGCAAGTTCGACTGCTGGGGTCCCCTGCCCGACGTGGACGATGTCGCCGGCTATGCCGACTACATGAAAAAGGTGCGCGAGTTCGGTAAGGCCATCTGGGCCATCACCGGCAAGGGCAACGATGTCGATTTCGTCTTCGAGCATCCGGGCGAACAGACCTTCCCGGTCTCCTGCTTCGTGGTGAAGCGCGGCGGCATGGTCGTCTTCTGCGCCGGAACCACGGGCTATAACATCACGTTCGATGCCCGCTTCGTCTGGATGCGCCAGAAGCGCATCCAGGGCAGCCATTTCGCCAATCTCCTCCAGGCGAGCCAGGCCAACGAACTGGTGATCGAACGGCGCATCGACCCTTGCATGTCCGAAGTTTTCGCCTGGCCGGAAATTCCCCGCGCCCATACCAAGATGATGAAAAACCAGCACAAGCCGGGAAACATGGCGGTGCTGGTCCAGGCCAAGCGCCCGGGCTTGCGCAGCATCGAGGACGCGCGCGAGGCGTAGAAAGCAAGAATTAGAAAACCACAGAGGCACAGAGGCACAGAGGAGAAAGAGAAGGAATCGGGCCGCGAAGCGGCCCAAGATTTTTCTCCTCTCGTCTTTCTTCTCTGTGCCTCTATGCCTCTGTGGTTCACTTCACTTATGACCGACGCCGCAGAACTGCTGTCTCAAGCAAGGCGCGCGCTTAGCGCGGCTGATGTCTTTGTCGAGCAGGCCCGCGCCGCCGTCGCCGCGAAGGTGGGCGGCAGCCGGCCCGATGCCGAGGCGCTCGAACGCGAGCAGTTCGCGGCCCATGCGCTCGCCTGGTACGCCACCTACGCCGCAGCACTTCGCCAGATGCTTGGCTGGGCCGAACGGCTTCAGGCCGGCGGGCGCCTTGCCGAGCGCGAACGGCTGATTCTCGGGGCCGCCTTCGGTGAATATCTGGCCCAGATGGCTGGCGGGCTCGCCATGAGCCAGGGCGAGATCGCCCGGCCCGCCGATCTCGGCATCGAGGCCGCCGGCGCGGCCCTGACAGCCGATGCCGCTGTCGCCAGCCTGATCCGCGAAGGCAATACCGATGCGGCGCGCCGGCGCCTCGCCATGCTGATCGCTGAAGGGCATTTCGGCGCCGCCGGGCTCGACGACCATGGGCATCAAATGATCGCCGAGCATTTCCGCCGCTTCGCGGAAGACCATCGCGAGGAGGCGCATGGCTGGCATCGCGCCGACACGCTCATCCCCATGCCGGTGATCGAGGAACTGGCCCGGCTTGGAATCTTCGGCCTCACGGTGCCGGAGGAATTCGGTGGCGCCGGTCAGGGCAAACTCGCCATGTGCGTGGTGACCGAGGAGCTGTCGCGGGGCTATATCGGCCTCGGCTCGCTGGGCACCCGCTCGGAGATCGCGGCGGAATTAATCCGGCTCGGCGGCACCGAGGCCCAGAAGCGCAAATGGCTGCCGGGCATTGCGGCGGGCAGGATTCTACCGACCGCGGTGTTCACCGAGCCCGGTACCGGCTCCGATCTCGGCAGCTTGCGCACGCGGGCCGAGCGCGTGGGCGAGGTCTACCGCATCACCGGCAACAAGACCTGGATCACCCATGCCGCGCGCAGCGACGTCATGACCCTGCTTGCCCGCACCGATCCCGAGGAGCCCGGCTACAGGGGCCTATCCATGTTCCTCGCCGAGAAGCCGCGGGGGAGCGATGCCGACCCCTTCCCGGCCAATGGCATGCGCGGCAGCGAAATCCGCGTGCTCGGCTACCGAGGCATGAAGGAATACGAGCTCGCCTTCGACGGCTTCGAAGTCGAGGCCGAGAATCTTCTGGGCGGGGTCGAGGGCGAAGGCTTCAAGCAGCTCATGGCCACTTTCGAATCCGCCCGCATCCAGACCGCCGCCCGGGCGACCGGCGTGGCTCAATCGGCCCTTGAGCTCGGCCTCGCCTATGCTCGGGGCCGGGTCCAGTTCGGCAAACCGATCTACGAGTTCCCCCGGGTCTATGGCAAGCTCGCCTGGATGGCGGTCGAGACCATGATCGCCCGCCAGCTCACCTATGAGGCGGCGCGCCAGAAGGATTCCGGCCGGCGCTGCGACATAGAAGCCGGCATGGCCAAGCTCCTCGCGGCGCGCACCGCCTGGGCCAACGCCGACAATGCCCTCCAGGTCCATGGCGGCAACGGCTATGCCGAGGAATATGCCATCAGCCGAGTCCTCTGCGACGCGCGCATCCTCAACATCTTCGAGGGCTCCGCCGAGATCCAGGCTCAGGTCATCGCGCGTGGGTTGCTGGCGGGGCGGAACTAGCGGTCCTTTTTGCGTGTCCTCCGCGCTTGCTCTCGAGCTGGAATGCATGGTAGTTGTTCTTCTAATCCGTGCGGTGGAGAGCGAATGCCGACCTGATGGTGCTTGCCACTCGTAGCCGGCGCAGTCGGGTTGGGTCTTACGGCTT
>DATNJA010000072.1:0-8671 GCA_035604155.1 Candidatus Udaeobacter sp. | reverse complement strand
GAGCCGCGGCGCAAATGAAGACCGAAGAATCTCAGGCGCCGCAGCTCATGAAGCAGAAATCCTCTGGCGTTTCGGAGACGGTGAAGACCGTCATCTATGCCCTGATCATCGCGCTCGGTATCCGCAGCTTCCTGTTCGAGCCGTTCCACATACCCTCGGGCTCGATGATCCCGACCCTGCTCATCGGCGACTACCTGTTCGTCTCGAAATACTCATACGGCTACAGCCATTTCTCGTTTCCCTTCAGCCCCGATCTTTTCGCCGGCCGCATTTTCGGAAGCGATCCAAAACGCGGCGACGTCGTGGTGTTCCGCAAGCCGACGGATGTCTCTGTCGACTTTATCAAGCGCGTCGTCGGCCTGCCGGGCGACCATATCCAGATGAAGGGCGGGATCCTCAACATCAACGGCGCGCCGGTGGTGCGCAAGCGCATCGATGACTACTTGGACGAGTATGGCAACCGAGTCGCCCGCTATATCGAGACCCTGCCGGGCGGCTTCTCCCATGTGATCCTCGAGAGCCGCGGCGACGACGGCGATTTGGACAACACGCCCGAATACGTGATCGAGCCCGGGCACTATTTCATGATGGGCGACAACCGGGATGATTCGGCCGATAGCCGGACCGCCGAAGTCGGCCAGGTGCCGGCGGAGAACCTCATCGGCCACGCCCAAATCATTTTTTTCTCCCTCGACAGCTCCGCCAGTTGGTGGGAGATCTGGAAATGGCCGTTTGCGATCCGCTTCGGTCGGTTGTTCGACCTCATCACGTGAGGCGGACTATCGAGGCGCTGGCCGAAGTTCTCGGACATCGCTTCGCCCGGCCCGAGCTGCTCGACCAGGCGGTCACCCATCCCAGCGCGACCGCCAAGAAAACATACGAACGTCTGGAGTTTCTCGGCGACCGGGTCCTCGGCCTGGTGATCGCCGACATGGTCTATCGCGCCTATCCGGGCGAAGCCGAAGGCGATTTGGCCAAGCGCTTCGCCGCGCTCGCAAGACGCGAAGCCCTGGCGCGGGTAGCAGAGTCCATCAATCTCGGCTCTCATCTGCGCGTCTCGCGTGGCGAAGAGGAGCAGGGCGGGCGGAGCAGCCACACCCTGCTGGCCGACGCATGCGAGGCGGTGATCGGGGCGCTCTATCTCGACGGCGGACTCCCCGCCGCCCAGGCTTTCGTCGAGCGCTGGTGGCGTCCGCTCCTGGATCAGCAGGCTGAGCCGCCCCAGGATGCCAAGACGGCGCTCCAGGAATGGGCCCAGGGCCAGGGATTGCCCCTGCCCCTGTATCGCCTCTGCGGCAGCGCGGGCCCCGCCCATGATCCCGTGTTCGACATCGAAGTCAGCCTTCCCGGCCGCGAGCCCGCGCGGGCCCAGGGCCGATCGCGGCGCTCGGCCGAGGCCGCGGCGGCGGCTCTGCTTCTGGCGCGCCTCAGGGTGGAGGCGGATGGCTGACGATCCGAAGGTCCCGCCGGCGAGCCGATGCGGCTTCGTCGCCATCCTGGGTGCGCCCAATGCCGGCAAATCGACGCTCCTGAACCGCCTGGTCGGGGCCAAGGTCTCCATCGTCACGCCCAAGGTTCAGACCACGCGCCGCCGGGTGCTGGGCATCCTGGTCGAAGGCAGCGCTCAGATCATCTTCGTCGACACGCCTGGGATATTCACGGCACGCCGGCGGATGGAGCGCGCCATGGTCCGCGCCGCCTGGCAGGGGGCGGAGGATGCCGACCTCATCGTTCTCGTGGTCGACGCCGCCAAGCCGCGCCTCGGCGATGAGACCCGGCGCATCCTCGACGGCCTGAAGCAGGCCCGGCGGCGTGCGTTCCTGGTGCTGAACAAGATCGATGCAGTCAAGCGCGAGAAGCTGCTGGGGCTCGCCAAGACGCTGTTCGAGGAAGGCGTATTCGACGAGGTGTTCATGGTCTCGGCCGAAAAGGGGGACGGCGTCGGCGATCTCCTGAAGGCGCTGATCGCCCGCCTGCCGGAAGGGCCCTGGCACTATCCGGGCGATCAGCTGTCCGATCTGCCGATGCGCGAACTCGCGGCGGAGATCACCCGGGAAAAGCTGTTCTTGCAGCTGCGGGCGGAGCTTCCCTACGCCCTCACGGTCGAGACCGAAAGCTGGGAGGAGTTCGCCGACGGGAGCGTGCGCATCGGCCAGGTGATCTATGTCGAGCGCGAGAGCCAGCGCGCCATCGTGCTGGGCGAGGGTGGCCGGATGATCAAGGCGGTCAGGCTCGCAGCCATGCCGGACATCGCGAGCCTCGCCGGCCGGCCGGTCCATCTCTTCCTGCATGTGAAGCAGCGGGAGAATTGGCAAGAGGATCCCGAGCGCTATCGCGCCATGGGCCTCGACTACGAGTCCTGAGCATGGAGTGGCGCGACGAAGGCTATGTCCTGGGCGCGCGGCGGCACGGCGAGGGCGGCCTCGTGCTCTCCCTGTTGACCCGCGAGCATGGCCGGCATGCCGGGCTGGTCAAGGGCGGCGGTGGAAGACGCGCGGCGGGGACTTACGAACCCGGCAACCGCATCGGCGCCCACTGGCGGGCGAGGCTGTCCGAGCATCTGGGCAATTTCACCTGCGAGCTTCTGGCCCAGACGGCGGCAGAGTTCCTGGACGATCCGATGCGGCTCGCGATCCTGACCGCGGCGGCGGCCGTGGCCGAGGAAGCGCTGCCGGAGCGCGAACCCCATCCCCGCGCTTTCGATGGCTTCGCCAGTCTGATCGAAAGCCTTCGCCAGTCGGGTGAGACGCAGACCTCGGCGGAACGCTATGTGCTGTGGGAGCTCGACCTTTTGGCGGAGATCGGTTTCGGCCTCGATCTGGCGCGCTGCGCGGTCAGCGGCGAGACCGCGGATCTCGCCTTCGTTTCGCCCAACAGCGGCCGTGCCGTTTCGCGCGATGCGGCTGGCCCGTACAAGGAGCGGCTGCTGCCGCTGCCGGCCTTCTTTCGCGGTGGGGCAGCCGACATGCCTTCGATCCGCCAGGGACTGGCGCTCACCGGGTCTTTCCTGGAACGTCACGCCTTTCAGCGCATGCCGGCCGCGCGGCTTCGCCTGCTGGCGAGGCTGGAGCGGGCCTGATATAGCTGCGAGGCAGGAACCGCCGGCCGATTCGATAGTCGATATTCATGCCCCAAGCATCGCCACCTCGCCATTTCGCCGTCATCGGTGCCGGAGTCATCGGCGTCTCGACGGCCCTCTACTTGCAGCGCGACGGTCATCGCGTGAGCCTGATCGACTACCGGGGTCCGGGCGAGGGAACCTCCTTCGGCAATGCCGCTGTCATCGCCGGGGCGTCCTGCGAGCCCGTCGCCATGCCCGGCATTCTGGGGCGCGTGCCCGGGATGCTGATGGATCCCTTGGGTCCGCTCGCCATCCGCTGGCGCTATTTGCCAAAGCTGGCGCCCTGGCTTCTGGGCTTTGTCGCCGCGAGCCGGCCCGACCGGGTGGAACGCATCTCAATGGCGCTGCGCGAGCTCTCTTCGCGCTGCGTGGACGCCTTCAAGCCGCTGACGGAGGCCGCGGGCATCACCGACATGATCCGCCACACCGGCTGGCTCAGCGTTTACAAGACCGAGGCTTCTTTCGGCCATGCCCGCGGCGAGATGGCCTTGCAAAGGCGGCGCGGGGTCAAGTTCGAGGTGCTGGGCGGTGAGGAAATCCGGCAGATCGAGCCGAGCCTGGCGCCGGTCTTTGCAAAGGCCGTCTTTTTTCCCGAGAACTCCATGACGGTGAACAACTTCCGTCTGGTGCAGCGCCTGGCCGAAGACTTCACCTCCCGCGGCGGCCGGTTGCTGCGCGAGACGGTGACGGACGTCGAGCTCGGTTCGGGTGGTCCCAAGGCCGTTGTGACCGACAAGTCCCGCCATGAGGTCGACGCGGTGGTGCTGGCCGCTGGTGCCTGGTCGCGCCGGCTTGCCCAAAGGCTGGGCCACAGGGTGCTGCTGGAAACCGAGCGCGGATATCACGTCATGCTGCCCGATCCTGGCGTTACCCTTCGCCTGCCGATCCACGTCGGCGACCATGGTTTCGTCATGACGCCGCTGGAGAACGGCCTTCGCTTCGCCGGCACGGTGGAGCTTGGCGGGCTGGAGGCTGCGCCCAACTGGGCCCGGGCGAAGGTCCTCCTGGAGCATGGACGCAAGCTGCTGCCAGGCCTGAGCGATACGGGCAAGACCGAGTGGATGGGCTTCCGCCCCTCGGTGCCGGATTCGGTGCCGGTGATTTCCGCCTCGCCCAGGCTCGCCAATGCCTATTTTGCTTTCGGCCACGGCCATCTGGGCTTGAGTTTCGGGGCCATCACCGGACGCCTCATCGCCGACTTGGCGGCAGGGCGCGATCCTGGCATGGACATGAGACCCTATCGGGTCGACCGCTGGTAGCTACCGCTTGACGCGGGTTCGCAGAAACCTACCATATCTAGCTGCTATTTGAGGATCATTGATGGCCAAGGCGACCACAGTCCCGCCGCCGGGCGAGGAGATCAGGCCGACGCCATTGGCCGAGGCGCTCAGCGAGCGCTACCTCTCCTATGCCCTCTCCACCATCATGTCGCGCTCACTTCCCGACGTGCGCGATGGGCTGAAGCCGGTCCACCGGCGCCTGCTCTACGCCATGCGCCAGCTTCGCCTCGATCCCGGCTCGGGCTACAAACGCTCGGCCCGTGTGGTCGGCGACGTGATCGGCAAGTTCCACCCCCATGGCGACCAGGCGATCTATGACGCCCTGGTGCGCCTGGCCCAGGATTTTGCCGCGCGCTACCCGCTCGTCGACGGGCAGGGCAATTTCGGCAACATCGACGGCGATAACGCCGCCGCCATGCGCTACACCGAGGCACGCCTCACCGATGCCGCGGCCGCCCTTCTCGAAGGCATCGACGAGGACACTGTCGATTTCCGACCGACCTATGACGGCGAGGACAAGGAACCGGTGGTTCTCCCGGGCGGACTGCCGAACCTGCTCGCCAACGGCAGCCAGGGCATCGCCGTCGGCATGGCGACCAGCATCCCGCCCCACAACCTGGCGGAAGTGATCGACGCCCTGTTGCATCTGATCAAGTTCCCCAAGGCGACGGTCGCAAAGCTGATAGACCTGATGCCGGGTCCGGATTTTCCCACCGGCGGAACCTTGGTCGAGAGCCGCGAGAGCCTGGTCGAATCCTATCGCACCGGTCGCGGGTCGCTCCGCTTGCGTGCCAAATGGCAGGTCGAAAAGTTGAAGGGCGGCGTCTGGCAGATCGTCGTCGAAGAAATTCCCTACCAGGTCCAGAAATCTCGGCTGATCGAGCGCATCGCGCAGCTGCTCCAGGAGCGCAAGCTGGCGCTGCTCGCCGATGTGCGCGACGAATCCGCGGCCGACCTGCGCATCGTGCTGGAGCCCCGCTCCCGGACTGTCGATCCCGCCATGCTGATGGAAGCGCTGTTCCGCCAGACCGACCTCGAAACCCGGTTTCCCCTCAACATGAACGTGCTGGACGCCGGTCAGACGCCAAGGGTCATGTCGCTGCCCGAACTGCTCCAGGCCTATCTCGACCACCGGCGCGAGGTGCTCCAGCGGCGCAGCCGGTTCCGGCTCGACAACATCGAGCGACGGCTGGAGGTGCTGGCGGGCTATCTCATCGCCTTCCTCAATCTCGACGAGCTGATCCGCATCCTGCGCAAGGAGGATGAACCCAAGCCCGTGATGATGAAGCGCTTCAAGCTGAGCGACGCCCAGGCCGAGGCGATCCTCAACATGCGCCTGCGCGCTCTGCGCCGGCTCGAGGAGATAGAGATCAGAACGGAGTATGAGGCTCTTGGCGTCGAGAAGAAGACGCTTGCGAAGCTGCTGAAATCCGAAGAGATGCAATGGCAGAAGATCGCGGGCGAACTCGCCGAAGTGAGGAAGCGCTTCGGGCCGGCGACTACGCTGGGCCGCCGCCGAACTATGCCGGGCGAGCCGCCGCCGGACGTCGACGTGCCCATGGACGCCATGATCGAGCGCGAGGCAGTGACGGTCATCTGCTCCGACAAAGGCTGGATCCGGGCACAGCGCGGCCAGGTAACCGATCCCAACGAGCTCAAGTACAAAGAGGGCGACCGGGGCCGTTTCATGTTGCCGGCCGAGACCACCGACAAGCTGCTGGTCTTCGGCACCAACGGCCGCTTCTACACCCTTGGCATCGACAAGCTTCCGGGCGGGCGCGGCCATGGCGAGCCGATCCGCTTGATGATCGATCTCGAGAACGATCAGGACCTGGTGGCGCTCCTGGTTCACAAGCCGGGGCGCAAGCTCATCGTCGCCTCGGCCGACGGGCGCGGGTTTGTGGTGCCGGAAGAGGCCGTGGTGGCCCAGACCCGGGCCGGCAAGCAGGTCCTGAACCTGGCCGAAGGCGTGGAAGCGGCGGCCTGCGCGCCTGCCGAGGGCGACACGGTCGCGGTCATCGGCGAGAACCGCAAGCTCCTGCTGTTCCCGCTCGCCGAGCTGCCGGAGATGACTCGCGGTCGCGGCGTGATCCTCCAGCGCTACAAGGACGGCGGACTGTCGGACATCAAGTCCTTCGCCTACAAGGACGGCCTCACCTGGCGCCAGGGCGACCAGCGCCAGCGCACCGAAACCGACCTCAAGGACTGGCGCGGCGAGCGCGGCCAATCCGGCCGCCTGCCGCCGGCCGGATTTACCCGCAGCAACAGGTTCGGTTAAGGCGAACCCTCACCCTCCCCATCGCTGACGCGATGGGTCCCCTCCCTCTCCCGCATACGCGGGCGAGGGAAATTGTTACCCTCTCCCGCTTGCGGGAGAGGGGGGACCCGTGCGCCAGCGCGGGTGGGTGAGGGTCCCTGCGCTACACGAACCGCTTCTTCACATCCGCCAGCGTCAGGTCGAGGGCCTTCCGGGCCAGATCCGCGAACTCGTCGATGTCGGCCTTCGTCCAGGTGAGCGGCGGAGAGATGAGCATGGTGTCTCGGGTCGCCCGCATCACCAGGCCGTTGGCGAAGCAATGGTCGCGGCAGATGGTGCCGACCTCGCCCGCTGGCTCGAAGGTCTTGCGCTTCTTCTTGTCCTTGACCAGCTCGATGGCGCCCATGAAGCCCTCGAGGCGGATCTGGCCTACGAGGGGATGGTCGAGCAATCCGTCGAGGCGCTTTTTCAGATAGGGCCCCGTCTCGTCGTGTACCCGCTCGACGATCTTTTCGTCCTTGAGTATGCGGATGTTCTCGATGGCGACGGCGCAGGAAACCGGGTGGCCGGAGTAAGTGTAGCCGTGGTTGAATTCGCCGCTGGCGATGAGGGTGTCGGCGACCCGGTCGCCGACCATGACGGCGGAAAGCGGCACGTAGCCCGAGGTGATGCCTTTGGCCAGCGTCATGAAATCGGCCTCGATGCCGTACATCTCGCTGGCGAACCAATGGCCGGTGCGCCCGAAGCCGCAGATCACCTCGTCGGCAATGAGCAGCAGATCGTATTTCCTGCAGATGCGCTGGATCTCGGGCCAATAGGTCTTGGGCGGCACGATCACGCCGCCGGCACCCTGGATCGGCTCGCCGATGAAGGCGGCGGCGTTCTCTGGCCCGATCTCCTCGATTTTCTTCTCGAGCGCGCGCGCAGCCACCAGGCCGAATTCTTCCGGCGTGATATCGCCGCCCTGGCCGTACCAATAGGGCTGCATGATGTGGGCGAAGCCTGGAAGCGGCAGGTCGGCCAGCTGATGCATGTAGGTCATGCCGCCCAGGCTCGCCGCCACCATGGTGCTGCCGTGATAGGCGTTGACCCGGCTGATGAAGGTTTTCTTGGCCGGCTTGCCCATGAGGTTCCAGTATTGGCGCACCATGCGGGCGATGGTGTCGTTGGCGTCGGAGCCTGAGCAGCCATAGAAGACATGCTTCAGCTGCTTGGGCGCAAGTTCGGCCAGGATGCGGGCGAGGTCGGTCGCCGGCGGGGTCGAGGTCTTGAAGAACGTATTGTAATAGGGAAGCTCGAGCATCTGGTCGTGGGCGGCCTTGGCCAGCTCCTTGCGGCCATAGCCGACATTGACGCACCACAGGCCGGCGAAGGCGTCGAGCAGCTTGCGCCCCTCGGAATCGTATAAATGCGAGCCTTCGGCCCGGGCGATGACCCGGGTGCCTTGCTTGTTGAGCTCGCCCTGATCGGTGAAGGGATGCAGGTGGTGGGCGGCGTCGGCGGCTTGCCAGTCGGCGGTCGAATTGCGCTTCGGAAGGACGGTCATGTGCTCATACCCCCGGATAAAAATGCCGAAATCTCATAGACTTGAAGTACAGTCCTGGATCCTGAATTCAGGGGTTGAAACCGATCCTGGCGCAGAGGATCAGCAACTCTCGCTGACGTGTCAGCGTCCGGTGGCCGGATATCCTGTTGGCGGTCAGCTTCACGATAACGGGTAGCATATCATGTTGCGGTTAGTCGGGCGATCGATGCACGGGGAAGGGGTGATATTGCTGAAACTTGTGTTGCCTTATAGTAACATAAGAGTTACTATACAAATGGCACTGTGAAAGTCGTTGCATATTCCCGACAGGACGGATCGAGCCCGTTTCGGAGCTGGTTCGACGGGTTGCATGCCGAGGCGGCGGCGAAGGTGGCGACCGCGGTACTGCGGCTGGAACTGGGCAACTTGTCGCGGGTCAAGTGGCTCGGCGTTATCGGGGAGTACCGCATCGATTGGGGGCCGGGCTA
>DATNJA010000071.1:0-4913 GCA_035604155.1 Candidatus Udaeobacter sp. | reverse complement strand
TGGCGTCCCCTAGGGGATTTGAACCCCTGTTACCGCCGTGAGAGGGCGGTGTCCTGGGCCACTAGACGAAGGGGACTTGGGGCCGGAGGAAGCGGCTGTCTTAGCGGAGGCGGCTGGGGGGATCAAGGTGGATTTGGGAGGCGGGAAGTGCTTAACCACCCTCACCCTTCCCATGGCTTCGCCATGGGCCCCTTCCCTCTCCCGCCGGAGGCGGGAGAGGGAGCTTTACGCCACCCTTTCGTTCGCCTTCGCCGCGTGGCGCTTGGCCGAGGCGATGAAGGCTTCCACGTCGGCGGGCCTGGTGTTGAACGCGGTCACCAGGCGAAGCCGGGTCTTGTCCTCGCCCAGCCACCGGTAGAAGCGGAAGCCGTCGGCTTCGAGGCCGCGGATCGCCGTCTCCGGCAGGTCGGCGAACACCTCGTTGGCTTCCACCGGGTGGGCCAGCGATACGCCCGGCACGCTTGCCAGGCCATCGGCCAGGCGCCTGGCCATGGCGTTGGCGTGACGCGCATGCTTCAGCCAAAGGTCGCCGGAGAGATAGGCATCGAGCTGCGCCGAGAGGAAGCGCATCTTGGAGAAGAGATGGCCCGCACGCTTGCGCCGGAAGCCGAATTCCGCGGCGAGCGTCTTGTCGAAGATCACCACCGCCTCGGCCGCCAGCGCGCCGTTCTTGGTCGCGCCGAAGGAGAGGATGTCGACGCCGGCGCGCCACGTCATCTCGGCCGGCGTGGCGTTGAGGAAGGCGAGCGCGTTGGCGAAGCGCGCGCCGTCCATATGCAACCGCAAACCGTGGCGATGTGCGAGCTCGGCGATCGACGCCACTTCATCCGGGCGATAGCTGGTGCCGGCTTCCGTCGCCTGGGTCAGGCTGATGGCCGCGGGCTGGGCGTGATGCACCACGCCGAGGCCGCCGGGGATGAGCGCCGCAAGCTGGGCCGCCGTCAGTTTCCCGTCGGCGCCGGGCAGGTCGATGAGCTTGGCGCCGCCGGTGTAGAACTCCGGCGCGCCGCACTCGTCGACGGCGATATGGGCGCCCTCATGACAGAAGACAGCACCCCAGGCGGGCGACAGGAGCGAGAGCGAAAGCGAGTTCGCGGCCGTGCCCGTCGCCACGGGAAAGGCGGCGAGGTCGCATTCGAAGGTCTCCCTCAGCTTCTCCTCGACCCTTGCGGTGATGGGGTCCTCGCCATAGGAGGAGACGGTTCCCGACGCCGCCTCCATCAGCGCCTTCAGGATTTCCGGCGCCGCGCCGGTCACGTTGTCGCTGCGGAAGTCCAAGGCCAGAGCCTCCTTCAGGGTTGTTGCAAGAGCTGCAGCCGACCGAGCTGCTGGCCGGTCGCGGGATCGACGAAGACGATCGCCTCGCAGCCCGGGCCGTCGCCCAGGCGCAGCGCCAGGCGCGCGCCTGCCGCCGCCATCTCCACCACCCGGCAGCCCTTGGGCAACTGAAGCGTGGCGGAATCGAAGCCGCCATGCGGCTCGCCCGGTCCGGCCATCCGCTTGGCGAGGGTGGCGAAGATCACGGTGAGGCCGGTGACGATGAGCAGGCCCATGACGATGACGAGGATCTTGAGAGAGCGCATGCTTTAGGTCCAGTCTCGCAGGCGATGAGCGCTCCGAAAAACGAGCCCGCCCCACCCGATCGCCTTATGGCCGTTCCCGTCAGCCCGATCGAAGCCGGGCCCGAGGATGCCGGCGAGAGGCTGGACCGGTTTCTGGCCCGCCGGCTTCCCGCCTTTTCCCGCAGCCGCCTGAAGCAGCTGATCGAGGCGGGCCATGTCGCCGCCGCCGGCGCGACCTTATCCGACCCCTCCCGACGGGTCAAACCGGGCCAGGTCTTCACCCTCGACCTGCCGCCCGCCGTCGCCGCCAAGCCCGAGGGCCAGGCCATGGATCTTGCGATCGTCTACGAGGACGAGGACGTGATCGTGGTCGACAAGCCGGCGGGGCTCGTGGTCCATCCCGCCCCCGGCAATCCCGACCAGACCCTGGTCAACGCTCTCATCGCCCATTGCGGAGATTCCCTTTCGGGCATCGGGGGCGAGAGGCGGCCGGGCATCGTCCACCGACTGGACAAGGACACCAGCGGCCTCATCGTCGCGGCCAAGAACGACGCCGCTCACCGGGCGTTGTCCGCCGACTTTGCCGCAAGGCGCATCGATCGGCGCTACCTGGCGCTGGTCTGGGGGACGCCCATGCCCCGGGAAGGCAAGATCGAAGGCGCCATCGGCCGGCATCCCGTGGATCGCAAGCGCATGGCCGTGGTGAAGCGCGGCGGCAAGCCGGCCTTGACGCGCTACCGGGTGATGGAACCCCTGGGGCCGGGCGCCAGCCTGGTCGAGTGCCGGCTCGCCACCGGTCGCACCCACCAGATCCGGGTCCATCTGGCCGCCATCGGCCATCCCCTGCTGGGCGACCCGGTCTATGGCCGGGTCACGGCCGAACGCCGGTCCCGGCTGGGGCCGGTCGGAGCCGAAGCCCTGAAGGGCCTCGGCCGTCAGGCCCTCCACGCCGCCTCGCTCGGCTTCTCGCAACCGCGAACAGGGCAGCGTCTCAGCTTCGAAAGCCCCCTGCCCGACGATCTGGTGCGCACTATCAATGCCTTGAAAATGAACGCGATTTAACCTTACCCGAGTATTTCCATAAGGTATTCTTGACGCCATCCCACCCCGGGACCACATTATGGGCTCACGAGTTCCGGCTCGCCCGTTCGTGCGAGGCCGAAATGTCAGGAGGGGTCTTGGCCACAGCCGTAAGAAGTCTGCCGCGTCTTGTTTCGGACAGCGGGCTCTCCCGCTACTTGCAGGAGATCCGCCGCTTCCCCATGCTGGAAGTGAATGAGGAATTCATGCTCGCCAAGCGCTGGCGCGAGCATCACGACCCCGAGGCGGCCCATCGCCTGGTCACCAGCCATTTGCGCCTGGTTGCCAAGATCGCCATGGGCTATCGGGGCTATGGCCTGCCGATCAACGAACTGATCGCCGAGGGCAATGTCGGCATGATGCAGGCGGTGAAGCGTTTCGATCCCGACCGGGGTTTCCGCCTGGCCACCTACGCCATGTGGTGGATCCGCGCCGCGATCCAGGAATACATCCTGCATAGCTGGTCCCTGGTGAAGATCGGAACCACCGCGGCCCAGAAGAAGCTGTTCTTCAACTTGCGCCGGGTGAAGGGCCAGATCCAGGCGATCGAAGAGGGCGACCTCTCGCCCGAGCAGGTGAAGAAGATCGCCACCCGTCTCGAGGTGCCTGAAGAGGACGTGGTGACCATGAACCGGCGCCTGGCCGCGCCCGACAATTCCCTGAACGCCCCGCTCAAATTCGAAGGCGAGGGCGAGTGGCAGGACTGGCTCGTCGACGATACGCCGACGCAAGAGACGCGCTTGGGCGAGACCGAGGAGCTGTCCAAGCGCCAGGTTCTGCTTAACACGGCGCTCTCGGCCCTGAACGAACGCGAGCGCCATATCCTGACCGAGCGCAGGCTGAAGGACGAGCCGGCGACCTTGGAGGACTTGAGCCGCGAATACGCCATCAGCCGCGAACGCGTGCGCCAGATCGAAGTGCGGGCCTTTGAGAAGCTGCAAAAATCCATCCGCAACGCGGCGCGCGAACAGGGGCTGGCCGAGTAAAACTGCCGTCTCTGGAACAGATCGCGCCGGAAGCGCAGGAAGCCGCGTAAGGTCCAATCCACTTGCGAATGCCGATATTCGCGGCCTCGCTCCTCTGAGCGAGGCCGGTCATTTTGCGTAGCGGCTCTGTGCTCATCGCGCCAACGCGTCGGATACGCACCGAGCGGCGAACGCCGACTTGACCGCGGCCGGCGGCAAACATTTAACGTCATTGGTAGAATCCTCGTGCTACCGTACCTTCCATGTTCATTCAGCCGTCAACGCCTGCGGCATCACCCGTGGACCCGACGGCTGAGCAGCTGAACCGGGAGCCGATCGACCAGGCCGACGCTCGCCGGGATTTAAGTCAGCGGCAATTCTCGCTCGAGATGCTTTCGGGAACGGATTTGGGGAACAGATATCTCACCCGGGCTCGTCGCGCAGTCTTCGCCATACACAAAGCGTCGGGCAAGCCTGCCGCCGGCTGGGTACGAGTCTCGGGCCGGCTAGAATCCGATCGGCCTGTATATCTGAGCATCTATGCGCGGGATCAAAGGTCGGCGGAGTTCACGCCGGTTGAATCGCCGCCGGTCCATCTCCACCTGCGTGCCGGGCGATTCGAAGCCATCGCCTTGAGCGATGGCCTGACAACGCTTCGGTGCGATGCCCCGCACGGCGACGCCGAATTCACGATCGACCGTCTCTCCATTCGCAGAATCGGGTGGCTGGGCGTTGCTGGCTGGCGTCTGTCCCGGCTTCTCCATCGCCTTCGTCTGCGACGCATTTCCCCGATCCGCCAGCTTCGTCGGTTGAGCCAGCTGATGTGTTCTCGGCGGGGTTTGCGACTGCTATGGGCGTTGTGGCTCCATCCGCGCGCCGACAATTCCTACGAAGAGTGGATAGAACTGTTCGACACGCTAGAGCCATCGGACATGGCCGCAATTCGCCGGCACGTTCGCCAGATGACGAAGAAGCCCAAGATATCGGTCGTAATGCCGACCTACAACACGAATGGCCGCTGGCTTCGCATGGCCATCGAGTCTGTCCAGGCGCAGCTGTACGACAATTGGGAGCTCTGCATCGCCGATGATGCATCCACGATCGGCACCGTGCCGCGGATCCTTACCCAGTACGCGCAACGGGATTCTCGCATCAAAGTGGTCTATGCGCGGAAGAACGGGGGAATCGCCGAAGCCACGAATCTGGCTCTCGGCATCGCGGACGGAGAGTTCGTCGCACTGCTGGACCACGACGACATCATCCCGCCCCATGCACTCTACATGGTGGCGCAAGCTATCGCCGAACA
>DATNJA010000070.1:0-14252 GCA_035604155.1 Candidatus Udaeobacter sp. | reverse complement strand
CTATCAGAAATTTTCGGATGGCCGTCCCCCAGGCGCCCCATCGGATGATAAAATTCAACCAGATATATACATCGACTCTTGGTCGTGGCGCCAGCGCAATCCCAAGAAACGATACCATCTGCCTCGTAGCCAGGCTGCCGGGGAGAAATCCGCCAGATGTCGGAGACGCCACGGTTTATTGGAAGGCCTAGGCCTGCAAGTCTGCCAGCCGAAGCCGCGCGATCTTATGCACTTCGTCGAGGGCGGTTCGAAATTCCGCAGCCATGTCGTTTCCCAGCCGGCGCTCGAAGGCGGTCAGGATCTCGTCCCGCTTGCGCCCCTTGACCGCCATCACGAATGGAATCCCGAACTTAGCCTTGTACGCCTCATTGAGCCGCGTGAACTTCGCGAATTCCTCGGGCTCGCATTTGTCCAGCCCCGCACCTGCCTGTTCCGTGGCCGAACGGGCCGTAAGCTCTCCGCGGACCGCCAATCGGCCGGCAAGATCGGGATGGGCGCGCAGCAACGCCAACTGGCGTTCGCGCGGGGCAGCCTCCACGACGGCCCGCATTGCAGCGTGCAGGCCGTCGGGACCATCGTGGACAGCCTTGAGCCCGGCATCGAAGACGGCTTCGGCGATCCAAGGCGAATGCTCGTAGATCGGTCCATAGAGGGCCAGGAAGGCAATGCGGTCGAGACCGCTGGGCGGGCGTCGGAACGGCTTGTCAGGCATAGGAACTCCCCCGGCCGGCCAGGAAAGACTACAATCCGAAGGCAGTAAAGGATGGAGACTCGCTTGCCGATTGTCCGGAAGAAGCCCTGATGGGCCGTTTGACGACCCATGTGCTGGACACCGCCCATGGCCGGCCGGGCGCAGATATGCGCATCGAGTTATTCCGCCTCGGCGATGGGCGCGAGCGCGTCGCCGCCACCACGACCAATGCCGACGGCCGCTGCGAGCGACCCCTTCTGGAAGGCGCGGCGCTGGCCGCCGGCACCTATGAACTCGTCTTCCACGCCGGCGACTACTTCGCGGGCCTGGGCGTGAAGCTGCCGAGCCCCCGGTTTCTCGATCTGGTGACGATCCGGTTCGGGATATCGACTCCGGCGGAGCACTACCACGTGCCCCTGCTGATTTCCCCATACGCTTATTCCACCTATCGCGGAAGCTAGCCCGCCATGGCTGAAGCCATCCGATTCCTTCTTGGCGAGGAGCTGCGCGAGGTTGCCATCGACGACCCCACCGTCACGGTTCTCAACTATCTGCGCGGCCGGGAGCGCCGCACGGGCAGCAAGGAAGGCTGCGCCGAAGGCGACTGCGGGGCTTGCACCGTGGCGCTGGGTGAGGTCGAGAACGGGCGCCTCGTCTATCGCGCCGTAAACTCCTGCATCCAGTTCCTGCCGACGCTCCACGGCAAACAGCTCCTGACCGTCGAGGACCTGGCGGGGCCCGAGGGCAAGCTTCACCCGGTGCAACGGGCCATGGTCGATTGTCATGGCTCTCAGTGCGGTTTCTGCACCCCAGGATTCGTCATGTCCCTTTTCGTTATGTTCCACGACGGCGCGCCCATCGACCGGGCACGGATCGACGATGCGCTGGCCGGCAACCTCTGCCGCTGCACGGGCTATGGTCCAATCATCGCGGCGGCCGAGCGCATGCGAAGCGCCGGCACCGCGGACCGCTTTAGCCGCAACGAGAAGAGGATCGTCGACGCGCTGGAAGCAATGAGAAGCCCCGCTCCAACGCACGCCGGAGAGAGAGGTTACTACGCGCCACGCCACGTCGACGAGCTGGCGGAGTTGCTGCTTTGCCATCCCGACGCCTGCATCCTCGCGGGCGGCACCGATGTCGGTCTTTGGGTCACCAAACAGCATCGGCGCCTTGACCCCGTCGTCTATATCGGCGCGGTCGAAGAACTTCAGCGCTTCGATATCCGGGAGCGGGAAATCGAGATCGGCGCCGGCGTCACCTATTCCCGCCTGTTCCCGATCATCGCGGCGGAATATCCCAATTTCGGCGAAGTCTTGCGGCGGCTCGGATCGGCCCAGATCAGGAACTGCGGCACCATGGTCGGCAATATCGCCAACGGCTCCCCGATCGGCGACAGCCCACCGCCCTTGATCGCGCTGGGAGCACGACTGGTCCTGCGGCGCGGTAAGGATCGGCGTGAAATCCCGTTGGAGGCGTTTTTCATCGCCTATGGCAAGCAGGACCGTCGGCCTGGCGAGTTCGTCGAATCCCTGCTGCTCCCCCGCCGCGATCCGGCCTGGAACTTACATTGCTACAAGATTTCCAAGCGTTTCGACCAGGACATCACGGCCTGCTTGGGCGCCTTCAACCTGAAGCTTGCGAAGGGCAAGGTTGCCGACATCCGTATCTGCTTCGGCGGCATGGCGGCTACGCCCAAGCGGGCCCTGGCTTGCGAGGCGGCGCTCCGCGGCCGGCCCTGGATCCGGGAAACGATCATCGCCGGACAAGCGGCGCTGGCCAGGGACTATGAGCCCATCAGCGACATGCGGGCGAGCAGGAGCTACCGCGCCCGGGTCGCCGGCAACCTGCTGCTCAAGTTCTGGCACGAGACGACCGAGCCTCACCTGGAGACCCGCGTCGTCGGACCGAGGCGGGCCCATGGCTGATCGGCGCCAAGGCGGCGTGCGCCATGCGATCCCCCATGACAGCGCGGCAAAACATGTCTCCGGCCGGGCCATCTATATCGACGATATTCCCGCGCCGCCGGGCCTGCTTCACCTCTTCGCCGGAAAGGCCGACCGGGCCCACGCGCTGATCAGGCGCCTGGACCTTGCGAGAGTACGCGAGGCTCCGGGGGTCGTCGCAGCGCTGACGGCGGCCGATGTTCCCGGCGTCAACGACATCAGTCCCGTGGGCGCCAATGATGACCCGCTGTTCGCCGAGGGAGAGGTGCAGTTCCACGGCCAGGTCCTTTTCGTTGTCGCCGCCGACAGCCTCGACGCGGCGCGCGCGGCGGCGGGGCTGGCGGCGGTCGAGTATGAGGACCTGCCGGCGATCCTCACCATCGAACAGGCGCTCGCGGCCAAGAGCTTCGTGCTCGAACCCCATGTCATGAGACGCGGCGATGTTCAGGCTGCCTTGGCCGCAGCACCCCATCGCCTCAAGGGCCGCATCCGGATGGGCGGCCAGGATCACTTCTATCTCGAAGGACAGGTTTCGCTCGCGATTCCGCAAGAAGATGGCGACGTCTTGATCCATTGCTCGACCCAGCATCCCTCCGAGGTCCAGCATGGTAGCGCGAGAGTGCTGGGCCGCCCCGACAACGCCGTCACTGTCGAGGTACGGCGCATGGGCGGCGGGTTCGGGGGCAAGGAGACCCAGGCGGCCCAATGGGCCGCGATCGCAGCCCTGGCGGCGGTGAAGACGGGCCGGGCGGCAAAATTCCGCCTCGAGCGGGACGACGACATGGTCATGACGGGCAAGCGCCATGCTTTCCTCATCGACTACGATGTGGGGTTCGACGGCAGCGGCCGAGTCCTCGGCATCGCTTTCGAGCAAGCGGCGGGCTGCGGCTACTCCGCCGATCTCTCCGGTCCGATCGCCGACCGGGCCATGTTCCATGCCGACAACGGCTACTACCTGGAAAACGTCACTATCCTCTCCCACCGCTGCAAGACCCACACGGCCTCCAACACAGCCTTTCGCGGCTTCGGAGGTCCCCAGGGCATGGTCGGGATCGAGCGGGTAATGGATGCCATTGCGTGCCATCTGGGCCAGGACCCCTTGGAGGTGCGCAAGGCAAATCTCTATGGCAAGGACGAGCGCAACGTCACGCCCTACTACCAGACGGTCGAGGACAATATCCTGCCGGAGATATTCGCCGGGCTTGAGGTCAGCTCGGGTTACGCCGAGCGTCGTGCCGCCATACGCGCCTATAACGCCGCAAGCCCGATCCTGAAAAAGGGCTTGGCCCTGACGCCGGTCAAATTCGGCATCTCCTTCACCAACACGCCCCTCAACCAGGCCGGCGCCCTTCTCCATGTTTACGCGGATGGCAGCGTCCATTTGAACCATGGCGGCACCGAGATGGGACAGGGTCTGTTCATCAAGGTCGCCCAGGTCGTGGCGGAGGAACTGCAGGTCGACCTCGACCGGATCAAGATCACCGCGACCACGACCGGCAAGGTCCCCAACACCTCGGCCACGGCCGCCTCCTCCGGCTCCGACCTGAACGGCATGGCGGCCCAGGCAGCGGCGCGGGAGATCAAGCGGCGCCTTGCCGCCTTCGCGTCCGAGCGCTATGGCGTCGCGCCTGCCGAGGTACAGTTCCTGGCCGGTTGCGTGCGGGTCGGCGGCGAGGAGATTGCCTTCCCTGATCTGGTCAAGCAGGCCTACCTCGCACGGGTATCGCTCTCGGCCACCGGCTTCTATGCCACGCCAAAAATCCACTACGACCGCGACAAAGCTGCTGGCCGGCCCTTCTACTACTTCGCTTATGGCGCCGCGGTCAGCGAGGTGCTGGTCGACAGCCTGACCGGCGAATACAGGGTCACCCGGGTCGACATCCTTCACGACGTCGGGCGTTCGCTGAATCCGGCCATCGACCTCGGCCAGATCGAGGGTGGATTCATCCAGGGCATGGGCTGGCTCACTAGCGAGGAACTTTATTGGGACGAGGCCGGACGCCTCAAGACCCATGCGCCCAGCACCTACAAGATTCCGACCTGCGGCGACCGGCCGGAAGATTTCCGCATCGCGATCATGCCCGGCAACGAGAACCGTGAGCCGACGATCTTCCGCTCCAAGGCCGTGGGCGAGCCACCGTTGATGCTGGCCATTTCCGTCTTCGCCGCCCTCTCGGATGCCATCGCCAGCACGGCCGACTATCGGCTTCTGCCCAATTTGGACGCTCCGGCGACGCCGGAACGCGTGCTCCGGGCGATCGAGGAGCTGTGCCTGCGCGCCGTCGAGCCGGCCGCCCGGGCGCGGGCTGGCGAATAGCCGTGATCGCGATGCTTGATTGGCTCGGGAAGGCGATCGAGCTCGCTCGGCGCGACGAGCCCTCGATCCTCGTCACGATCGCGGCAGTGGCGGGCTCTTCTCCGCGGGAGGCCGGCTGCCGGATGCTGGTCCATGGCGGGGGCATTGCGGGCACCATTGGCGGCGGGCATCTTGAGCTGAAGGCCATCGAACGAGCCCGCGCCATGCTCGCCTCGCCTGCGTCGCCAGCGGCCGATGAGCTCACCCTGTCGCTCGGACCCAGCCTGGGGCAGTGCTGCGGAGGGCGCGTCACGCTGACCCTGGAGCGGCTGGACCGGGCTGCCTTGCCTCGCATCGAGCGGATGGAGATGCCGGGCGAACCGGTCTTTCTCTTCGGGGCAGGCCATGTCGGGCGGGCGCTCGTCCACGTGCTCGCCCAATTGCCCTATCGAATTCATTGGTACGATGGGCGCGGCGATGCGTTCCCCACAGACCTGCCGGGAAATGTGGAAACCGAGACCTCGGCAGATCCGCGCCACGATGTGGCGTCCGCTCCTGCAGGGAACTTCTTTCTCGTCATGACACATAGTCACGCGCTCGACCTCGAAATCTGCGACCGGGTGCTGGCGCGGGGCGATTTCGCCTTCCTCGGGCTCATCGGCAGCGCCAGCAAGCGCGCCACCTTTCTCGGCCGCTTGCGCCGGCGCGGCCATGCCGATGCGACATTGGCCCGCCTCACCTGCCCCATCGGTCTTCCCCAGGTGCCGGGCAAGCAGCCGGCCATGATCGCGGTCGCGGTCGCGGGCCAGCTCATCGCCCTTTCGGCTACCCTGGCCGAGCATCGATACGCCACTCCGCCCAAGGCAAGCGCAGCCGAAACCGAATGACCACGGCTTTGACCCATCCCGAGCAGTTCATGCGCCGTGCGATCGCGATCTCGGCCGAGCGCATGCGCGCCGGCCTCGGCGGCCCGTTCGGTGCCGTGATCGTACGCAACGGCAAGATCCTGGCCGAGGGGTTCAATGGCGTGACGTCAGGAAACGACCCCACCGCCCACGCCGAGGTGATGGCGATCCGGGAGGCCTGCCGCAAGCTCGGTCATTTCAGCCTCGCGGGCTCAGAGCTTTACTCGAGCTGCGAGCCCTGCCCCATGTGCCTCGGCGCCATTTACTGGGCGCGGATCGACCGGGTCTACTTTGCCAATACACGGGACGACGCTGCCGTCATCGGATTCGACGACGATCACATCTACCGCGAATTCGCTCTGCCGATAGCCGCAAGAACCATCCCCTTCGTCCATCTGCCTCTCGACGAGGCGCGTAGCGTGTTCAAGGAATGGATGGATAAACCGGACAAGATTCCTTACTGAATCGGGGGATGGAAATCGTGACCCCGGGGGATTCGAAGGGCATCGCGGCACCGCCGCTGCTTACGCTCTCCGGCATCACGAAGCGATTCCCAGGCTGCCTCGCCAATGACAGCGTGGATCTCGCGATCCTGCCGGGCGAAACCCATGCGCTTCTGGGCGAGAACGGCGCCGGAAAGAGCACGCTGGTGAAGATCATCTATGGCGTGCTGCAGCCCGATGCCGGCGAAATCCGCTGGCAGGGAGAGCCGATCCGGATTTCAAGCCCCAACGCCGCCAGGCGGCTCGGCATCGGCATGGTGTTCCAGCATTTTTCCCTGTTCGAGGCGCTGACCGTGGCGGAGAACATCGCTCTCGCCATCGACGATCCGGTCCAGCGCCGGGGCTTGCGCGGCCGCATCGTCGAAGTCTCGACCGCCTATGGGCTCGCCCTCGATCCCGACCGCGCCGTGCACGATCTTTCCGTCGGCGAGCGCCAGCGGATTGAAATCGTGCGCTGCCTGCTGCAGAACCCGCGTCTACTGATCATGGACGAACCCACGTCCGTGCTGACGCCCCAGGAAGTGAGCAAACTTTTCGAGACCCTGCGCCGCTTGGCGCACGAAGGCTGTGCGATCCTCTACATCAGCCACAAGCTCGAGGAGATCAAGGCGCTCTGCGAGCGGGCGACGATCTTGCGCCTCGGCCGGGTCGTGGCCGAATGCGATCCCCGCCAGGAGAGCGCCCAGCGCCTGGCGGAACTCATGATCGGCAGCGAGCTGAAGGCGCCGACCCATGGCCGCCGGCCGCCACCCGACGCCAAGGCACGGCTTGAACTCAGCAGTCTCTCTCTGCCATCCGACCAGCAGTTCGGCACCGACCTCAAGGACATCAGCTTCACCGTCGCCGGCGGCGAGATTCTCGGCATCGGCGGCATTGCCGGCAACGGCCAGAACGAGCTGATGGCGGCACTCAGCGGCGAAATCCGCGTCGGGCGCGCCGATGCCATCCGGATCGATGGCAAGGCGGTGGGACATCTGAATCCGGGTGCGCGACGCGCACTCGGCGCCGCCTTCGTGCCCGAGGAGCGCAACGGCCACGGCGTGGTCGGCGCCATGTCTCTTTCCGAGAATAGCTTCTTGAGCGCTCACCGCCGGCGCGGGCTGGTCAGCTACGGTTTCATCGCCGGACGGCGAACCCTCGGCTTTACCCAGGAGGTGATCGAAGGTTTCGATGTGCGCAGCCGAGGGCCGACGGCTGAGGCGCATAGCCTCTCGGGCGGCAACTTGCAGAAGTTCATCGTCGGCCGGGAGATCCTGCAGCATCCGGGCCTGCTGGTCGTCGCGCAGCCAACCTGGGGCGTCGACGCCGGTGCGGCGGCGGCCATCCACCAAGCGCTCCTCGACTTGGCCGAAAGAGGAAGCGCGGTGGTGGTGATCTCCCAGGACCTGGACGAGATTTTCACCCTTTGCGACCGCATCGCTGTCATCGCCGGAGGCCGGCTCTCCGCGGCACGGCCGATTGAGGCCGTATCGGTGGAAGAGATCGGCTTGCTGATGGGCGGCGGTGTGGGAGGAGCGGCGTGGGAACGGAATGCTCATCCAGCTTGAGCCGCGCGGCGAGCGCTCGACGTTCTGGACCTATGGTTCGCCTCTCCTGGCCATCGCGCTCACCCTTGCCACCAGCGCTGTGATATTCACCCTCCTCGGCAAGAGCCCGGCGATAGCGCTCTACACCTTTTTCATCAAGCCGCTGACCAGCCCGGGAAGCCTGCCGGAACTGCTGGTCAAGGCCTCGCCGCTTGTTCTCATCGGCACGGGACTATCGCTCGGCTTCCGGGCCAATGTCTGGAATATCGGCGCCGAGGGCCAATACACCATGGGTGCGCTCGCCGGTGGCGGGCTCGGACTCTGGTTCTACACCAGCACCAGCCCCTTCCTCCTGCCGGCGATGATCGTTGCGGGAGTCCTCGGCGGCATGGCCTGGGCGGCGATCCCCGCCTGGCTCAGGGTGCGCTTCAACGCCAGCGAAATCCTGACCAGCCTGATGCTGACCTACGTGGCCCAGCTTCTGCTGCTCTATCTCGTCACCGGCCCATGGCGCGATCCGGAGGGTTACGGATTTCCCCAGTCGCGTTTGTTCTCCGACGCCGCGACCATGCCCATCTTGCTCGAGGGCAGCCGGCTTCATCTCGGCGTGGCTCTCGCCGTCGTGGTCGTGCTTCTCGGCTGGGTCCTGTTGGGCAAATCCCTGATCGGCTTCCAGCTCAAGGTCGTGGGCCAGGCGCCGCGGGCCGCGCGTTACGCGGGCTTCAGCGACAAGGGCCTGATCTGGCTCTCCTTGATGCTGGGCGGGGGCCTGGCCGGCGCCGCAGGACTGTTCGAAGTGGCCGGCCCCATCGGACAACTGACGCCCCAGATCTCGCCCGGCTATGGTTTCACCGCCATCATCGTCGCCTTCCTCGGCCGGCTCCATCCCGTCGGCGTCCTGCTGGGCGGGCTCCTGCTCGCTCTCTCCTATTTGGGCGGAGAGGCGGCCCAGATCGATCTCGGCCTGCCCAATGCCGTGACCGGAATCTTCCAGGGCATTCTCTTGTTCTACCTGCTGGGTGCGGACATCCTGATCAACTATCGACTCCGGCTCGGCAGTCGAGCAGCCGTCGCCCGCGATTCGAGGCCGGCATGACCTTGAGCTGGTTCGTTCCCGTCTTTCTTTCCATGGTCAGTGCCTCGACGCCCCTGCTATTGGCCGCATCGGGCGAGCTGGTGGCCGAGAAATCGGGCGTCCTCAACCTCGGCATCGAGGGCATGATGCTGGTGGGCGCCATCGTCGGCTTCGCGGCCACCGTGACTTCGGGCAGCTGGATGTTGGGCATCCTCGCCGCCGGACTCGCCGGTGCGGCAATGGCCGGAATCTTCGCCTTGCTGACCTTGATTCTCCTGGCCAACCAAGTGGCGACCGGCCTTGCCCTCGCGATCCTGGGAACGGGCCTCAGCGCCCTCATCGGCAAGGGTTTCGTCGGCATGGCCATCAAGCCCCTGCCGAAACTCGACCTGCCGATCTTGACCGACGTTCCCGTGATCGGCCCGATCCTGTTCCATCAGGATGCCTTGGTTTACGCCTCCTTTGCCCTTGTCGCGGGCATTGGCTGGTTCCTCTATCGGACCCATGCGGGACTGGCCTTGCGCTCGATCGGCGACTCCCACGACGCGGCCCACGCGATCGGCTATCCCGTCATAGCCATCCGGTTTGGCGCGACCCTATTCGGGGGCTTCACCAGCGGCCTTGCCGGCGCCTACCTGTCGCTGGCCTATACGCCGCTTTGGGCGGAGAACATGACCGCCGGCCGGGGCTGGATCGCGCTTGCCCTCGTGGTCTTCGCCACCTGGCGCCCGGCCAGGCTGCTTGTGGGAGCTTATCTTTTCGGTGGAATCAGCATCCTGCAGCTCTATGTCCAAAGCCTGCCGCTCGCCATCCCCTCCCAGTTCCTTTCGATGCTGCCCTATCTCGCCACGATCCTGGTGCTGGTGATCATTTCCCGCGACCGACTGAGGATCCGGCTCAACGCACCGGCCTGCCTCGGCAAGGCATTCCACGCAACCGGGTGATGCAGAAACATTCGGCCAAAGAATATCTAGCCAAAGTCTGGGCTTCAGGTACACTAGGAGCCGAGTTGGGTAATACTACTTTTACGACCATGGAGAAGGACAATGCACAGAAGGACATTCAACAAGCTTTTGGGGACCGGCATCGCCGCGGCGGCGCTGGGACGTTTCGGATTGGCCCAGGCCGCCGATCCGTTCAAGGCCGGCTTCATCTACGTGGGGCCGGTAGCCGACTTCGGCTTCTCCCACCAGCATGACGTGGGCCGCCAAGCTGCCCAGACGGCGCTCGGCGACAAGATCAAGACGACCTATGTCGAAAGCGTCAAGGAAGGCCCCGATGCCGAGCGGGTGATCCGCGAGCTGGCGACGGGCGGCAACGGCATCATCTTCACCACCTCCTTCGGGTTCATGAACCCGACCATCAAGGTCGCCAAGCAGTTCCCCCAGGTGAAGTTCGAGCATTGCACCGGCTACAAGCGATCCAAGAACGTCGCGACCTACAACATCCGCTTCTATGAGGGCCGCTACGTTCAGGGCGTCATCGCCGGCAAGACATCCAAATCCGGCATCGTGGGCTATGTCTGCTCGGTGCCGATTCCCGAAGTGGTCATGGGCCTCAATTCCTTCATCCGCGGCTTCCGTTCGGTCAATCCCAAGGGAACGATCAAGATGGTCTGGATCAACGGCTGGTACGATCCGGGCAAGGAGAGCGACGCCGCCAAGGCCCTGATCGACCAGGGCGCCGATATCATCGCCCAGCACACGGATTCGGCCGCCCCCCTCCAGGTCGCGGAAGACCGCGGCGTGCACGGCTTCGGTCAGGCCTCGGACATGATCAAGTTCGCGCCCAAGGCACAGCTTACGGCCTCCGTCGACATCTGGGGCCCCTACTACACCCAGCGGATCCAGGCGGCCATGGATGGGACATGGACGACGAGCGACACCTGGGGCGGCCTCAAGGCCGGGATGCTGGCCATGGCGCCCTTCACAAACATGCCCGACGACACGGCCAAGGCCGCCCAGGATGCCGTCGACGGCATCAAGGACGGCAGCACCGTCATCTTCAAGGGGCCGATCAACGACCAGAGCGGCAATGTCAAGGTGGCCGACGGCACCCAGCTCAGCGACGACGATATCGCGGGCATGAACTGGCTCGCCGAAGGAATCCAAGGCACCCTGCCACAGTAGCCGGCTCGCCGATCAGGGGCCCCGCATCTCGCTTGCGGGAAGCGGGGCCCTCGCGCCTAGAGCAAGATCGGGTCAGCTTCTATCAAGCTGACCCGATCTTGCTCTACATGTTTGGAGTAGAGCCTGATTCACGTCTCAAGCGAGCAGGCTTGAGACGATCAGGCTCTAGGGATTGCCGATGGACGGACACCACAGCTTGATCGAACGGCTGCCGAAGGCGGAACTGCATCTCCACATCGAAGGCACACTCGAGCCCGCGCTCATGTTCGACCTTGCCGCCCGCAACGGCGTGGCATTGCCTTACGATTCGGTCGAGGCACTGCGCCGAGCCTACAGTTTCTCCCGGCTCCAGGATTTTCTCGACCTTTACTACCAGGGCATGTCGGTCCTGCAGAACGAGGCGGATTTCCACGATCTGGCGGCTGCCTACCTGGTTCGGGTGCGGTCCCACGGCCTACGCTACGCCGAGATATTCTTCGATCCCCAAGCCCACACCTCCCGGGGGATCGCGTTCCGGACCGTTCTCGATGGGCTTGACCGGGCGATCGAAGAGGCGCGGCGCGCCTATGGTCTCGAGGTCAAGCTCATCATGTGCTTCCTGCGTCATCTCGATGAGGACGACGCGCTCCGAACCCTTGATCTCGCCCTTCCCTACAAGGATCGCATCCTCGGTGTCGGACTAGACTCCTCCGAGCTCGGCCACCCGCCGGCCAAATTCACCCGGGTTTTTCGGCGGGCTCGGGATGAGGGGTTCCGCTTGACGGCCCACGCCGGCGAGGAAGGTCCGCCCGAATTCGTGTGGCAAGCCCTTGACATCCTGGGCGTCGAGCGCATCGACCATGGCATCCGCGCCATGGAAGACGACCAGCTGGTCCAACGGCTGGCGCGCGATCAAGTGGCATTGACCGTCTGCCCTCTCTCGAACCTGAAACTCCGGGTGGTCCAGGATCTGAGCCGGCATCCCCTGAAACACATGCTGGACCGCGGGCTTCTCGTCACCATCAATTCCGACGATCCGGCCTATTTCGGCGGCTATCTGAACGAGAACTACGCCGCGACCGCCGGGGCGCTGGCTCTGCGCCCGGACGAGCTAAGGCAGCTGGCGCGCAATGGATTTGTGGCCTCCTTCCAGGCACCTCAGGAGAAGTCCCGGCTGCTGGCCGCTTTTGACGGCGCTGCGGCCGACCCATCGGCGTAGAGCGCGACCAGGCGCTTTTCCGCTATTTTTCGGCAGTTGCTTGACAGTCGGAAGGCGCCGGGCGAACATTTTTTCAACTCTCCCTTTCACGGCTCAATGCTCAAGCTACCGCAACCGCCCAAACCCGCCGGTCTATCGCAAGGCACCGGCCAACAGGAGGAAGACGATGCAAGACGAACAGGGAACCGAAGCTCAAGACCGTGAACTCGTCGCCGAGCTGGACCCCGCCAGCGGCGGGATCGCGCGCCGGGCATTGATGTCCGGCGTGTCGCTGGCCGCGGCCATGGCAATGCTGGGCGCCGGCTCTCGCGTTGCCGAGGCGGCCGAGGGATCCGCCTTCCCCGCCCACAAGCGCTGGAAGCTCACCTTCGTCAACCATGTCACCACCAACCCCTTCTTCGTGCCGACCCAGTATGCGATCGCCGACGCTTGCGCCATGTTCGGCTGCCAGCATCAGTGGACGGGCTCGGCCAACGCCGATGTGGCCGAGATGGTGAACGCGATGAACGCCGCCATCGCTGCCAAATCGGATGCCATCGCCGTTCCGATTGTCGACACGAAGGCCTTCGACGACCCGGTGCAACGCGCGCTCGATGCCGGCATCCCCGTCTTCGCCTACAACGCCGATGCGCCGGCCGGCGGCGGCAACAAGCGCCTCGCCTATATCGGCCAAGATCTCTATCAGGCCGGCGTGCAGATGGGCGAGCGGATCGCCAGCCTGGTCGATGGGGGCACCGTGGCGCTCTTCATCGCCACGCCGGGCCAACTCAACATTCAGCCGCGCATCGACGGCGCCCAGGACGCCCTCAAGAAGTCGGGCAAGACCTACGACATCCAGGTGATCGCCACCGGCCCGACGGTGAACGAGGAGCTGTCGAAGATTCAGTCCTTCTATCTCGGCCACAAGGACCTGAAGGGCATGTTCGCCGTCGATGCCGGCAGCACCCAGGGGGTCGCCGAAACCATGAACCAGTATGGCCTTGCGGCCAGCGGCGTGCATGCGGGCGGCTTCGACCTGCTGCCCAAGACCCTCGAGATGATCAAGGCCGGCGCGCTCGACTTCACCATCGACCAGCAGCCCTATCTGCAGGGCTTCTATACGGTCATGGAGATGTTCATGTTCCTCGCCTCCGGCGGCCTGGTCGGCCCGGCGGAGATCAACACCGGCCTGAAGTTCATCACCAAGGGCAGCGTCGATCCCTATCTCAGCACCTCCACCCGCTACGAGGGCAAGTCGGCCAGGCCTGCCATCGTGCCGCGCGCGGGTGCCATCGCCGGCTGATCGAACATTGACGCAAGCGATCCTCCGGTGACGGTCCGATCCGGCGATCGCGGCAGGTTGCTTGGCCGATTTCTGCGCTGGAAAGAGGCCAGCATCCTGCTGGTGGCCCTGATCCTGGTTGGCTATTTCGAATACGCCAACCAGGATTTCCTGCTGACCGGCGCGAGCCTGCAGAATCTCTCCCAATTCATCGCGCCGGTCGCGATCATCACTTGCGGAGAGATCATGCTCATGATCGGCGGGGAGATCGATCTCTCCGCCGGCATGGTCTTCGCGCTCGCTCCCTTCATCCTGTATTTCGCCAATGACGCTGGCCTGCCGGTGCTGCCGGCGGCCCTTCTCGGCCTAATCGCGGCGGGGCTCGTCGGGCTCGTGAATGGGGTCGTCACCGTTCTGCTCCGCGTGCCTTCCTTCGTCACCACGCTGGGCACGCTCTTCCTTGTCAACGGTCTTACCCTCACCATCTCCGCCGGCACGCCGGTGAGCCCGCCGGATGCGCCGATCTTCGCGGCGGTGATGGGCAACTGGGGCTATAGCGAGATTTCCTGGGCGGTGGGGCTGGTCGTCGTCATGCATATCGTGCTCCGCCACACCCGCTGGGGCCTGCACACGATCGCCGCCGGCGCCAATCCGGTCGGCGCCAGGGAAGCGGGTATCCATGTCAACCGGCTGAAAATCGGAAATTTCGTCGTCATGGGCGTGTT
>DATNJA010000069.1:0-11720 GCA_035604155.1 Candidatus Udaeobacter sp. | reverse complement strand
CGAGGATGTCAAGAAGGAGGGCACGCCCGATCGGCTCGTGCCGCACCGGCAGTTCGAGGGCAACCGCCCGTCCAACACGCTCCTTCTCGACCGGTTGACGCCGGCGGCGCTCGGCAAGCTCGTGGCACTCTACGAGCACAGCGTCTTCACCCAGGGCACGATCTGGCAAATCGATTCCTTCGATCAGTGGGGCGTGGAGCTGGGCAAGGTTCTGGCTCAGCGAATCATTCCTCAGCTTCAGAGTACGGCGGAGCCTCAGCTCGATCACGACGGCTCCACCAACGCGCTGATCCGCCGATATCGTTCGCTCAAAGGGCCGGTCTGATGTCCCGCGGATACGATCGCCGGCTCTACATCCTGCCGTTCGATCATCGCGGCTCGTTCCAGACCAAGATGTTCGGCTGGAAGCCGCCGCTGAGCGAAGCGCAGACAGCCGAGATCGCCGCCGCCAAGCGGGTCATCTACGACGGCTTCGAGGCCGCCCTGGCAGCGGGCGCGCCCAAGGACGATGCCGGCATCCTGGTCGATGAGCAGTTTGGTGCGGCCATTCTGCGCGATGCGGCGGCCGAGGGCGTCGTCACCGCCGCGCCGGCGGAGAAGAGCAGCCAGGACGAGTTCGATTTCGAATACGGCGAGGATTTTGCGCGTCATATCGAGGCGTTCAATCCGACCTTCTGCAAGGTGCTGGTCCGCTACAATCCCGAGGGAGACCGGGCCTTGAATCGGGTCCAAGCGGCGCGGCTGAAGCGGCTCTCCGACTATCTCGCCGCCGCGGGACGCAGCCGGTTCATGTTCGAGCTGCTGGTGCCCGCAGAAACGGCGCAGCTCGACAAGCTCGGCGGCGACAAGAAGGCCTATGACCGCGACATGCGACCCCGCTTGATGGTTCAGGCGATCGCCGAGCTCAGGGAAGCCGGCGTCGATCCGGATCTATGGAAGATCGAGGGGCTCGACCGGCGGGAGGATTGCGCGAGTTTCGTGGCGGCGGCGCGGGCCGGCGGACGTGATCGCGTCGGCTGCATCGTGCTCGGGCGCGGCGAGGACGACGGCAAGGTTCGGGAATGGCTGGGGATCGCCGCCGGGGTGCCGGGTTTCGTCGGCTTCGCGGTCGGTCGCACCGTCTTCTGGAGTCCGCTGGTCGACTGGCGGGCCAAGAAGACCACGCGCGAGCAGGCGGTGGCGGAGATTGCGCGGCGCTATCGCGAATTCGTGGACATATTCCAGGCCGGGCGATCCAAGACCGCCGGGCAAGTGGCCTGATCCATCGGAATTTCAAGGGAGGAACGGTTCATGCAATTGGGATTGATTGGCCTCGGCCGCATGGGAGCCAACATGGCGCGTCGCCTGTTGAAAGGCGGCCATGACTGCGTGGTGTTCGACATGTCGGAAAAGGCCATAGCGGAGATGGTCAAGGAAAAGGCCGTCGGCGCATCCTCGCTCGCGGAGCTGAGCATGAAGCTGGCGAAGCCGCGGGCCATATGGCTGATGGTGCCCGCTGGGGTGGTGGACAAGACCATCGCCGATCTGCTGCCCCATCTCGAGGCCGGCGACATCGTGATCGACGGCGGCAATTCCTATTACATCGACGACATTCGCCGGGCCCGGGAGCTGGCGCCCAAGGGCATTCACTATGTCGACGTGGGCACCAGCGGCGGGGTCTGGGGACTCGAGCGCGGGTATTGCATGATGATCGGCGGCGAAACGGGACCGGTGAAGCATCTCGATCCCATCTTCGCCGCCCTGTCGCCGGGACGGGGCGATATTGCGCGAACGCCGGGCCGCGAGAGGGCGGGCGGCACGTCCGAAGAGGGCTATCTCCATTGCGGTCCGAACGGGGCCGGGCATTTCGTCAAGATGGTGCATAACGGAATCGAATACGGCGTCATGGCGGCCTATGCCGAAGGCATGGCCATCCTGAAGGCCGCCGACATCGGCGCAAAGGCCGGCGTCATCGATGCGGAAACGACGCCGCTGCGCGACCCCGAGCACTACCAATATGATTTCAACCTGCCCGACATCGCCGAACTCTGGCGCCGCGGCAGCGTCATCGCCTCCTGGCTTCTCGATTTGTCCGCGGCGGCGCTGATCGGGGATCCCGCGCTGGAGCGCTTTGCCGGGCGGGTATCGGATTCGGGCGAAGGACGCTGGACCATCCGGGCCGCCATCGACGAGGGCGTGCCGGCCCATGTCCTGTCGGCCGCGCTCTACGAGCGCTTCAGCTCCCGGGGCGAGGCCGATTTCGCCAACAAGCTGCTTTCGGCGATGCGTTACGAGTTCGGCGGGCATGTGGAGAAGAAAGCCTAGGCAAGCGATAGTCGGCGGCGAAAATCCCTTGGGAAGGCGATCCCCATGACCCAGGACCAGCTCGACCAACTGGCAATCAATACGATCCGCACGCTCTCCATCGACGCCGTGCAGCAGGCGAAGTCCGGCCATCCCGGCGCGCCCATGGCCCTGGCGCCGCTGGTCTACGTGATCTGGAACCGGGTCATGCGTTTCGATCCCAAGGATCCGATCTGGCCGGGCCGCGACCGTTTCGTGCTCTCCAACGGCCATGCCTCGATGCTGCTGTGGTCGGTGCTGCACCTGACCGGGACCCAGGCGGTCAATGCCGATTATGAGCGCCTGGGCCAGCCCTCGGTCACCCTCGAGGACATTCGCCGCTTTCGCCAGCTCGGGAGCAAGGCGCCCGGTCACCCGGAATATCATTGGACGTCCGGGGTAGAGGCCACGACCGGTCCCTTGGGTCAGGGGATCGCCACCAGCGTCGGCATGGCCATCGCCCGCAAATGGCTTGCCAGCCGCTACAACCGGCCGGGCTTCGACATCTTCGACTACAATATCTATGCGGTCTGCGGCGACGGTTGTCTCATGGAAGGCGTCGGCTCGGAAGCGGCTTCGCTGGCGGGCCATCTCGGCCTCGACGAGCTGTGCTGGATCTACGACAACAACCACATCACCATCGAGGGCAGTACGCGCCTCGCCTTCACCGAGGATGTGGCAGCCCGGTTCATGGGCTATGGCTGGAACGTGCTCAGGGTCGGCGATGCCAACGACATCGAGCGCATCGAAAACGCGCTCGCCGTCTTTCGCCAGACCAAGGGCCGGCCGACCCTGATCATCCTGGACAGCCACATCGGCTACGGCTCGCCGCACAAGGTGGACTCGGCCGCGGCCCATGGCGAGCCCCTGGGCGAAGAGGAGGTCAAGCTCACCAAGCGCGCCTATGGCTGGCCCGAGGACGCCAAGTTCCTGGTGCCCGACGGCGTGCGCGAGCATTTCGCTGCCGGGATCGGAGCCCGCGGGGCCGAGGCGCGGGGCAAATGGGAAGCGCTGTTCGAAGCTTACCGCAAGCAGTTCCCCGAGCTCGCCGTCGAAATCGAGCAGATGCAGCGTCGCGAACTGCCGCCAGGCTGGGACCGTAACCTGCCGGTCTTCCCGCCCGATCCGAAGGGCATGGCCGACCGCGATGCGTCGGGGACGGTGCTGAACGTGCTGGCCCAGAACATTCCCTGGCTGATCGGCGGATCGGCGGATCTGGGGCCGTCCAACAAGACCACCCTGAAGTTCGAAGGTGCGGGGGATTTCGAGGCGGCGACGCCGGGCGGCCGGAATCTCCACTTCGGCGTCCGCGAGCATGCCATGGGCGCGATCGTCAACGGCCTGTCGCTCTCGAAGGTCCGGGCTTTCGGCGCGACATTTTTCATCTTCAGCGACTATGCCCGCCCGGCGATCCGCCTCTCGGCCTTGATGGAGCTGCCGACGTTCTTCGTCTTCACCCATGACGCCATGGGCGATGGCGAAGACGGACCAACCCATCAGCCGGTCGAACAGCTGATCTCGCTGCGCGCCGTTCCCGGGCTGGTGGTCTTGCGGCCCGGCGACGCCAATGAGGTGGTCGAGGCCTATCGGTGCATCATGCAGCTTCGCCATCAGCCGGCGGTGATCGCGCTCTCCCGCCAGCCGCTGCCGATTTTCGACCGCGGCAAGTACGCCTCGGCTGCAGGCGTGGCCCGCGGCGCCTATGTCATGGCGGACGCGGCCGGCGGGGCGCCTGAGGTGATCCTCATCGCCTCGGGCAGCGAAGTCGCCCTGGTCGTCGAAGCGCATGAGACTCTGAGCGCTGAGGGAATTCGTTCGCGCGTGGTCTCAATGCCCTCATGGGATATCTTCGAGCATCAGCCGGCGTCGTACCGGGAAAGCGTGCTGCCGCCCCAGGTCACGGCCCGCATTGCCGTCGAACAGGGATCCATCCTCGGTTGGGAGCGCTACGTCGGACCGACGGGCCGCGTCATCGGCATGAAGACATTCGGCGCTTCGGCGCCCCTGAAGGAGCTTCAGCGGAAATTCGGGTTCGAGCCCGAGCATATCGTCGCCGCGGCCAGGGAGCTCGTCGGGCGACCGTGAGGATCGCGGCAGGCGGCAGAAAAAATCGATCGGAAACGGGGTTGCGATGACAAGCGACCGGGATCAGCCAGTGACGTCCAAGGCTCCGGCCGAGCATGACGCTGCCCCGGTGGCGCCGCCTTGCGCCATGGTGATCTTCGGGGCCTCCGGGGACCTGACCAAGCGCCTGCTGGTGCCGGCGCTCTACAATCTGGCCAAGGCAAAGCGACTCTCCAGCGCATTCCAGCTTGTCGGCGTCGCCCGCGCTCTCGAGAACGTCGAGGCGTGGCGCAAGCAGCTGACCGAGATGATGAATGAATTCGCCGCCCAGGGCGCCGGCAAATCCCAGGTCGAGCATCTCGACGAGACTGCCTGGCGCTGGCTGACCGATCGCATGAGCTATCTCAAGGGGGACCTGGACGATCCCGGAACCTTCCGACGGCTGAGCGAGCATCTGGCGGGGCTCGACAAGACTGCCGGCACCAAAGGCAATTACCTCTTCTATCTCGCGATTGGCGACAGCTTCTTCGGCCCGACGGTAAGCGCTCTCGGGGCTGCGGGTCTTGCCAAGGAGAGCGAAGGGCAATGGCGCCGGGTGGTGATCGAAAAGCCTTTCGGCCACGACCTCGCCTCGGCCAAGGCGCTCAATGCCCAGATTCTGAAGACGTTCCAGGAGCACCAGATCTATCGGATCGACCACTACCTCGGCAAGGAGACCGTCCAGAACATCATGGCCTTGCGCTTCGCCAACGGGTTGTTCGAACCCATCTGGAGCCGGGAGCACATCGATCACGTTCAGATCACCGCGTCCGAGACGGTCGGCGTCGAACGACGCGGCAAATTCTACGAAACGACCGGCGCCTTGCGCGACATGGTGCCCAACCATGTGTTTCAGCTGCTGGCCATGACGGCGATGGAACCGCCGATTTCCTTCGATGCCGAAGCGGTCCGCGACAAGAAGGCCGAGGTGATCGAGGCAATTCGTCCCCTGACGCGCGCACGTGCCCTCAGAGACGCCGTGCGCGGCCAGTACGACGCCGGCACCGTGCTCGGCAAGCCGGTACAGGCCTACCGCCAGGAGCCGGACGTCGCCCCGGCTTCAGACGTCGAGACCTTCATCGCCTGCAAGTTGAAGATCGACAATTGGCGCTGGGCCGGCGTGCCGTTCTATCTGCGCACGGGCAAATACATGCGCCGCCGGTGGACCGAGATCGCCATCCGCTTTCATCAGGCGCCCTATGCGCTGTTCCGCGGAACCCGGGTCGACCGGATGAACCCGAACTGGATGATCCTGCGCATCCAGCCCGATGAGGGCATCGCCTTGGAATTCGCGGCCAAGCGCCCGGGTCCGACGGTGCAGCTCAGCACCGTCAGCATGGACTTCGCCTATAAGACCTATTTCCACATGACTCCGAATACGGGCTACGAGACCCTTATCTATGATTGCATGATGGGCGACGCGACCCTGTTCCAGCGCGCCGACAATATCGAAGCGGGATGGCAGGTCGTGCAGCCCATCCTGGATGCTTGGGCGGCCGCGCCGGCGAAGGGCTTTCCCAACTATGTCGCGGGCGGGGACGGCCCGGCGGCGGCCGAGGAGCTCTTGGCTCGCGATGGACGTGCCTGGCGACCGCTTGACTGAACCCCTGCTACGGAGAGTGCGATGGCGAAACGGCGAAAGATCTCCCTGGTGTTGACGGATGTTGACGGCACCCTGGTCACCGAGGAAAAACTGCTGACCAAGCGCGCCCAGGCCGCCGTTCTGGCCTTGCACGAGGCCGGGATCCGCTTCGCCATCACCAGCGGCCGTCCGCCCCTCGGCATGGCCATGCTGCTCGAACCCTTGCGGGTCGAGACGCCGATTGCCGCCTTCAATGGCGGGCTTTTTGTCGATCGGAATCTTGCGGTCGTCGAGCAGAAGACGCTTCCGGCGGACGTCGCTGGTGCGGCGATCGACCTCATCCGGACCCAGGGGCTCGATGCCTGGGTCTATCGGGGGAACGACTGGCTCGTCGCCAAGATCGATTCCCCGCATGTCGCTCGGGAGGCCTGGACGGTCAAGTTCGAGCCGAAAGAGGTGACCGATGTCCGAGCCGAGCTCGACCAGGTGGCCAAGGTCGTCGGCGTCAGCGACGACCACGACAAGGTGCGGCGTTGCGAGGCCGATGCCCAGGCCGCATTCGGGCAGCGCGCCAGTGCCAGCCGTTCGCAACCCTATTACCTCGACGTCACCAACAAGGAGGCGAACAAGGGGACGGTGGTGGAGTTCCTGTCCAGCCACCTGAATGTGCCGGCCGCCGAGATCGCCACCATCGGCGACGGGCCGAACGATGTGCTGATGTTCAAGCGGTCGGGCTTCAGCATCGCCATGGGCAATGCCTCCGACGAGGTCAAGGCTCAGGCCCAGGTCACGACGGACTCGTACAACGACGAGGGATTCGCCAAGGCGATGGAGCGCTTCATATTGGGGACTGCGAATTGACCGCCTCCATGGCTGAGCCGGCTGGCCGCGTGGAAGTGCTTGCCGACCCGGCGGCGCTCGCCCGTCATGTGGCCGAATGGATGACGGCAGCCGCGCTCTCCACCGGGGCGCCGTTCCGGGTCTCGCTGTCGGGCGGTTCGACGCCGAAGACCTTGTACGGACTTCTGGCCTCGGCCGAGTTCAAGAACCGCTTTCCGTGGCAGCGCGTCTCCTGGTACTGGGGCGACGAGCGCTTCGTTCCCTATGACCATCCCGAGAGCAACTACCGCATGACCCGGGAGGCGATGTTCTCCAAGGTGGACGTGCCGCCGGGGAACATTCATCCGGTGCCTGCCGACGGCACGCCCGAAGAGGCTGCGCTGCGTTACGAGCGAATTCTGAAGGCGGCTTACGGCAGCGCTGTGCTGGATCCGGCAAGACCGCTGTTCGACATTACCCTTCTGGGGCTGGGCCCTGATGGCCACACGGCCTCGCTCCTGCCGGGAGAGCCGGTGCTTGAGGAGCGCGAGCGCTGGGTAGCCGCCGTGTCTCACGGCCGACCCGAGGTTCGCATCACCATGACCTATCCGGCGATCGAAAGCAGCCGGCGCGTGGCGTTTCTGGTGACGGGACAAGAGAAGTCGGCGATCTTCAAGGTCATTCGCGCGGGCGGCAGCCAGGTGCCGGCCGCCCGCGTCAGGCCGGTGGGCGAGCTTGTCTGGTTCGTCGACCGGGTCGCTGCCGGTTGAGGGAATGAGGCGGTTTGGACGGTTTCGCCGGTGCCGAGCCGCGCGGCTGAAGGAGCTGAAAGGCGAATGAAGAAAGCGCATTACGGAACCACCGATGACGGCCAGGCGGTCGACGTCTACACCTTGGCCAACGACGCCGGCATGCGGGTCGGTATTCTCACCTTCGGTTGCATCATCGCGACCTTGGAAGCGCCGGATCGTCAAGGCCGGGTCGCCAATGTCGTGCTGGGGCTCGACTCGCTGTCGGGCTATGCCCATGTCAGCCCGCATTTCGGCGCGATCGCGGGTCGCTACGCCAATCGTATCGCGCGCGGGCGCTTCGCCATCGACGGCGTCGAGTACCACCTCGAGACGAACGCCGGGCCCAATGCGCTCCATGGCGGCCGCAAGGGCTTCGACAAGGTCCTGTGGCAGGCGGCCGGCGGCCCCGGCGAGTCCGTTGTTCTCAGTTACCTCAGCCGCGACGGCGAGGAAGGCTATCCCGGCAATCTTGCGGTCGAAATGACCTACTCGCTGGGCGCGACGGCTGAGCTGCGCATCGACTTTGCGGCAACGACCGACAAACCGACGATCGTCAATCTGACCAATCACAGCTATTTCAATCTCTCGGGCGAGGGTTCGGGCGACATCCTCGACCATGTCGTCTCGATCGAGGCCGATCACTTCACGCCGACCGACGCCACCCAGATTCCCACAGGCGAGATCCGGGCCGTGCGCGGCACGCCGTTCGATTTCACCCGGCTGAGGCCCATCGGCGAGCGCATCCGGACGGCTGACGAGCAGATCGTGTTTGGCCATGGCTATGATCACAATTGGGTGCTGCGCGGGCGGGCCGCCGGCGGGTTGCTGCCGGCGGCGCGCGCCGTTGACCCGAAGTCCGGCCGCGTCCTCGATGTCCTGACCGACGCGCCCGGGCTCCAGTTCTATACCGGCAATGGCCTGAACGGCGCTCTGGTCGGCCCGTCGGGCCGGGCCTACCGGCAGAGCGACGGGTTCTGCTTCGAGACGCAGCATTTCCCCGATGCGCCCAATCACCCCGGCTTTCCGTCCGCGGTGCTGAGGCCGGGGGAGCGGTTTCGCTCGACCACCGTGTTCCGCTTTTCGACCGATGACGCGTGATATGACCGGGCCGACGGCGAAGCCATCGGTCCTCATTGCGCCCTCCCTGTTGTCGGCGGACTTCGCCCGGCTTGGGGATGAGGTCCGTGCCGTGGATGCCGCCGGTGCCGATTGGATCCACGTCGACGTGATGGACGGCCGGTTCGTCCCCAACATCACCTTCGGGCCCGTCGTGCTGGAAGCCGTTCGCCGGTCGACCGCCAAGCCGATCAATGTGCATCTGATGATCGTCGAGCCCGAGCGATACATCGGCGCCTTCGCCAAGGCGGGTGCGGATCACCTGCTCGTCCAGGCCGAGCCCGGCTCGACGATGCATCTTCATCACGCGCTGGCGCAGATCCGCGGGCTCGGCAAGAAGGCGGGCGTGGTGCTGAGCCCGGCGAGCCCGCTGGAGTTCATCGAATATGTCCTGCCTCTTTGCGATATAATTCTGGTCATGACCGTCAACCCGGGATTTGCCGGCCAGGCCTTCTTGCCCGAGATGCTGCCCAAGATCCGGCGCCTGCGCGCGCTATGCGCCGAACGCGGCCTGCATCCGGTGATCGAAGTCGACGGCGGCGAGAACGCGGCGACCGCCGGTCAGGCGGCCGCCGCTGGCGCTACGGCCATCGTCGCCGGCTCGGCCATCTTCGGCAGGAGGGATTACGCGGCCGCCATTGCGGAGATTCGCGCCAGCGCCGCGGCTGCGGCTGCCCGGCCATGAGCGCGGCATCGCCCGCCCCGGACCGGGACGCCCTCAAGCGAGCCGCGGCGGAGGCGGCGGTGGGGCTGGTCCAGGACGGCATGATCGTGGGGCTCGGTACCGGCTCGACGGCGGCATTCGCCGTCGATGCGCTGGCTCGCCGTTTTCGCCAAGGCCTGAAATTCCAGGGGATTCCAACCTCGGAACGGACGGCGGCTCAGGCGACGGCCGCGGGCATCCCGCTGACGTCGCTCGCGCAGCACCGGCAGATCGATCTCACCATCGACGGCGCCGATGAAGTCGAGCGTGGCACGCTGAACCTGATCAAGGGCATGGGCGGTGCGCTGCTTCGCGAAAAGATCGTCGCCGCGGCGAGCCGGCGGCTGGCTATCGTCGCCGATGGCGCCAAGCTGGTGGACCGCCTGGGCGCGCCGGTCCCTGTGGAAGTCGTCGCATTCGGGCTCGAGGCGACCCAGGCGGCCATCGAGGCGTTGGGCGCCAAGGCGCGACTGCGACTGACGGCGGCGGGCACGGCCTTTGTCACCGACGGCGGCAACCGCATTCTCGATTGCGCCTTTGGACCGATCTTTGATCCCGCCCGGCTGGAGGAGCGCATCGGGCGGATCGTGGGGGTGGTCGAAAGCGGCCTGTTCATCGGTCGTGCCGAGCAGGCCTTCATCGCCGAAGCGGCCGGCGTGCGCCGTCTCGACAATCCGCGCATCCATCGCGGCGGTCCGCCCGTCCTGGTCGTCATGGGAGTGTCGGGGTCGGGCAAGAGCACCATCGCCGAGGAACTAGCGGCGCGCCTAGGCTGGCCCTTCCAGGAGGGAGACGCCCTTCATCCGCAGGCGAATGTCGCCAAGATGCATGCCGGCATTCCGTTGACCGATGCCGACCGCCAGCCCTGGCTGGAAGCGGTGGCCGCCTGGATCGATGGCCAACGCGCCAGACGCCAGCCCGGGATCATCACCTGCTCCGCCCTCAAGCGATCCTATCGCCGGATCGTCATCGACAACCGGCCGGAGGCGCGGCTGGTCTACCTGCGCGGCGATCAGGGCCTGATTGCCGAGCGGCTAGCGAGCCGGCAGAGGCATTTCATGCCAGCAGCCCTGCTGAAGAGTCAATTCGATACCCTGGAAGAACCGGGCCCGGACGAGGACCCCCTGACCGTCGATGTCGGACCGCCGGCCGGCCAGGTCGCCGACAGGATTATCGCGCTGCTGGGCGCTTCCGAAGCGCTCGGTGAGGGGGCCGCGAGCCCATAAGCCGATCGGAATTCAAGGGGGCCTGTTGCCGCCGTCGCAAGACGCCCGGCTGGTCCGAATCCTCATTCTATTGTTACATACGACTCGGTTGTGCGTTCGGGGGACCGTCAGCAAGGATGCTGAGCCGACAATGGCCAAAGGCAGGCCTTCCCGGCCCCTTGGCCACGACGTTCATTCCGGTTCCCGTTCCCCGGGAGCCGCGCATCTGCTGGGAGCCTAAGGCGTCATGGAGTGTCTCGACCCGTTCTTGCCGCAAACGCGCATCGCCTATTTCTCGATGGAGATTGCTATCCGCTCGGAAATGCACACCTACAGCGGCGGTCTCGGCGGACTCGCCGGCGATAGCGTGCGATCCTCCGCCGATCTCGAGCTGCCGGTGGTGTTCGTGACCTTGGCGAGCCGATCCGGCTATCTGAAGCAGACCATCGATGCGCAGGGACGCCAGGTCGACTCTCCCGACCCCTGGGATCCCTCGGCCTGGGCCGAAGCGCTCGATGCGATGGCGGCGGTCTCGATCGAGGGGCGAGAGGTCTGGATCCGCCCCTGGCTCCATTCCTTCACCTGCCCGCTCGGTCGGCGCATACCAGTTCTCCTCTTGGACACGGACCTCGAGGACAACACTGCCGAGCATCGCAGGATCACCGACAGTCTCTATGGCGGCGATGCGGCCTATCGACTGAAGCAGGAGATCGTGCTCGGCGTCGGCGGTTTGCGGGTTCTTCGGGCGCTCGGTTTCGACATCAAGACGTATCACATGAACGAAGGGCACGCAGCGCTCCTGGCGCTCGAGCTGCTTCGCGAATCCCGCCGGCCGTCGGAAGACGTGGGGCAGGACGAGTCGATTTACGACCCGGTGCGCGTGCGGGAGATGTGCGTGTTCACCACCCATACGCCGGTCGCGGCGGGCCATGACCGGTTTGCCTATGACCTCGTCGAACGCTGTCTGGGCGACTATATCGATCTTGCGGAACTGAGGCTGCTCGCGGGCGGCGATGGCCTGAACATGACGCTGCTCGCCCTCAATCTCAGCGGCTGCATAAATGGCGTGGCGCGCCGGC
>DATNJA010000068.1:0-7483 GCA_035604155.1 Candidatus Udaeobacter sp. | reverse complement strand
TTCTTGTGGCGTTTGCGCCATAATACCGCGCAGATGCCGCAAAAGGACCACAATCCCTTCCCACTTTGAATAACCGGAATGTTGCTCCAGAGCTGTGAACAGGCTCGCGGCGTCAGGCCGGAAGGGATCGATGATCAAAGGGTTTTTCGCTTCGCCACGGCACTCCGCCGAAGATGCCTGTGGCGCATCGCCCGGCCTCTCCCGGCGCTTTGCGACAGCCGCCCAGCCGATGGCCGCCCACCAGACAAACAAAGGTGCCACCATGCGCGGACGTGGATTGATTCTCGCCGGTCTGATGGCCGCGAGCATGAGCCTCGGCCTGCCGGCTTCGAGCCTGGCGCAAGACACGACAGGCCAGAGCCCAGGGTCCCAGATCCCAGGGGGCCCGAGCGCCGGCGACCCGCCGTCGCGGGTCGGTCGCGTCGCTGAGGTTTCCGGCACCGTCTCCTTCCATACCTCCGATGAAAGCCAATGGCAGGCGGCGACGCTGAACTACCCGGTCACCAGCGGCAACTCTTTCTGGACCGAACCGCGGTCCCATGCGGCCTTGGAACTGGGCCCGAGCCGGATCTATTTGGACAGCTCGACGGAGCTCGACATCGGCACGCTCAACGACCAGGGCTTCGTCGCCTCCATGCCGCAGGGTGCCCTCTATCTCCAGGTCGCCGACCCGGCCGGCTCGGCGCCTCTCGAGATCGACACGCCCCGCGGCCAGGTCCATATCAACCAGCCGGGGCGCTATGAAATCGTCGCCGGCGACGCCGACCATCCGACGACGGTCACGGCCTATGACGGTGGTGCCCAGGTGACCGGACCTGGCGTCAACCTCAGCCTGGGGCCGCAGCAGGCCGCCGCCATCACGGGCCAGAATCAGAACGACCTCCAGGTGGCGACCGGCCAGGCCCAGCAGCCCGACGATTTCGTCCAACTCGTCCAAAGCCAGGAGCAGCCCAACCAGCCAAACCAGGGCCAGCCGCAGCAGGGCGCTGCGCCATACGCGTCTCCCGAAATGACCGGCGCCCAGGACCTGAATCAGTACGGTTCATGGCAGTCCACCCCCGACTACGGCCAGGTCTGGTATCCCCAGGTGAGCGCCGACTGGGCGCCCTATCGTTACGGCCATTGGGCCTATGTGGCACCTTGGGGCTGGACCTGGGTCGATGACTCACCCTGGGGATTCGCGCCCTTCCATTACGGACGTTGGGTCGACTATGGCGGCCGTTGGGGCTGGGCGCCCGGGCCCTATGACCCCTATCCGGTCTACGCGCCGGCTCTCGTCAGCTTCTTCGGCGACTTCGGCGGCATCGGCGTCGGCATCAGCATCGGCTTCGGCGATGTGGGCTGGGTCCCGCTCGGCTGGGGCGAGCCTTACTATCCCGGATATGGCGTCAGCGAGCATTGCTTTCAGCAGCTGAACATCGCCTTCGTCAATCGTACGACCATCAACAACTACTACAACGACTACAGATCCGGTCACCACGACGGCTTCGACCACTACCGCAACCACGAGCATGGCGCGACCATGGTTTCGGCCGACGACATGCAGCACTCGCGTTCCATCGGTCAGGCCTGGCACAAGCATCCGCAGGGCAGCTCGAACCAGGCATGGACCCAGGCCAAGTCCTGGGGCGGCCAGGCGCCGGTGAAGCCGAGTTTGGCCACCGCCGGGCTTACCCCCAATGCCGCCCATCAGCTTGGGCTGAAGGGCCAGCCGGGCGGGCTGCAGCAGCACAGGTCGCCGGGCCCGAGCTTCGCCAGCAGAGGTTCCACCACGGGCGGCTTCGCTGGAAGCGGTCGGCCTATTGGCGGCGTCGCCGCGGGGGGCAACCAGACCCAGAACCACGGCCAATTCTTCGCCAACGGCCAGTCCAACAACAAGGCGAACGGCAACCTGTTGGCGCCGAACGCCGGCCAGACCCATGGCCAGGTATTCGCCAACGCCCCTGCCAATCAGGCTTTGTTCGGCCAGCTCCAGACAGGGAAGAAGCCGACAGGCTTCGGCCAGAACAACGGCCTGGTCGGCCACTATACCCAGACTCCTCCCCTGCTCGGTTCGACGAGCCATGGGACCAATGGTATCGGCAATTGGCAAAACAATGCGGGCAGCACGAGCCAAGCCCGGAACTACTTCCAGCAGCAGCCCCAGAAGACGAACGGTTCGCGCAACTTGCAGAACAACGCCGGCAGCACGAATCAGGCCCGGAACTATTTCCAGCAGCCGACTCATACGACGAACGGTTCGGGCAACTGGCAGGGCAATACGAACCAGGCCCGGAACTACTTCCAGCAGCCGACCCAGAACACGAACGGTTCGGGCAACTGGCAGGGCAATACGAGCCAGGCGCGGAACTACTTCCAACAACCGACCCAGAAGACGAATGGTTTGGGCAACTGGCAGGGCAATACGAACCAGTCGCGGAACTACTCCCAGCAGCCGACCCAGCGCAGCAACCAGACTTTCGGCCAGGGCAACGCTTACTTCCAGCAGCAGCCCCAGCAGCAGCGCAACTTCGTCTCGAACAACTTCCAGGGCGGGAACGCCTTCTCCCGCCAGCAGGTTCAGCAGCCGCGCAACAACCAGCCCCAGGCGCCGACTGGGTTCAAGAAGAAGACCAACAATGGCGGCTGATCCGCGCGTAAAGGCGCGTGCCGGTTAGAAGACGTTCTTGGCGGCCCGCGTGCTGAAGCTCGCAGCGACGCAGAGGTTCGTGCCTATTCGACCCCGACGCCGCAGATGAGGCCGTTCCGGCCAATGGCGGGGCTTACGACCATGAACAGGATCTGGCCCTTGTCGGGCGCTGCCATGTCCTCGAGGACGCGGCCGTAGAAATCCACCAGGCTGCCGAGCCTCTGGCCGGCCGCGACCTCATCGCCGACTTTGACCACTGGTCGGAAGAAACCGGCCTCGCGGGACCGCACCCAGGCAAATCTCGTGAATCGCCGGGGCGGCGGAACGTTGCGCACCGGTCCCTCGATCACTTCCAGGCTGCGCAGTACGTTTTCCAGACCGCCAAGCATCCGCTCGGCGATGGCGGGGTCGTATTGTCCCGCCCCGCCGTCCTCGGCGATGAATGCTGGCACGCCGAGGCCGGCCGCGGTGGCATAGGCAAGGCCCGAAACCGGAGCGCCGTGGCTGCGCTGAACGATCAGGGCAGGGGCGCCGAAGATCTCCGCCATGGCGCGGCTTTTCGCGTCGACTTCCGCATTGCCCGTCTCATGGCAGATGTTGAAGGCCACCAGCGCCTCGGGAACATCGCCGCCGTGCATGTCGATATAGGCATCGGCCCGGCGCATCGCCTTCTCGACCAGGTGATAGGCCACCCGCTCGCTGAAAGTCCCTTGCGCCTTGCCCGGGAAGACGCGGTTCAGGTTCAGGTTGTCGACGGGCGATACATAGGCCGTGCGCTCCCAGAATGCCGAAGGGTTCATCACGGGAAGACAAAGAACCTGGCCTTTGACTGCCCGCGGCTCCAGGGACGCGCCCAGCCGCACCACGGCGTCGATGGACGCATATTCGGAGCCGTGGATGCCGCCGGTCACGAGCACGGCGGGGCCGGGCGAAGCGCCGTTGACCGCGATGTAAGGCCAGTCCCAGCCGGTCAGCACCGGATCGCCCCAATCGACTTTGCCCGTCGTCTTCGTGCCGGCCGCGGGCGCCGGGACGAGAGCGAATTTCCAACCGGTCATGGAGCACCTTCCGATAGGGAGCGGACCGGCTGCGATCCTAGCGTGGAATGCGCTGCAGCCGACAGTCGTTCATTCAGGAACAAACCCAGGCCCGGGTCGGGGCCTCTTTGCGCGCGGGCTCCCGGCCTCGCGGGCAGCGGTACCAAGCGACAGTCTAGGTCAACCAGCCGCCGTCGATGACATGGGTCGCGCCGGTGGTGAACGAGGATTCATCCGAGGCGAGGTAGACGGCCAGCTGGGCGATCTCGGCGGGCTTGCCCATCCGGCCCATGGGCTGGCGCTGGGTGAAGGCCCGCCGGACTTCGTCAAGATCACCGCCCAGCGCCTTCATGCGCTCTTCCAGGGATGGGCTTTCGACCGTGCCCGGGCAGATGGCGTTGCACCGGATTCCCTTGGCCACGTAGTCGGCGGCCACGGACTTGGTGAGCCCGATGACCGCCGCCTTGCTGGCGCTATAGGCGAAGCGGTTGGGGACGCCTTTCAGGCTCGAGGCGACGGAGGCGACATTGACGATGGATCCTCCGCCCTTGGCCAGCATTCCCGGCAGAGTGGCGCGAATCAGGCGATACATGGCCTTGACATTGATGTCGAAGGACCGGTCCCAGTCCTTGTCCTCGCAGTCGAGGACGGTTCCTGCATGGACGTAGCCGGCGCAGTTGAACAGGACATCGATGGGGCCGAGTTCGACCGCCAGCGCCGCGATCGCCGCGCCGTCGGTGACGTCGAGCCTGCGCGTCGTCGCACCCTCGAGGCCCGCCAGCGCCTTCTCGTTCACGTCGGTCGCCACCACGCGGGCACCTTCGGCGACGAAGGCCTCGGCGACCGCGCGGCCGATGCCCTGGGCCGAAGCCGTGAGCAACGCGAACTTGCCCGTCAATCTGCCCAAGGGTCACCTGCCTGTTCGATGTGGTTGCGGATCACAGGCGATAGAACGCAATCGCGGTTTCGCCCAGAATCGCCCGGCGCTCGTCTTGGCTCAGCTTGGCGAGATAGTCCAGCGCCGTCTTGCGCCAGAGGTCGTAGCCGCCGGCGAGATCCACCACCGGCCAGTCGCTGCCCCACATCAGCCGCGCGGGCCCGAAGCTCTCCAGCAGGAGATCGAGATAGGGCTCGAGATCGGCCGGCTGCCAATCCTTCGCCGCCTCGGTCGCCAGGCCGGAAATCTTGCAGTGCAGCCGCCGGTCGCGCGCGATTTCTCGGATGTCCCGGGCCCAGCGGTCGAACGGCCCGGCGCCGTTGCTGGCCGCGGCGATTGCCGGCTTGGCGGCATGATCCAGCACGATCGGCAGATCGGGATAGAGCCTGAGGAAGCGCTTGAAGGGTCCCAGATGCTCCGGGCGCAGCAAAGCATCGAAGGCGAGACCGCACTGCTGGAGCGCCGCGATGGACTGGGCAAGCGCCGGGCGCAGCATCCATTCGGGATCCGCGAGGTCATGGATCATGGGGCGCATGCCCTTGAGGTGCCGATCGGCCGCGAGCCGCTCGATGTCCGCGGGGCCGCTCGGCTGGTCGAAGCCGGCCCAGCCGACCACGCCCTTGACGAAAGGCGCCTCGGCCGCGATGGCGAGCAGAAATTCCGTTTCAGCCACAGTGGGGGCGGCCTGGACCAGGACGGTGCCGGCGATCTCGTGGCGCCGCAGGATGGGAACGAGGTCTGCCGGGCCGAAATCCCGGTATAGCGGGACCAGATTCGGTGTCAGCCAGCCATAGTCGCCACGCGAAAGACGCCAGAAATGCTGGTGGCTGTCGATCTGCAAGATGGAAACCCCCTGGTCCCCAATGCCGGCAACGGGCGATCGGATTTCTGCGGCGGAAGTACCAATACCTTACCCGACGAGTGCTAAAGAAGCCCGATCGTTGGGTGCATGGTCGGACAGGTCGATTGACTCACCAGCCTGCCGCGAGGCTTAATTACGTCCGGGAGGCGACCTCGTTCGGGAGAATAACGGCCCAATGACCGCGGAACTGCGCGAACTCAAGCGGCCCGAGCTTGCCGCTTGGCCGATCCGCCGGCGCAAGCTTTCGGAAGAGGCGGCCTTGCGCCTGGAAGCGATGATTCGCGACGGCACCTTCCCCGAAGGCGCCTTGCTCCCGCCCGAGCGCGAGCTGATGAAGATGTTCGGGGTCGGCCGGGCCTCGATCCGCGAAGCGCTCTACGCGCTCGGCCGCATGGGGCTGGTGCAGGTCCGCACCGGCGAGCGGCCCCTGGTGACGCGGCCCACGCCGGAGAACCTGATCACCGAACTCTCCGGCGCGGCGCGGCATTTCCTGTCGCAACCCCATGGCGTCGAGCACTTCCAGGAATCCCGCGCCTTGTTCGAGGTGGGCGTGGCGCGCCTGGCGGCGATGCGCGCCAATGACGAGGACATCGCCAGGCTGAAGCACGCCCTCGATGCCAATGCCGCCGCGCGCGGCGACCTCGGCCGCTTCGAGCGCACCGACGTCGCTTTCCACTATGTGGTCGCCAGGATCACCCGCAACCCGATCTTCACCGCCGTCCACGACGCGCTGGTCGAATGGCTGACCAGCCAGCGCACGATCACCCTCAGGTCGCCGGGTGCCGAGGACATGGCGTTCGAGTCTCATCGGCAAATCTTCGAGGGCGTGGCGGCGCGCGATCCCGAGGCCGCGGCAAGGGCCATGGACACGCATCTGAAGCAAGTGGCGGAACAGATCCGCCGGACAACGGAGGCCGGGAATGGTGCCGCTCGTCATTCTCGTTGAGTTCCTGGTCAAGCCGGACTTCGTCCGGCGCTTCTCCCGGCTCATCAGCGCCAACGCCAAGGCCTCGGTGGAGCGCGAGCCCGGCTGCCGGCGCTTCGACGTGCTGCTGGGGCCGGACGACCCTTGCCGGTTCGTGCTCTACGAAATCTACGACGATGCCGCGGCCTTCGACCGGCATATTGAGACGCGCCATTTCAAGGCCTTCGCCGCGGCCACCGAAGGCCAGATCGAACAACGCTCGGTGCGCCGCTTGGGCTTCGTCTGGCCCAAGGAGAAACGGAGCCCGGCGCGCAAGAAGACGGGCGAAAGCAAGCAGGGCATGACCAAAGTGAAGACCAAAGGCAAGCGGAAGCAGTCATGAACGACGCGTGAAGAACATTCGGCCGGCGCCGACAAGGGCTGGCGATTTCACATGGGAGGAAGCCAGATGATGAACGATCGTGAACGGCGTGATTTCAACGCCGGACTGTCCGAAGAAGTCGACGCCTGGCTCAGGGGCGATACCTCGCGCAGGTCGTTCCTGACCAAGCTGATGCTGATGGGCGGTGCCGCCATGCTGCCGGGTCTCGGCTGGACGGCTGCCGGCTCGGAAGCCTGGGCGGACACGGTGGACCTGTCCAAGATCGAGCTCGCCGACAAGTCCACGCCGCTGGGCCAGGCCCAGGATGCGGCCGTGCAGGTATCGTCCGTGGGCCCGACCGACAGCTCGGCCTATCGGGCGGTCCAGGCGGCCCAGGCCTACAAGAGCAAGGGCATCACCCTCAACATGACTTATGAGGCCGGCCTGCAGGCGCTCGAGCCCAAGAACTTCTCGGGTCCGCTTTGGCAGGCGCTGACGGGCATGAACTACAACGTCGTCGAACTGCCCCATCCCGACCAGTATTCCAAGCCGATCGCCGAACACATCGCCAATTCCGGCGCCTACGACATCCTCGACATCGAACCCGCGTGGATCCCCGCGCTCGCCAATGGCGGGGTCATCGTCCCGATCGACGACTATGTTTCCAAATACATGAATCCGGCGGACTTGGACGATTACCACCCGCTTTACAAGTCGATCACCACGTACAAG
>DATNJA010000067.1:0-5218 GCA_035604155.1 Candidatus Udaeobacter sp. | reverse complement strand
AGATCGCCTCGCGCTCGGCGGCGAAGACCTCGGGCGCCGTATAGAGCCGCGAGGGCAACGTGTAGGAGCGAGCGGGGTCGCTGTCGATCCGACGTTCGTCCAACACCTTTTCGATGCCTGGCATGGTCCATCTCCGATCGGAAAGCGCGGGAAGCTATCTTAGCTTGAGCCGGTGGGCGCCGGGAAGCGCGGCCGGGCTTGCCAGGCGCGCCAACCGAAGGCCAGAGTGAGTCGAGGCAAGCTCATCGGGGGGAAGATCCATGCCGCGCGATCCGCGCTACGACATTCTGTTCGAGCCCGTCCGCATCGGTCCGGTGACGGCGAAGAACCGCTTCTATCAGGTGCCCCACTGCAACGGCATGGGCCACTATCAGCCGCTGGCACTCGCCGGCATGCGCGGGATGAAGGCCGAGGGCGGTTGGTCCGTGGTCTGCACCGAGGAATGCGAGATCCATCCGACCGGCGACACGGCTCCCTATCATGAGGCGCGGCTGTGGGACGACCATGACATCCCGGCGCTCGCGCGGATGACCGAAGCCGTCCACAAGCACGGCGCGCTAGCGGGATGCGAGCTGGTCCATAACGGACCCTCCTGTTCCAATGTCTACAGCCGCATGGCGCCCATCGGCCCGAGGCACCAACCCGTCAACGGCTATTATCCGGTTCAGGCCAGGGCCATGGACAAGGAAGACATCCGCAACTACCGGCGCTGGCATCGCGACGCCGCGATCCGAGCCAAACGCGCCGGCTTCGACATCATCTATTGCTATGCCGGTCACGATCTCTCGTTGCCCATGCATTTCCTGCAACAACGGCGCAACGACCGGATCGATGAATACGGCGGGAGCCTCGAGAACCGCGCCCGGCTATTCCGCGAGATCATCGAGGAGGCGAAGGCGGCCGTGGGCGATGTTTGCGGCATCGCCGTGCGTTTCGCCACCGACGAGCTCATGGGCGAACCGGGCATCGCATCGGACGCCGAGGGCCGCGAGGTGGTCGAGATGCTGGCCGAACTGCCCGATCTCTGGGATGTCAATGTCAGTCCCTGGTACAACGATTCCACTACGTCGCGCTTCAAGGCCGAAGGCTCTCAGGAGCCCTTCATCGCCTTCGTCAAGCGGGTCACCAAGAAACCGGTGGTCGGGGTAGGACGCTTCACCTCGCCGGACAGCATGGTCTCCCAGATCCGGCGCGGCATCCTCGACTTCATCGGCGCCGCCCGGCCGTCGATCGCGGATCCCTTTCTGCCGCGCAAGATCGAGGAAGGGCGGATCGAGGACATCCGGGAATGCATCGGTTGCAACATCTGCGTCAGCGGCGACTACACGATGGTGCCGCTGCGTTGCACCCAGAACCCGACCATGGGCGAGGAGTGGCGCAAGGGCTGGCATCCGGAAAAGATCCAGGCCAAAGCCTCGGATGAATCCGTGCTCGTCGTCGGCGCCGGACCGGCGGGTCTCGAATGCGCACTTGCGCTCGGCCAGAGGGGCTACCGCGTCCATGTTGCTGAGGCGGAGAAGGAGCTGGGCGGGCGGGTGACTCGGGAATCCCGGCTGCCGGGCCTTGCCGAATGGGCGAGGGTTCGCGACTACCGCCTGCAGCAGATTCGGAAGCTTCCGAATGTGGAACTTTATCCCGCGAGCCGGCTCAGTGCCGACGACATCCGGGAATTAGGCTTTCCCCATGTCGTGTTGGCGACTGGCGCCCATTGGCGACGGGACGGATTCGGGCGCTGGCATTCGTGGCCCGTCAAAGGCTTCGACAATCCGGCCGTGCTCACCCCCGACGACATCATGGCAGGCAAGATGCCTGAGGGTCCTGTCGTGGTCTTCGACGACGACCATTACTACTTGGGCGGCGTGCTGGCGGAGAAGCTCAGCCACGCCGGCCTGGACGTCACGCTCGTCACGCCGGCTGAACTCGCGTCGGTATGGACGGCCAACACCCTCGAACTGCGGCATATCCAGCAGCGCCTGCTGAAGCTTGGGGTGAAGATCAGAGCCAATCGCGCTGTCACGGGATTCTTCGGCGACCATGTGACGCTCGCCTGCGTCTTTACCGGCGCCCACGAAGACCTGGCGGCACGTTCGGTCGTCACAGTGACGGCGCGCTTGCCGGAAGAAGCACTCTATCTCGCTCTCAAGGCGTCACCCGGCAATCTGAAATCCGTCCGGGCGATCGGCGATGCCTATGCGCCCTCGACCATCGCCGCCGCGGTCTATGCCGGCCACGACTACGCGCGTTCCCTCGATGGTCCCGCCCTCGCAGGCGAAGTGCCCTTCCGGCGCGAATTGCCGGATCGGGTGACGAGCTAGCCGCCGAATTCACTACTCCAACACGCGATGGGGATGAAGCACCGGCTCGCCGCGCGGATCAAGCTCGGGCGCGCCATAGGTACCCTGGGTCAAGGGCACGGCAACGAAGTTGCCTTGATCCCTCGCCAACTTCGCCGGCCGGCGCATCATACGCCAGATGACGAAGAGCGCCATTGCGGCCATGGCGCCACCCAAGAAGAGGTAGAGGCTTCGTGGCCCGGAAAGACCGATCATGGCGCCGGCGATCGACGGACCTATGGCCGAGCCGATGCCCCAGGCGAAGAGCAGGCCGCTGGACGCGGTGACGAAGTCCTTGCGTGCGATGTAGTCGCCCGCCTGGCCGACGCCGAGACCGTAGAGAGGCGCCATCAGCCCCTCGAACAGGAAGATCAGCACGGCCAGGATCAGGAAGGAACGATCGCCGAACAGGTAGAGGCAGAAGGCCGCGGCCGCCGCCCCGGCTGAGGTCGCCAGCATCAGAGGGCGCCGTCCCAGGCGGTCGGAGAGATAGCCGATGGGAAACTGAGCGAGGAGCCCTGCCAGGGTGCTGAAGCTGTAAACGATGGAGAGCTCCTGCGTATTGTAGCCGGCCGCCACCATGTAGGCCGGCAGCAAGGCATAGAAGGCTGGGCCGGCGACCCCGGAGCCCAGGCAGGCGACGACCCCCAAGGGCGAGATGCGGTAGAGGCGGATGAGGCCGAAATGCTTGTGTTCGCCGATCTCGGGATTGCCGATCCGGGTCAGCCCGAGCGGAATGAGAGATGCAACGAGCGCAATGGCCGCGAGGGTGAGGAGCCTGTGGCCGGTCGGATCGGCGATATTGAGGGCGAGCGGACTGATGCCGCTCGCCGCCCAGGATACGGACATGTAGAGGGAGAAGACCCGGCCCCGGTTGCCGCTGGTCGCCTTGTCGTTGAGCCAGCTTTCCACCACCACGTATTGGCCGGCGATGGCGTAGCCGGTGAGTATTCGAAGCCCGAGCCAGACATAGACCTGGTCGAAGAGCAGGAATAGCAGCACGGCATTGGCCGCCAGCGCCGCGAATACGGCGAAGGTTCGGATATGGCCGACCCGGTCGATCACCCGATGGCAGGTGAGGGTACCGAGGAGGAAGCCGGCGAAATAGGCCGAGCCGATGAGGCCGATGAACGCCGCCGGGATGCTCCGGTGGACGAGCTGAAGGCTTATCGTGGGCGAAAGGATGCCGAGCGCAGTCTCCAGGCACACGACGCCCACGAGCACCGGCAGGACGGGTCTGATGGTCTTCAGCAAGGCGTCACTCGATCAGCTGAGCCTGGCCGCGTTTATAGAGCCCGTTGGCGATGATCAGGCGCTGGATCTCGCTGGCCCCCTCCCAGATGCGATCGACCCGAAGCTCGCGGAAAAAGCGCTCGGCGACGTTCTCGCGCATATAACCCCGGCCGCCGAAGATCTGCACCGCCCGGTCGGCGACCCGATTGGCCATCTCGGAGGCTGAGAGCTTGGCGATCGCGCATTGGGCGTGGCTCACCTTCCGGTCGACGCCGGCATCCATCTCCTCCGCCGTCCGGTAGGTGATAAGGCGCGAGGCCCAAAGCTCACTGACGCTGTCCGCCAGCATGAACTGGATCGCCTGCTGATCGGCGAGCGGCTTGCCGAATGCGATGCGCTTCCTGGCAAAGGCGCTCGCCTCCTCGATCAGGCGTGCCGCGGCCCCGCAGCAGCGTGCGGCGATTCCAAGCCGCTCGTAGCGGAACCAGTCATAGGTGAAGGCCATGCCGTCTCCCTCTTCGCCGATGCGGTTGGCGGCGGGCACACGCACGTTCTCGAAGCGGTAGATGGGGTGATGGTCGGCGTAGTTGTGGCTGTAGGCGGGCGTGCGCACCAGGGTTACGCCGGGGGTCTTCATGTCGACGAAGAACAGACTGTGGCTTCCGGCATGGGCCCCGCCCTGGATCTTGGCCTGGAAGATGAAATGATCGGCGTGGTTGGCGCTGGTCACATGCCACTTCTCGCCGTTCAGCAGATAGTCGTCGCCCTCGCGCCGGGCCGTCGCCTGGATGGCGTCGACGTCCGAGCCGGCCTCGGCCTCGGTGATGGCGTAGCATTCGTGGCGCTCGCCGCGGATGTTGGGCATGACCCAGGTCTCCATCTGATGGGGCGAGCCGGCGCAAGCCTCCGCCATCCAGGGCGGCGTTGAATCGTAGCACCAGCCGAGTGCGTTGGTGACCTTGCCGATCTCCTCCTGGATCACGACTTGCTCGAGATAGGTCAATCCCGCTCCGCCGAGAGCCTTGGGAATGGCGAGCGCGTGGAGGCCGATTTCCTTCGCCCGGCGCCGGTGATGCTGGCGAAGGGAGGCCGGCAGCAGGCCACCGTTCATCTCGGCCTCGACTTCATGGGGGATCAATTCCTCGGCGACGAACCGGCGGGTCTTCTCCTGCCAGGCGCGGGCGGCGGGCGGCAGCGGATAGGGCATGGCAATCGGTCTCCTTGACGGGTCGATCGAACCGGCGCGCAGCCGATCTCAGGTGGCGCGGCCGGCGGCTAGGTGGCGCTGAAACTTGTGCGGGAAGACGGAGGCGAGAAAGGCAAGGCAGGTGCGCTTGGCCTCTTTGCGGTCGATTGCCGTCGGGCTGGTCAGGATGTCGAGCCAGAGGCCATCGATCATGGCGTTGAGGCCGCGGGCGACCCGGTCGGGTTGAATTTCTGCGTAGCCACCCGCCTCGACCAGCTCCCGGCAAAGGGCATGGGTTTCGGCGAAATAGCTCTCCGACAAGTCCTGGCAGATCTTGAGATACTCAGGCCGCCAGCGGGCCTCGCCCCAGAAGGCGTACCAGACCGTGACCTGCTTGCGGCTGGTCACGATCGGATCGAAATCGGCGGCGATCATCGCGGCCAGCTTGTCTGCGGGGTCTGGCCCG
>DATNJA010000066.1:0-38918 GCA_035604155.1 Candidatus Udaeobacter sp. | reverse complement strand
TCCGCCTTGCGGCTCGACCCCATCAAGGGGGAGGCAAGAGTCTTTCGCTTCGGTATGAGGGCGCTTAGCACGCTGACACTGGAGACGGATGCCAAGATTCCCTCCCCCCTTGCGGGGGAGGGTTAGGGAGGGGGGTGAGAGCCAGCACGCGCGCATCGCGCCGCGGCCCCACCCCCTGCGCTCGCTTCGCTCGCCGGTCGATCCGCCTTGCGGCTCGACCCCATCAAGGGGGAGGCAAGAAACTCACGGTTCGGCCCAAGCTCTTCAGGGCCATCTGAATCGCCAGAACAACGCCGTCGGTGTTTGCCAGCACGTCGTTGTTCCAGAACCGAATGACGCGAAACCCCTGCGCTTCCAGCCACGCAGTGCGCCTGGCATCAGATTCCGCCTCTCGCGCATGCTGCCCGCCATCAACTTCGACGATCAGCCGAGACTCGAAGCAGAGAAAGTCCACGACATAGGGTCCGAGCGGGACCTGGTGGCGGAAACGCATCCCATCGAGCTGCTTGCGCCGCAAACGCCCCCATAGACGGCGCTCTGCATCGGTCAATCGCTTGCGCAGCTGCCGTGCTCGCCGAACGCTCATCTGTCCGGGTCAACATGCGCGCATCGCGCCGCGGCGCCACCCCTTACGCCCGCTTCTCTTCCTTCCCCGTGTAGAACTTCGGCCAGATCTTCTTCACCACGGGGCTGTCGCTGGCAAGCGCGTGGCAGCTGTCGAGGATGGCGGGGCGCCTGGTCGATTCGGCTTCCTTCTTTTCGTCCTGGTCGCGCCCGCCCTTGGACCAGAGGGCCTGATAGGCGACCGTCGCCATGGCGCCCAGCATCTCGACGTGATGGGTGCAGCCGTGGACGCCGCCCAGCTTCTCCTTCAGCGCGCGCTTCCAGCCGGGGCCGATACGCAATCCCTTGACGACCGAGAAATTCGGCGTGATGCCGGCGCAGATGTTGAACGGCGCGGCTTCGGTCGAGACCTCGATGTCATGGACCAGAAAATGGATGTCGAGGGTAAGCCGGATGCGCATGTCGTGGAGCGGCTCGCCTGCCTCGATCCGGCCCCGGTCGTCATTGGGAAAACCATAGGTCTTGCTGTCGGTCATCCGGCCCTCGATGTCCCAGAGCCCGTCCTTGCGCCGGAAACCCTGGAACTCATAGCGCCGGTCGTGGAGATGCTCGCGCTCGACCGTGGGGGCGGAAAGGGGCATGGACTTGATCCTTGTTTCTTTCAGGCCGCCGTCGCCTTGCTGGGCTCGGCCGGCGGGGTGATGCGGACCTGGCGGATGCGGTTGCGCTGGCGCTCCAGCACCTCGAAGCGGAAGCCATAGAAGACGAAGACCTGGCCCGGCTCGGGAATGCGCCGGGCCTCGTGCAGGACCAGCCCGGCGACGGTCGAGGCCTCCTCGTCCGGCAGCCGCCATCCAAGCTCGCGGTTCAAGTCGCGGATGGTGACCGTGCCGTCGACCCGGTAGCTGCCGTCGGGCTCATGGGCGACGCCCGGGACTTCCAGGTCATGCTCGTCCTCGATCTTGCCGACGATCTCTTCCAGGATGTCTTCCAGCGTCACGATGCCCTGGAGGGCGCCGTATTCGTCCACCACCAGGGCGAAATGCTCGTGCCGGGCGCGAAAGGCCTTGAGCTGGGCCTGGACCGTGGTGCTGTCGGGCACGAACCAGGGCGGCATGGCGAGGCCCGCGACATCGATATCCTCGACCTTAGTTTCGCCGGCATGCAATGCGCGGAGCAGGGCCTTGACGTGGAGCACGCCCACGATGTTGTCCGGCTCGCCGCGCCAGAGCGGAACGCGGGTGAAGCTGCTGTCCAGCATCTCCTCGACGATCTTTGGTGTCGGCTGGCCGGCGTCGATGGTCACGAGATTGCTGCGGTGGACCATGATGTCGCCGACCGCGAGGTCGCCGAGGTCGAGAATGGAATGGAGCATGGCGCCGGAATCGCCGACCTCGTCCGAGGCGTCGGTGTGGAGGTCGATGGCGCCGCGAAGCTCCGCCTCCGCCTCCTCCTCGCCGAGATCGGCCGGGGCATGGACGCCGAACAGCCGCAAGACTCCGCGCACGATCGCCTGCATGGCCCGCGTGATGGGCTTCAGCGCCGCAACGATGACCTGCAGCGCCGGCGCGACCGCGACGGCCAGGCGGTCGGCATTGTTGATCGCCAGCGTCTTGGGCAGCACCTCGCCGAAGAGGACGATGAGCAGGGTCATGACGGCGGTGGCATAGGCGACGCCGTTGCGCCCGAACAGCGCGATCATCAGGCCGGTGGCGATCGAGGAGGCCAGGATGTTGACCAGATTGTTGCCCAGCAGCACGGCCCCGATCACCTGCTCCATATGCTGGCGCAGGCGGTTCACGATGCCGGCGCGCATGTCGCCCTGGTTTTCCAGCCCATGCATGCGCGGGCGCGACGCGGCGGTCAGCGCCGTCTCGGCGAGCGCGAAAAAAGCCGAACAGAACAGCAGCAGAATGATGGCGAGAATGCTCCAGATCATGCCGCCACCGCCTCGGCCAGCAGCCGCTCCACCTCGTCCAGGGGCACGTCCTTGGCGAGGAAGGCTTCGCCGATCCCTTTGAGCAATACGAAGGCGATGCGCCCGCCGGTCACTTTCTTGTCCTTCCGCATATGAGCCAGCAGGCGCTCGGGCGCGAAACTGACGCCGTCCACGGCATCGAGGCCGGTGGGCAGGCCGACGCTGGCGAGATGGCGTGCCAGCCTGGCGGCGTCCGCCGGCGGGCAGAGCCCGAGCCTGACCGAGAGCTCGCCGGCCAGCACCATGCCGATGGCAACGGCCTCGCCGTGAAGTAGCTCCGCGCCGTAGCCGCATTCGGCCTCCAGCGCGTGGCCGAAGGTATGGCCGAGATTGAGCAGCGCCCGCCGGTTCTCCTCGCGCTCGTCTTCGGCGACGATGCGGGCCTTGCCGGCGCAGGCGACGGCGACGGCATGGTGCATGGCGTCCAGATCCCCTTCGACCACGCGGCTGCCGTGATCCTCGAGCCAGGCGAAGAAGCCAGCGTCGCCCAACAAGCCGTACTTCACGACCTCGGCGTAGCCGGCCAGGAGCTCGCGCCGGGGCAGCGTCGCAAGCGCGTCGAGATCGGCCAGGACCAGACGCGGCTGATGGAAGCTGCCCACCAGGTTCTTGCCCTGGGGCGTGTTGATCCCGGTCTTGCCGCCGACGGAGCTGTCCACTTGGGAAAGCAGCGTGGTGGGAATCTGCACGAAACCGATGCCGCGCAGCAGAATGCTGGCGGCGAAGCCGGTCACGTCGCCGACCACGCCGCCGCCCAGTGCCACCAGCAGGCTCGAACGCTCGACCCCGGCGGTCAGAAGCTCCTCGGCGAGCCGTGCCAGATGGGCGAAGTCCTTGGTCGCTTCGCCCGGCGGCAGGAGAATGGCGTGATGGTCGATGCCCGCCCGGGCGAACCCGGCGGCGAGGATCGGCAGATGGAGGGCGGCCACGCGCTCGTCGCTGACGACGAACACGCGCCCGCCGCGGATGAGCGGCTTCAGATGGCGCCCGGCCTCGGCGATCAGGCCCGGGCCGATGAGGATGTCGTAGCCGCGCGCTCCCAGCTCGACCCGCAGTCGATCGGCCTGGTTCATATGGCGTCGCTCACGATGCGGCGCGCTGATGCGCTGTCCGGGCCGCGAGATAGGCGTCGAGGGATTGGACGACGCGATCCAGCGTCGCCTCCGGTGGGCCGTCGGTGCTGTCCACGGTGACGTCGGCCTCGCCGTAGACGGGGTGGCGCTCGGCCATCAGATCCGCCAGTTTCTGGCGTGGCTCGGCAACCTGGAGCAGGGGCCGGTCGCCGCGCCTTGAGACCCGGCGCATGAGCAGGTCGAGGTCGGCGCGCAGCCAGATGGAGATCGCCTTCTCGCGCACCAGGGCCCGGGTGCGCGGATCCATGAAGGCGCCGCCGCCGGTCGCCAGCACATGGGGCGGGCCCTCCAGAAGACGGGCGATGACCCGCCGCTCGCCGTCGCGGAAATTTGTCTCGCCGTGACGCTCGAAGATTTCGGTGATGGAACAGCCGGCCGCCTGCTCGATCGCCTGGTCGGCGTCGATGAAAGGCAGGCCGAGGCGCTGTGCCAGGCGCTTGCCGATGCAGCTCTTGCCTGCTCCCATGAGGCCGACGAGGACGACGGTCCGCTGCGGCAGAGCCCGATTCGCCGCCGGCGTCATTGCAAGCCCGCCGCCGGGCAGATAGATTGTCCCAGTTTCGCCATAGTCGAAACCTAGCATAATTCGCCGCCGCTGTCGCAAGCGCGGGTCCCGAAGGGCCAGTCGCGACCGGGGCTGCGGCGGGTGGTTGGGACCAGGCATTCATGTTGTACGATGACCATGCGTTGAGCCGGCGGTTTTGGGCGACATGAAGCGGGCGCTCCTGGTCCTCATCCTGCTGATCGTGGTCGCCGGCATTGCCGGCGGCGCTTTTCTCGCCTTCTATCCGATCCCGACTCCTACCCACCGGATGGAGGTCGCGGTCCCCAATGACAAGCTCGCCAACTAGGCTCGCGCTCGCCATTGCGATGCTCCTCGCGGCCGTGCCCGCGTGGTCCCAGACCGCCGGCACGGCGCCTGCCGGCGGGACGACCGGCGTCAATACGGGCGGAGTGTCGCCTCTGGTCCTGCCTCAGCCGGCACCGCTCAGCACGACGGCCAGCGCGAGCGGCGTCGAAGTGGGCACGCTGGGCAGCGTGACCCCCGACTACGGCGGCACCCTGGAGGAGGGCGGCGGCGGATTCCCGCTCGACATGTGGAAGGGGACCGACCGCGCCCTGGTGGAACGGCTTCTGCCGCAGCTTCCGGCGGCGCCGTCCTCGCCCGCCATGCGCGATCTCGCCCAGCGCCTGCTGCTCACCAATGCCGAGGCGCCGGCGGGCCCGGCGACGGTCAACCTGTTCGGCGTCAGGGCCGATCGCCTGGCGGCCATGGGCCTGTTTTCCGATGCGGCGGCGCTCCTCGCCCTGCAGCCGGCCTCCAGCGTCGATGCGACCTCGGCGCGCCTGCGGATCAGGGCCCAGCTTCTGGCCGGCGACGTCGACGGCGCCTGCAAGACCGTGGACGACACACGCAAGGCGGCAAGCGCCGACGTCGATTGGCAGAAGACCCAGATCTTCTGCCAGCTGCGTTCCGGCAAGACGGACCAGGCGGCGCTCGGCATCGAGATTCTCCACGACCAGAACCAACGCGACGATGCCTTCTTCAAGCTTGCCGAAGCCATGGGCGGCGACAAGAACGTCGCCCTCGCCAGCCTGCCCGATCCCTCGCCCCTCGACCTCACCATGCTGCAGGCAATGGGCCTGCCATTGCCGCCCGATGCGGCCCGGGCCAGCGATCCCGCCGTGTTGGCCGCGGTCGCCGAGGACAACGCCGTCGATCCGGCGATCCGCCTCGCCGCAGCGGAGCAAGCGGCGGCGGCGGGGGCGCTTTCCATCGACAAGCTTCAGCAGGCCTATGCCAGCATGGCCTCCGCGCCGGGCTATATCGGCAACGCGGTCGAGATCTCGTCCCGCGATTCCGGGCCGGGCGGGCGGGCGCTGTTGTTCCAGGCAGCCGGCGTCGACCAGCAGCCGGCCGAGCGCGCCCATGTGCTTCAGGCGGCCCTCGACCGGGCGCGGCGCCAGGGCGGCTATATCCTCGCGGTGAGAACGAACCTTCTCTACCTCCTGCCCTTGCAGCCCTCGCCCGACCTCATCTGGTTCGCCGCCGATGCCGGGCGCGCGCTGTACGCCAGCGGGCATTTCGAGCAGGCGAACGCCTGGCTGCAGGTGGCCCAGGACAAGGCAGCCAGCGACCCCCAGGCGGCCGCGGCCGCCTCCGCGCTCGCGGTCTATGCGCGGATCGCCGGCGTGGGCCAGCCGCTCTTCTGGGATGCGGCGGCGGTGCAGAAGTGGCGTCAGGCCCAGGCGGCGGGCGGCAGCTCGGCCGATCCGGTCAATCGGCTTTTCGCCGTGTTCGAGGGGATCGGCGAGCCCATCGGCGGCAGCTGGACCCTGATCGGCCAGACGGCTGCCAGCGGCGGCGCGCCGGACCCGGCCCTCTGGTTCAACCTGGGCGATGCAGCCAACAACGGACGAATCGGCGAGACGGTCCTGCTGTCACTGTGCGCCCTTGGCGAAGGCGGCCCGGCCAGCGCCAATCCGATTCTTCTGAGCCGCGCCATATCCAGTCTGCGCCAGGTCGGCCTCGATGCCGAGGCGCGCGCGATTGCCATCGAAGCCGCGATTGCGGCCGGGGTCTGAACCCCCGCTCAAGGCCGAGGCCAAGCGGTTGGACCCGCTGCTCGAGCGCTTTCTGGAGATGCTTCAGGCCGAGCGCAACGCCAGCCCCAATACGCAAGAAGCCTACCAGCGCGATCTCAAGGACGTCGCTGCCTTCCTCTCGGTGCAGGGCAGTACCCTCGACCGGGCGGACGCGGCTCAGCTGCGCGCCTATCTGGGCGCGCTGACCAAGGCCGGCATGGCGCCGCGCAGCCAGGCGCGCCGTCTCTCGGCCATGCGTCAGTTCTACCGCTTTCTCGCCGCCGAGGGTCTTCGGCCCGACGACCCGTCGGCGACCCTGGATGCGCCCAGGCTGGGCCGGCCCTTGCCCAAGCTTATCGATGAGTCGGAAGCAGGCCGGTTGATCGACGCTGGCCGGGCGCTCAAACCGGGGGCCGAGCGGGAACGCCTCGTCCTCCTTCTGGAACTGCTCTACGGCGGAGGTTTGCGGGTCTCGGAGCTGGTGGGCCTGCCGCTGTCGGCGGCACTCCGGGAGCCCAAGGTGCTGGTGCTGCGCGGCAAGGGCGGCAAGGAGCGCATGGTGCCGCTGAGCGCGCCGGCAAGAACCGCGCTTGCCGTGTATCTGAAGCACCGGGACTTCTTCCTGGTGAAGCGCCGGCCTTCGCCCTGGCTGTTCCCCTCGCGCGGGCGGAGCGGGCATTTGACCCGCCAGCGCATGGCCCAGCTCCTGAAGGGCCTGGCGTCCGCGGCCGGGATCGCGCCCGAGCGCCTCAGCCCCCACGTGCTTCGCCATGCTTTCGCCACACATCTGCTGGATCATGGCGCCGATCTGCGTAGCGTGCAGAAAATGCTGGGGCATTCCGACATCGCGACGACCCAGATCTATACCCATGTGTCGGGCGAACGCCTGGCGCGGCTGGTGGAGAACCATCATCCCCTGGCCGCGAGAGACAGGCTCCCGCCAGGCGGGCAGAACATCAAAGGGCGCGACGCCAAAGGGCGCAAAGCCAAAGGGCGTAATGATTGACAGCCACGGCGGCCTCAGCCATCTAACCGGAGTACCCGTCCCTTTCACTCGGTGGTGGATTCGCCTATGAGCTTCAAGATCGTCGAGCAGGCGCCGGCCCGGCTCAATCGCAGCGAACTCGCGGTGCCCGGCAGCCAGCCGCAGCTGTTCGAGAAGGCTGCCAAATCGGCCGCCGATGTGGTCTTCCTCGATCTCGAGGACGCGGTCGCGCCGGATGACAAGCCCCAGGCGCGCAAGAACGTCATCCAGGCTCTGCGCGACATCGACTGGGGCCGCAAGACCATGTCGGTGCGCATCAACGGCCTCGACACCCACTATATGTATCGCGATGTCGTGGACGTGATGGAGCAGGGCGGCGAGCGTCTCGACTTGATCATGATCCCCAAGGTGGGCACGGCGGCGGACGTCTATGCCGTGGACATGATGGTCACCCAGTGCGAGGCCGCGACGGGGCGCAAGAAGCGAATCGGCTTCGAGATGATCATCGAGACCGCGCTCGGCATGCAGAATGTCCATGAGATCGCGGCGGCGAGCCGGCGCAACGAGTCGCTGCATTTCGGCGTCGCCGACTATGCCGCCTCGACCAAGGCCAGGACCACCAACATCGGCGGCGTCAATCCCGACTATGCCGTGCTGACCGACAAGGTCGCGGGCACCGACAGGCGCGACGTCCATTGGGGCGACATGTGGCACTACGCCATCGCCCGCATGGTGGTCGCCGCTCGTGCCAATGGCCTGAGGCCGGTGGACGGGCCCTTCGGCGATTTCTCCGACACCGAAGGTTATCGCGCCGCGGGCAATCGCGCCGGCGTGCTGGGCTGCGAGGGGAAATGGGCCATCCATCCTTCCCAAGTTGCGCTGGCCAACGAACTGTTCAGCCCGAGCGCCAAGGACGTCGATAAGGCCCGGCGCATTCTCGTCGCCATGGCCGAGGCGCAGAAGGCCGGCAAAGGCGCGGTCGCCCTCGACGGCCGGCTCATCGACCTGGCCTCGATCCGCCAGGCCGAAGTGCTGGTGAAAAAAGCCGAGCAAGTGGCGGCGGGGAACGGCTAGGCGATGGAACGACCGCCCCAAATCCTTCCGCCCGTCATGGCCGGGCTTGTCCCGGCCATCCACGTCGTCCGTCTTTCGGCGCAAGGCGTGGATGCCCGGGTCAAGCCCGGGCATGACGAAAGTGAGATAGCCCGACTATTCGGGCAGAACGCGTCGTAGCGCCCGTGCCCACATTTCTCGAGTTCGAAAAACCGATCGCCGAGCTCGAAGGCAAGATCGAGGAGCTGCGCCACGTCGCCGATGGGGGCGATGTCAACGTCGCCGAGGAAGTGTCGCGCCTGCAGATCAAGGCCGACCGGCTGCTCCGCCAGACCTACGGCAAGCTTTCCGCCTGGCAGAAGACCCTGGTGGCCCGCCATCCCGAACGGCCGCATTTCGGCGACTACGTCGGCACGCTGGTCGAGGAGTGGACGCCGCTCGCCGGCGACCGCAGCTTCGCCGACGACCGCGCCATCCTGGGCGGGCTGGGCCGCTTCCGCGGCCGGTCCGTGGTGCTCATGGGCCACGAGAAGGGCAACGACACGGCATCCCGCGTGCGCCACAACTTCGGCATGGCCCGGCCCGAGGGCTATCGCAAGGCCCAGCGCCTGATGGACATGGCCGACCGCTTCCGCCTGCCGGTGGTGACGCTGGTCGATACCCCGGGCGCCTATCCGGGCATCGATGCCGAGGCCCGCGGCCAGGCCGAGGCGATCGCGCGGGCCGTGGAGACCTGCCTCAAGATTCGCGTGCCACTGGTGGCGGCCATCATCGGCGAGGGCGGCTCGGGCGGCGCCATCGCGCTAGCCGCCGGCAACCGCGTGCTGATGCTGGAGCATGCGGTCTATTCGGTCATCTCCCCCGAAGGCTGCGCCTCGATCTTGTGGCGCAGCGCCGACCGGGCCAAGGAGGCGGCCGAGGCGCTCAAGCTCACGGCCGAGGATCTGTTGAAGCTCGGCGTCATCGATGAAATCGTGGTCGAACCGCTGGGCGGCGCCCATCGGGACCCCACCCGCATCGTTCAGGCGGTGGGCGACGCCATAGAGGCCGCACTGACCGATCTCTGTCGCCACGACGGCGCCCGGCTTCGCGCCGAGCGCCGCGAGAAATACCTCGCCATGGGTCGCAAGGGGCTGAACTAGACCCCTTCTCTTGCGTCATAGCCGGGCTTGACGAATTTGGTTGGCTGAAGCTTCGGCTCGAGGGCGCGCGACCGCCAAGTCCGCCGCCCGCCTTACACCCGGCCGTGGCAGACCTTGAATTTCTTGCCGGAGCCGCAAGGGCAGGGGGCGTTGCGGGGGACTTTGCCCCAGTCGGGTTTGCTCCGCGGGGCGCTGGCCGCTTCCGCCATGGCCATGGCCATGGCCGGGCTGTGGGTGACTTCGCGGCTGCGCAGCGGCATCGGTGGCGTCGGCGGCGGCTGAGGCTGGGACGGAGCCCCTTGGTCGGGCGGCGCCAGGCGGACCTCGATATGGGCCAGCACCACCGTGATCGCCTCGCGAAGCCGCGTCAGCATGGCCTCGAACATCTCGAAGGCCTCGCGCTTGTATTCGTTCAGGGGGTCGCGTTGGGCGATGCCGCGCAGCCAGATGCCCTGACGCAGATGGTCGAGGGACAGCAAATGGTCCTTCCACTGCTGGTCCAGGATCTGGAGCAGGATGCTCTTCTCGGCGAAGCGCATCAGCTCCTCGCCCGAGCGCTCCTCCTTCTCGGCCATGTGCTTGTCGGCGGCGGCCTGCAGGCGCTCGCGGATTTCCTGCTCGGCGATGCCCTCCTCCTTGGCCCAATCGGCGACCGGAAGGTCGAGCCCGAAGATGCGCAGCGCTTCCTCGTGCAGGCCTTTGACGTTCCACTGTTCGGCGTAGCTGTTCTCGGGAATATGCTGCTCGACCATATGGGCGACCGTCTCGCTGCGCATCTCGGCGATGGTCTGGCTCACCTCGGTCGCGCGCATCAGGTCGCGGCGCTGCTCATAGATGACCTTGCGCTGGTCGTTCATCACGTCGTCGTATTTGAGGATGTTCTTGCGGGTGTCGAAGTTGCGCGCCTCGACCTTCTGCTGGGCCTTTTCCAGGGCCTTGTTGACCCAGGGATGGACGATCGCCTCGCCTTCCTGCAGCCCGAAGCGCTGGAGCACCGAGTCCATACGGTCGGAGCCGAAGATGCGCATCAGGTCGTCCTCGAGCGACAGGAAGAAGCGCGAGGCGCCGGGGTCGCCCTGGCGGCCTGACCGGCCGCGCAGCTGGTTGTCGATGCGCCGGCTCTCATGCCGCTCCGTGCCGATGACGTAGAGGCCGCCGCCGGCGAGCGCCGTCTGGCGCTTTTCCGCCACCTCGGCCCGGATCGCCTCGACCTGCTTGGCCTTTTCGGCCGGATCCTCGGTCGCCTGGGCCTCGCGCCTCACCCGCATGTCGAAATTGCCGCCGAGCTGGATGTCGGTGCCGCGGCCGGCCATGTTGGTGGCGATGGTGACGGCGCCGGGCACGCCCGCTTCGGCAATGATATAGGCCTCCTGCTCGTGGTAGCGGGCATTCAGGACCTGGTGGGGAACCTTTTTCTTCTTCAAGAGTCCCGAGAGCAGTTCCGACTTCTCGATGCTGACGGTGCCGACCAGGACCGGTTGCTGGCGCGCGCGGCACTCCTCGATCAGCCCGATGATCGCGTCGAACTTCTCCTTCGCCGTGCGATAGACCTCGTCATGCGCGTCGATGCGAATGCAGGGCAGGTTGGTCGGTATCTCGACGACCTCGAGGTTGTAGATGTCAAGGAATTCGTTGGCTTCGGTCATCGCGGTGCCGGTCATGCCGGCGAGTTTCGGGAACAGGCGGAAATAGTTCTGGAAGGTGATCGAGGCGAGAGTCTGGTTCTCGTTCTGGATCGCCACCCCTTCCTTGGCTTCCAGCGCCTGGTGCAGGCCTTCGGAGTAGCGCCGGCCTTCCATCATGCGGCCGGTGAACTCGTCGATGATGATGACCTTGTCTTCCTTGACGATGTAATCGACGTCCCGCGCGAACAGCTTGTGGGCGCGCAGGCCCTGGTTGGCGTGATGGACGAGCGAGATGTTCTCGATATCGTAGAGGCCGCCGGTCTTGAGCAGGCCGGCGTCGCGCAGGAACTGCTCGATATGCTCGGCACCCTCTTCGGTCAAGGTGACGTGCCGGGTCTTCTCGTCCTTCTCGAAGTCGGCCTCGGAAAGCTTCGGGATCAGCTTGTCCATCGACCGGTAGAGCTCGGAGGAATCCTCCGCCGGCCCGGAAATGATCAAGGGCGTGCGCGCCTCGTCCACCAGGATGCTGTCCACCTCGTCGACGATGGCGAAGTTGAACTCGCGCTGGACCATATGTTCCAGGCGATGCTTCATGTTGTCGCGCAGGTAGTCGAAGCCGAATTCGTTGTTCGTGCCGTAAGTGACGTCGCAGGCATAGGCCGCGCGTCGCTCGACGTCGTCGAGGCCGTGGACGATGCAGCCCACGCTCATGCCGAGGAACCGGTAGATCTGGCCCATCCATTCGGAATCGCGCCGGGCGAGGTAGTCGTTGACGGTGACGACATGCACGCCCTTGCCTTCGAGCGCGTTCAGGTAGACGGCAAGCGTGGCCACCAGGGTCTTGCCTTCGCCGGTCTTCATCTCGGCGATGGCGCCCCGGTGCAGCACGACGCCGCCCATGAGCTGAACGTCGAAATGGCGCTGGCCGAGGGTGCGCCAGGCGGCCTCGCGCACCGAGGCAAAGGCGTCGGGCAGCACATCCTCCAGGCTTTCGCCCTTGGCCAGGCGCTCCTTCAGCCAGGCGGTGCGCGCCTTGAGGTCTTCGTCGGAAAGAGCCTTGAGCGCGGGCTCGAGCGCATTGATCGCCGCGACGATCGGCTTCAGGCCGTTGACGTAGCGTTCGTTGGCCGAGCCGAAAATCCGCTTGGCGAAGGCGGAAAGCATGAACAACCTCGAATCCGGATAAGGGGCCGTTTGCCCCTCGTTTTCCCATGGTCCGCCTGGCGGCGACACCCGGCGAAAGCGCCAACCCAGGGGCGGATGAGAGATAGGGCGCGCCCCCTCGACTGTCAATCAAAAGGCCGTGCAAAAGCGCCGACAGGAGGCCTGCGGCCTTGTGCCCGCAGGGGGCCATGGGCATGATGCGGCCTCATCGCGCCCGAAATTCCTGCAGTCCCTGAAGAGGAACAGACCATGACTTCCCTGCTCCGCCGGCTCGCCGCCGGTGCCGTAATGCTGTTGCTCGGTGCCGGTTCGGCGCTGGCTCAGACCAGCGCGCCCGCTACAACCGGCGCGGCAGTTACGGCGAAGCCCGACACGGTGGTGGCGATCGTCGACGGCAAGAAACTGACCCGGGCCGACGTGATCGCGTCGGCGGCGACGCTGCCGGCGGAATATCGCTCCCAGGTCGACAACTACTTTCCCCAATTGATCGACCGGCTGATCGACATGACTCTGATGGACGAGGAGGGCCAACGCCAGAAGCTGCAGGACGACCCTGAGGTCCAGAAGCTCGTCGCCGATTACGAAAGCCAGGCCATCCGCGCCGTGCTCGTCCGGCGCTATCTCGCCGACAAGGTCACCGACGACCAGCTGAAGAAGCATTACGACGAGATGATGAAAGGCATGCCTGCCACGGTCGAGCTCCATGCCAGCCACATCCTGCTGGCGAACAAGGCCGATGCCGATGCAGTGATCAAGCAGCTGGACGCGGGCGGCGACTTCGCCAAGCTGGCCAAGGAGAAATCCAAGGACACCCAGTCGGGCGCCAATGGCGGAGACCTCGCCTGGTTCAGCGAGGGCGACATGGTGCCGGAATTCTGGGCCGCGGCAGTGAAGCTCGATAAAGGCAAGTACACCGAACAGCCGGTGCAGACTCAATATGGCTGGCACGTGATCCTGCTGGTGGACAAGCGGACCAAGCCGGCGCCGGCTTTCGATCAGATCAAGGACCAGGTGAAAAACGACCTGACCCAGGAGCTGGTGACCGCCTGGCTGCACGACCTGCGCAAGGCGGCCAAGGTCCAGAAGTTCAATCCCGATGGCTCGCCGATGGCGAACCCCTGAGGCTGATCCCCATGCCCCCGCGCTCCCCCCTCGCCCCTGATGAATTGCCCCACCTGCCGCCCGTCGCCGGCGTGCGGCTTGCCGCCGCGGCCTGCGGCGTGCGCTACAAGGGCCGGACCGACGTCTGCTTGATGGAGTTCGCGCCCGGCAGCGCGGTTGCCGGCGTGCTTACCCGCACGCTCTCGCCCTCGGCCCCGGTCGACTGGTGCCGCAAGGCGCTCAAGGGCGGAAAGGCGCGGGCGATCCTGGTGAATTCGGGCAATGCGAATGCCTTCACCGGCAAGACCGGGGATGCTTCCGTGCGGCGTTGCGTCGCGGCCGCGGCTGAGGCGTTAAGCTGCCGGCGCGAGGAGATTTTCGCTGCTTCCACCGGCGTGATCGGCGAGCCCTTGGCCGACGAACGCATCACCGCCGGCCTGCCGGGCCTGATCGCCGCCCTCGAAGCCAACGGATGGGCCGAGGCCGCCGGGGCCATCATGACCACCGATACATTCCCCAAGCTTGCCACGCGAACGGCCAGGATCGGCAAAGCCGAGGTCCGCATCAACGGCATGGCCAAGGGCTCCGGCATGATCGCCCCGGACATGGCGACCATGCTCGCCTTCGTCGCCACCGATGCCAGGCTTCCGGCGAGCGTGCTGCGCCCGCTGCTGCGCCGGGCGGTCGAGCGATCCTTCAACTGCATCACCGTGGACGGCGACACCTCCACCAGCGACACCCTGCTGCTGGTGGCAACTGGTGCGGGCGCGGAACATGCCCGGATCACCCGCGCCGACGACCGGCGTTTGGCGGATTTCGCAGCCAAGCTTGAATCCCTTTTGGTCGATCTTGCCTGCCAGGTGGCGCGCGACGGCGAGGGAGCGAGCAAGTTCATCACCATCGATGTTTCGGGTGCCGCTTCCCACGCAGCGGCCCGGCGGATCGGACTGGCTATCGCCAATTCGCCCCTGGTCAAGACCGCGATCGCCGGGGCCGATGCGAATTGGGGGCGCATCGTCATGGCCGTGGGCAAGGCCGGCGAGCGCGCCGAGCGCGACCGGCTGAAGATCGTCATCGGCGGCGTGAAGGTGGCAGCCCGGGGCTCTCGCGTGCCGGACTATGACGAGGCGCCGGTCGCGGCCCATATGAAGGGCCGGGAGATCGCCATCGCCGTCGATGTCGGCGTCGGCCGCGGCCGCGCCCGGGTTTGGACTTGCGATCTGACCCACGGCTATATCGACATCAATGCCGACTACCGGAGCTGACGCGGCGCTGCCCATCGAGACCGAGCGGCTGCGCCTTCGCCTTCTTGAGAGCGGCGACGCGCCCGCCATCGAGCGCCTCGCCGGCGACTGGGAAGTGGCCCGCTTCACCGGCAGCATTCCCCATCCTTATCCCGCCGGTGGCGCTCTGCCCTGGATCGCGGAGACCAGGGTCGAGGCGGCATCGGGCAAGAAACTGGTCGCCGCCGTGCTGCGCCGTGCCGATAGTGCGTTTCTCGGTTGCGTCGAGCTCGACCTCGGCCATGGCGAAGGGCTGGGCATGCTCGGCTACTGGATCGGACGGCCCTATTGGGGTGCCGGCATCGCGAGCGAAGCCGCGGCCGCCATGGTCGCCGTCGGCTTCGGGCGCCTCAGCTTGACCCGGATCGAGGCGGTCGCTCAGCCGGCGAACCGGCGCTCCATCCGGGTTCTGGAGAAGCTTGGCCTCGCCCATGAGGGCGAGCGCATGGAACCAGCGCCGGCCCGCGGTGCGCCGGTGCCGGTGGAGGTCATGGCTCTCGAACGCCGGCCGGCGAACCGGCGCCTGCTGGTCGCGGCCGTGGCGCTGATCGACGTCGACGGCCGGGTGCTGCTGGCTCGCCGCCCGCCCGGCAAGGCCATGGCCGGGCTTTGGGAATTTCCGGGCGGCAAGGTGGCGGAAGGCGAAACGCCCGAAGCGGCTCTCATCCGCGAGCTCAAGGAAGAACTCGCCATCGACGTGGCGCAAAGCTGCCTGGCGCCCTTCACCTTCGCATCGCACCGGTATCCGGACTTCGACCTTTTGATGCCGCTCTATCTCTGCCGGCGCTGGCAAGGTACGCCGAAGCCCCTGGAGGGCCAGGAGCTCGCCTGGGTGCGTCCGGCGCGGATGACGGATTACGAGATGCCGCCCGCCGACCGGCCGCTGGTCGCCATGCTGAGGGATTATCTTTAGGGGGAGGCGCCGGCCGGCGCCTCGTCATTTCCTGCCTTTCGAGCCGTCGCGGCCGGCGCCTATAATGACTCGTCAATGAACGAGAGCAATCCGCGAACCCGCTTGGCCGTCGTCGCGCCCTTCTATAACGAGGCGGCCCATGTGTCCCGATTTCTCGACCGCGTGATTGCCGCGCTTGTCGGGACCGACCTCGATTGGAGCATCGTCTGCGTCAATGACGGCAGCAGCGACGACACGCTCGCGAACCTGATCGCCGCCCGCGAAAGCGAGGCGCGCATCAAGGTGATCGACCTCAGCCGCAACTTCGGCAAGGAATATGCGCTGACCGCCGGTCTCGATCACGCCATAGCCGACGCCGTGGTGCTGATGGATTCCGATCTTCAGCATCCCCCGGAGATGCTGCCCGCCATGGTTGCCAAGTGGCGCGAGGGTGCCGAAGTCGTCTACATGGTGCGCGAGGAACGGGTCGACGCGGGGCTTCTCAACCGGATCGGGCGCAAAGTCTTCTACCTGATCTTTCGCCTCGCCGCCGATATCCGCCTGCCGCCCGAAGCGGGTGATTTCCGCCTGCTGGATGCCGCGGTCGTCGCCGCCATCCGGCGCCTGCCCGAGCGCACGCGATTCATGAAGGGGATCTACCAGTGGGTCGGCTTCCGGCAGGTCGGCTTGTCCTACCAGGAGGAGGTGCGGGCAACGGGCAAAACCAAGCGCGATCCCTGGCGCCTCATCGCCTTCGCCCTTGACGGGATCAGCGCCTTTTCCAACCTGCCGCTCCAGCTCTGGAGCCTGCTGGGCGCCGTCATCGCCGGGATCAGCCTGATCTACGGCGCCTCGCGCATCCTGCGCACATTCCTCTACGGCGTCGACGTGCCCGGATACGAATCCCTCATCGTCGCCATACTCTTCCTGGGCGGAGTCCAGCTTCTGTCCCTGGGCGTGCTCGGCGGCTATATCGGACGGATCTTCAACGAGGTGAAGGCGAGGCCGCTCTATATCGTGCGCCACACCTACGGTCTCGACGAAAAGAAAGAATAGCCGGCCTCAGCGGCGTCCCGGCTTGGCCCCGTCGCCCGCGGGACGCTCGACCGTTTCAAGCGCGTCGGCCAGGCGCCGAGCGGCGCTGCCGGGCAACTGAGGGCGTTGCTGGGACTCATGCGGTGCCCAGCCGGTGAGGAACAGCAGGCGAAATCGGGCGGCGATCCGGCCCTCTGCGTCGCTATGGCGCTCTGCGTAAAGGGCGACGGCGCGGGCAAAAAGGTCTCGGCCCACGAAGCGCTTCGAACGGGCGAGGGTCGCATTCGCTTCGCCCATGCCCCGCAGATCGTGCATCAGGGCCAAGGCGTCGGGATAGGTGACGGTCAAGGTCTCGACATCAGCCACCGGCAGGGCGAAGCCGGCGCGCTGGAGCAGGGCGGCACCATCCCTGGCATCGGCAAACGGCGAGACGCGCAAGGATGCGCCCCCGGACAGCTCCGCCTCGGCCTCGAGCAGGCAGTCGCGCAGTTCGGACAGGGTCCCTAGCCCGAACTGGACGGCGAGGAAGAGGCCGTCCGGCTTCAGGGCTCGGCGGATCTGAAGGAGGGCGCCCGGCAGGTCGTTGGTCCAGTGCAGGCTGAGGCAGCTGAGGACGAGGTCGAAGCTCCCCGGCGCGAAAGGCAGGAACTCCTCATCGGCCACGAGGGCGGACCCACGCCGAGCGGCGGCGCGCGCTACCATGGCCAGCGAAAGGTCCGATTCGATCAGGCACTCGATGCCGCCGCGGCCGCCGAGCACGCTTGCCAGCTCTCCGGCATGGCAGCCCAGGTCGAGGGCTGCGGGAAAGCGCAGACTCACGTCCTCCAGCCGGTCGGCGAGTCTTTCGGCCGCCTCCCGGAACAGGAAATCATGGGCCGCGATCCCCGCCGCGGCGCGGTCGCGGCGCTGGCGGAGCAAGCGCCGGTCGAACAGATTCATGCCCTCTTCCATCGTTGGCACTATGCGCGTGGCCGCCGAAAAGGCAAAATCCGAGGATCATGGTTCGATCGGCTCTGACGCGCTTGGCGGGCCGGGCGCTCGATCTGGTGTTGCCACCGCGTTGCCTCGCCTGCGGCGAGGCGGTCGGGGAGCAAGGCACGCTCTGTCCCGATTGCTGGGCCGGGATCGATTTCCTGGCCCCGCCGCTCTGCGCGCGCTGCGGCTTTCCCTTCGAGTTCGACGCGAACGATGGCGCGCTCTGTGCCGCCTGTCAGGCGCGGCCGCCGGTCTTCGACCGGGCGCGGGCCGTCTTGCGCTACGACGCGGCGAGCCGGGGCATGCTGCTCGCCTTCAAGCATGCCGACCGGACCGATCTGGCGCCCTATTTCGACCATTGGCTCGCCCGGGCGGGGGCCGAGTTCCTGGCCGAGGCCGACGTGGTGGCGCCGGTTCCGCTCCATTGGACCCGGCTTTTCTCCAGGCGCTACAATCAGGCGGCCTTGCTCGCCCACGCAGCGGCCAAGCAAGCGGGGCGCCCCTTTTTGGGCGACGTCCTCGTCCGCCGGCGGCGCACCAAGCCTCAGCGCTCGGGCCTGGCCGCCCGCACGCGGAACGTCGCCGGTGCCTTCGCAGTGCCGCCCGGCCGGCGCCGGGCCGTGGAGGACCGGCGGGTGCTGCTGGTGGACGACGTGCGCACGACCGGCGCCACCCTCGAGGCCTGCGCCCGGACGCTCAAGGCCGCCGGGGCTAAGGGCGTGGACGTGCTGACGCTTGCCCTGGTCGTCCGTCCGCGCATGCCAAACCAGACTGGGCGGTAGGGTGACAATTCCCGGAAGCCATGCCACCTTAGCCCCCGGAGTCGGGCGAATGGCGAGAGTGGAAATTTACACCACCATGCTGTGCGGCTATTGCAACGCCGCCAAGCGCCTGCTGGCCGAGCGCGGAGCCGTCTTCGTCGAGTATGACGTGGGTGGCGATGGCGAGAAGCGCGCGGCCATGACCAAGCGCGCGGGCGGCAGTTCCACCGTGCCCCAGATCTTCATCAACGACCGGCATGTCGGCGGGTGCGACGATCTCTATGCGCTTGATCGTGCCGGCAAGCTGGCGCCGCTTCTGGCCCAGTCATGACCAGCGCCTTCACCGTCGCCTGCATCCAGCTCAATTCCGGGCCGGAGATAGGACCCAATATCGAGGCGACGGCTCGGTTGGTCCGAGAGGCGCGCAAGGCGGGCGCCGACTTCATCCTGACGCCCGAGAACACGACCTGCATCGCGCCCAGGCGGGAATTGACCCTGGCCCTGGCCCAGCCAGAGGAAAGTCATCCGGCGATCCCGGCCTTCCAAGCCCTAGCGGCGGAGATCGGCGCCTGGCTGCTCATCGGATCGCTCGCCATCAAGCTTTCGGCCACGGATTGCGCCAATCGCTGTTACCTGTTCGATCCCAGGGGCCGGATCGCGGCCAGCTATGACAAGATCCACATGTTCGACGTGGATCTTGCCAGCGGAGAGCGCTATCGGGAATCGGCGACCTTTCGGCCGGGCCGCAAGGCGGTGACGGCGGATCTTCCCTGGGGCCGGCTCGGCATCACCATCTGCTATGACCTGCGCTTCGCCTATCTCTACCGGGCCTTGGCCCAGGCGGGCGCCAGCTTTCTCTCGATCCCCTCGGCCTTCACCCGGCCGACGGGCGAGGCCCATTGGCATGTGCTGATGCGCGCGCGCGCGATCGAGACCGGCTGCTTCATCTTCGCCCCCGCACAGACCGGCGAGCATGCCGGCGGACGCAAGACCTACGGCCATTCGCTGATCGTGGCACCCTGGGGAGAGGTGCTGGCCGAAGGCGGCCTCGATGTCGGTTTCATCACCGCCAGGATCGACCCGGCCAAGGTGAGCGAGGCACGGGCCATGATCCCAGCCTTGCGCCATGACCGCGACTTCGAGCCGCCGGTCGCCGGCTTGCTGCGGGCGGCTGGAGAGTAGGGCGGACGGCCCCCTTGCCCCGAAGCGGGCGCCTGTGCATGTATAGTTCATCAATCTAGGCGTAAGTGACGTTTTCAGCGCTCGCCCGGCAGCGCGCGAAGCTGGGCGATTGACCCCCGGAGGAGATAACCATGTCGCTCAGAATCAATGCCGAAGCGCCGAACTTCACGGCGGATACCACCCAAGGCCCCATCACCTTCCACGATTGGATCGGCAATGGTTGGGCCATCCTCTTCTCGCACCCCAAGGACTTCACGCCCGTATGCACGACCGAGCTCGGCTACATGGCGCGGCTCGCGCCCGAATTCGCCAAGCGCAACACCAAGGTGCTAGGCCTCAGCGTGGACCCGGTCGACAATCACAAGCGCTGGTCGAAGGACATCGAGGAAACGCAAGGCTATGCCGTGAACTACCCGATGATCGGCGATCCGCAGCTGAAGGTCGCCAAGCTCTACGACATGCTTCCCGAGGGCGCGGGCGAGACTTCCGAGGGCAGGACCGCCGCGGACAACGCCACGGTGCGTTCGGTGTTCATCATCGGACCCGATAAAAAGGTCAAGGCCATGCTGACCTATCCCATGAGCAGCGGCCGGAACTTCGACGAGGTCTTGCGCCTGCTCGATTCCTGCCAGCTTACGGCGAAGCATCAGGTCGCCACGCCGGTCAACTGGAAGAGCGGCGAGGATGTCATCATCGTCCCGTCGGTCTCCGACGAACAGGCGAAGCAGAAGTACCCCAACGGCTGGAAGGCGCCCAAGCCGTACCTCAGGATCGTGCCCCAACCGCGCTAAGGAGCAGGACGCCTGGCGGCGATATGCTGGATCGCCGCCGGGCGCGGCGGGCCCAGAACCAGCTCCTCACAGGCAATGATTTCCAAGTGACCGGCCACGGCCGCGGCGAGTTCGCCCGGACGGAGCAGGAAATCCGGATTGCTGGGGCGCCCGAACCGTTCGTTGCCGAGGGCGAAAGTCTCGTAGAGCAGGAGCCCGCCTGGTGCGACGGCCGCGACGATGTCGGGCAGGATCGGCCGGTGCAGGTAGTTGGTCACCACGACCAGATCGAAGCGCTCCGGCCCCAAGGGCCAGGGATCGCCCCGCTCCAGATCGGCCCTCAGTTTGCGCAAACCCGGCGCGTCGGGCTGCCTGTCGGAATCGATGTCCAAGGCCGTGACGCCGAGGCCATGGGCGAGAAGGAGCCGGCTATGCCGGCCAGCCCCGGCGGCCACATCGAGGGCCCTGCCGCCCTGAGCCACCAGGGGCAGAAAACGCAGGATCCAGGGGGAGGGTTCTTGCAGGTCAGGCAAAGTTGCGCCATCTATGAGTGGGTAGACATGATTTTATTCGATCTCAAATGCGGCAAGGGCCATGTGTTCGAGGCCTGGTTTCGCGATGGCGGCACGGCGGAGCGACAGATCGCCGGCCGCAGGGTTTCATGCCCCGATTGCGGCGCCACCAATGTCGCCAAGGCGCCCATGGCGCCGCGCATCGGCAAGACCGCCCCGCTCTCGACTGCCCAGCAGGAGATGGCGGTCAAGGCGGCGGAACTCCGCAAAGGGCTGAAGGAGCTGCGGGCCAAGGTCGAGGCCAATTGCGACTATGTCGGCGGCCAATTCGCCGAGGAAGCGCGCAAGATCCACTACGGCGAGACGGAAGAGCGCGGCATCTACGGCGAGACGTCGGACGACGAGGCCCGCGACCTGGCCGATGAGGGCGTGCCCTTCGCGCGCATCCCCTGGCTGCCCCAGCGCGAGAACTGACGCGCTTCACGCCTTGTCGAATCTCAGCATGTAGTTGACGTCCAGGTCTCCCGGTGCCAAGCGCCATTTGTCGGCGATGGGGCTGTAGACCACGCCGACGGCTTCGCCGAGCGCCAGACCATGGGGACGCAAGAGGGCGGCCAGCTCCGAGGGCTTGAGAAAACGCCGCCAGTCATGGCTGCCTCGAGGCAGCCAGCGGAGGACATATTCCGCCCCGACGATGGCGAGCGCAAAGGCCTTGGCCGTCCGGTTGATGGTGGCGACGATGAGCAGGCCTCCGGGGGCCACGAGCGCCGCTGCCGCGCCCAGAAAGGTTGCCGGATCGGCCACATGCTCGACCACTTCCATGGTCAGCACGACATCGAACTGGCGGCCCGAGGCCGCCAGATCCTCGGCCGAGCCAGCCCGATAGTCGATGGCAAGCGCGCTGAGCTCCGCATGGCGCTTGGCGATAGCGATGTTCCGCTCCGCCGCGTCGAGGCCGGTCACCTTCCCGCCGAGGCGCGCCAGCGGCTCGCAGAGCAGCCCGCCGCCGCAACCGATGTCGAGAATGGCGAGGCCAGCCAAGGGCGCCGGTCTCATGGGATCGCGGCCGTACCTGGCAGCGGCCCGGTCGCGGATATAGGCGATCCGGGTCGGGTTCAGCCGATGGAGCGGGCGGAACTTGCCGGCCGGATCCCACCAGGCGTCGGCCAAGTCAGCGAACTTGGCGACTTCGGCCGGGTCGATGCTGCTTGCGGCTGGAGCGGAAGCGGATTGTGTCATGGCTGGCGACGGACGCTGTGGCAACCCTTGCTTAGCGGCGCGGGAATTGAGTATGGATAGCCGCCGCCCGTCCGGCAACCGGCGCGGCTCCGTAGCAAGCACCCCATTCCCTTGGACCTTGACCGATGACGAGAGCGGCCGGCAACACCCGCATCGTGATGAAGTTCGGCGGCACCTCCGTCGCCGATGTCGGACGGATCAAGGCCGTCGCCGCCAGGGTGAAGCGCGAGACCGATGCCGGCCATGAGGTCGCAGTCGTGGTTTCGGCCATGGCCGGGGTGACCAATCAGCTGGCGGACTGGACCAACGCCATCGCCAGGTTGCATGACGCCCGGGAATACGACGTGGTGGTCGCTGCGGGCGAGCAGGTGACGAGCGGGCTGACCGCCCTGGCTTTGCAGGAGTTGGGCGTGAGCGCTCGCTCGTGGCTGGGCTGGCAGGTTCCGATCCTGACCGACGATGCCCACGGCAAGGCGCGCATCCAGCGCATCGAAACCGACGAGCTCGAACGGCGCCTCGCACGTGGCGAGGTGCCGGTTCTGGCCGGGTTCCAGGGGCTGGGTTCCGACAAACGGTTGACCACGCTCGGGCGCGGCGGTTCGGACACCTCGGCGGTCGCCCTTGCCGCCGCGCTCGCGGCCGACCGGTGCGACATTTTCACCGACGTGGATGGCGTTTATACAACTGACCCGCGTATCGTTGCCAAGGCGCGCAAGCTCGATAAGATCACCTATGAGGAGATGCTGGAGATGGCATCCCTCGGCGCCAAGGTGTTGCAGATCCGCTCGGTCGAAATGGCGATGAAGCATCACGTGCGCCTTCAGGTGCTGTCGAGCTTCGCGGACCGCCCGGGCACATTGGTGGTTGATGAGGAAGAGATCGTGGAACAGGAACTGGTCAGCGGCATCGCCTACAGCCGGGACGAAGCGAAGATCACACTGACCCACGTGCCGGACAGGCCGGGCGTGGCGGCCGCCATCTTCGGCCCGCTCGCCGATGCCCACATCAACGTCGACATGATCGTGCAGAACGTCTCGGGCAGCGGCGACTTCACCGATCTCACCTTCACCGTGGCCAAGGCCGATCTCGAGCGGGCGATCAGGGTGCTTAACGAGCGCCACGCCGAGCTGCGCTTCGAAGCCCTCCAGCCCGATTCTGCCGTGGTCAAGGTATCGGTGATCGGGGTGGGCATGCGCAGCCACGTGGGCATCGCCCAGCGCATGTTCAGCACCTTGGCCGAAAAGGGGATCAATATCCAGGTGATCTCGACCTCGGAGATCAAGATCAGCGTCCTGATCGCCGAGGAATACACCGAGCTGGCCGTTCGCAGCTTGCATACCGCGTACGGCCTTGACGCACAGTAAGGAATCGTTGCGGGAGCGCGCGGCGCGCGCGCATCTCGACAAGCTGTGGCGCCGCGGCGCGGCGTTCCTCGGCTGCTCCTACGCCATCATGGGCGGCGCCATGACCTGGGTGTCGGAGCGCCATCTCGTTGCCGCGATTTCCAATGGCGGGGGATTCGGTGTCATCGCCAACGGCTCGATGACGCCAGCGCTCCTGTCGGCCGAAATCGCCGGCACGGCGGGGCTGACCGACCGGCCCTTCGGCGTCAACCTGATCACCATGCATCCGCAGCTCATGGAGCTGATCGACGTATGCCTCGATCACAAAGTCGGTCATATCGTGCTGGCGGGCGGCCTGCCGCCCGGCGGCGCGATCCAGCGGGTGAAGCAGGGCCGAGCCAAGCTGATATGCTTTGCCCCGGCCCTGGTCCTGGCCAAGAAGCTGGTCCGCTCGGGCGCCGATGCGCTGATCATCGAGGGCATGGAAGCGGGCGGCCATATCGGACCGGTCGCCACTTCGGTGCTGGCCCAGGAGATACTGCCCGAAATCCGCGACGTGCCGGTCTTCGTCGCCGGCGGCATCGGCCGGGGCGAGGCGATCGTGGGATATCTGGAGATGGGGGCCTCCGGCGTGCAGCTGGGCACGCGGTTCGTCTGCGCCACGGAATCGATCGCCCATCCCCGCTTCAAGCAGGCCTTCATCCGCGCCTCGGCCAGGGATGCCGTGCCGTCGGTGCAGCTCGATGCGCGCTTTCCCGTTATCCCCGTGCGGGCGCTCGCCAATGCCGCCACCAAGCGCTTTGTCGAAACCCAGCGCGCGATCGTCGACAAGTTCAACCGAGGCGAGGTCGACCAGAAGGCGGCAATGCTGGAGATCGAGCATTTCTGGGCCGGCGCGCTACGCCGTGCTGTGATTGACGGTGACGTGGAGCAGGGCTCCCTGATGGCTGGCCAGAGCGTGGGCATGGTCACCTGCGAGCAGCCCACGGCCGAGATCCTGGAAGAACTGGCCGGTCAGGCCGTGCGAGCACTCGCCGCGCGCAGCCAGCCTCCGGCGGGAGTGGCCGACTGATGACCGCGGGTGCCGGCGGCGCGACCGGCGCCCGGCTGCTGTTGCGCCGTCTCAGGGTCCTGATGGCCGAGGGCGGCACGGCCGAGCACCGGCTCAACCAGATCGTGCGGGCCATCGCCGCCGGCATGGTGGCGGAGGTGTGCTCGGTCTACGTCATGCGGCCGGGCGAGGTGCTCGAGCTGTTCGCGACCGAGGGTCTGAAGGCCGAGGCGGTCCACCACACGCGGCTCAGGGTCGGCGAGGGTCTGGTGGGCGACATCGCCAGCCATGCCAGGCCCTTGGCGCTCGCCGATGCCCAGTCCCATCCCAACTTTGCCTATCGCCCTGAGACTGGCGAGGAAATCTACAAGTCGCTGATGGGCGTGCCGATGCTGCGCAGCGGACGGGTGCTGGGCGTGCTGGCGGTCCAGAACCGAACCGCGAGGCAATATACCGAGGAGGAGGTCGAGGCGCTGCAGACGACCGCCATGGTGGTGGCGGAGCTGGTAGCGAGCGGAGAGCTCGTGCCCCGGGCGGAAACCCGGCCGGCCGAGGGCATCGGCCTGCTGCCGACCCGTCTGGAGGGCCTGAGCCTCTGCGCCGGGCTCGCCATCGGGCGGGCCTTCCTCCACAAGCCACGCCCCGGCCTTGCCCAGATCATGGCCGAAAATCCTGTGGCCGAGCGCAGCCGCCTCAGTGAGGCATTGGCGGGGCTCAACCGCGACCTCGACGATCTGTTGGCCCGGGCGGAATTCGCCGACGGCGGTGAACATCGCGATATCCTCGAGGCCTATCGCATGTTCGCCCGCGACCGGGGCTGGCGTCAGCGTCTGGACGAGGCGATCGCGACCGGTCTCTCGGCCGAAGGCGCGGTGCTGAAGGTCCAGAACGATGCCCGAGCCCATATGGCCCAGGTCCTGGATCCCTATTTGCGCGAGCGGCTGGCGGATTTCGATCATCTGGCCGACCGGTTGCTGCGCCACCTCGCCGGCGGCATCCCGGCAACCGAGCTGCCGGAAAAGGCCGTGCTGGTGGCGCGCATCCTGGGACCGGCCGAGCTGCTCGAGTTCGATCGCAAACGCCTGCGCGCGCTGGTGCTGGAGGAGGGTTCCCCCACGGCCCACGTGGCCATCGTCGCCCGTGCCCTCGACCTGCCGGTGCTGGGCAGGGTCGAGGGTGCCCTGTCCCGGATCGAAACCGGCGACCGGCTGGTGGTCGATGCCGACAACGGCCAGGTGTTCGTGCGGCCCGGCGAGGATGTCGAGGCCCAGGTGGCCGCCAGCATGTCGTTCAAGGCCCAGCGCCGCCAGGCCGTCGTCGCCATGCGGGGCCTGCCGTCGGTCAGCCGCGACGGCGTTGAAGTCTCGTTGTCGATCAATGCCGGCCTGCTCATCGATATGCAGCAACTGACCATGAGCGGCGCCGATGGCGTGGGCCTCTACCGGACCGAAATCGCCTTCATGGTCCGCGACCGCTTCCCCGACGTGGTCCAGCAGACCGAGTTCTATCGCCGCATTTACGAGCAGGCGGCGGGTAAGCCAGTAGTCTTCCGCACCCTGGACGTGGGCGGCGACAAGGTGCTGCCTTATTGGCCGCGCTCGGGCGAGGAGAACCCGGCGATCGGCTGGCGGGCGCTGCGCATCGGGCTCGACCTGCCGAACCTGCTGCGCCACCAGCTGCGTGCCCTGATCGTGGCGGCTGCCGGCCGGCCGCTCGAGATCATGTTTCCCATGATCGCCACCCCCGCCGAGTTCGCCGATGCCAAGGGCATCGCGATGCTTGAACTCGAGCGCGCCAGGGGTCGGGGCCAACCCCTGCCCGAGCCGCTGCGCGTGGGCGCCATGCTGGAGGTCCCCTCGTTGATCTGGCAGCTGCCTGCCTTGCTCCGCGAGGCCGACTTCGTCTCCGTCGGCAGCAATGACCTGGCCCAGTTCATGTTCGCCAGCGATCGGGGCAACCCCCGGATGGCCGGGCGCTATGACGCCCTGTCTCCGGCCATGCTGACGGCGCTGGCCGAGGTCTGCCGCCACTGCCGGGCTGCGAACCGGCCCCTTTCGGTATGCGGTGAGATGGCTGGCCACCCGCTTGAAGCCATGGCGCTGCTGGCCATTGGTCTCAATCGGCTCTCCATGGCCCCGTCCGCAGTCGGCGGGGTGAAATCCATGTTGCGTAGCCTCGATATCGGGCGTCTGTCGTCCTATGTCGGCGGGCTGATGACCCGGCCGCAGACAAGCATCCGCCACGAGCTCGCGGCCTATGCCCGCGACCACGGCGTGGTGATCTAAAAGCGCGATATTTCCATCTTGCGATTGCTCACACCGACCGCGATTTGGTAGAACTCGCCCTGTACACATCCCACCCCAAGGCGCCCGAAATCGGGCGCTGGGTGACAGGCCCTGGCAGCTGCCCCCTGGGCGCTGGAAAGGGAACGCCCGCGCAGGGTCCAGGCGTGATCTAGATGGAACCGCAATACAAGGTCGAACCGTCCTTGGGTGAGAGCAGCCAGTCCGCGGACGATGAGCTGCCGGCCGCGCGGCTTGGCGTGGGCGAGATCCTGCGTCAGAAGCGCGAAAGCTTTCGCCAGGATCTGCCGACGGTCGCTGCCCAGCTGCACATCCGCCTCGCCTATCTGAAGGCAATAGAGGAGGGTCGGTTCAAGGACCTTCCCGGCATGACCTACGCCTCGGGGTTTGTGCGCAGCTATGCCGACTATCTTGGCCTCGACGGCGAGGAAATGGTCCGGCTGTTCCATGAGGAAGTGGCGGGCGTCACCCGCCAGGTGCAGCTCAATTTCCCGTCTCTTGCCGCGGAGGGGCGGATCCCGGGCGGCGCCGTGCTGATGCTCTCGGCCTTGCTTGCCTTGATGGCCTATGGCGTCTGGTACTATCTGGCCGACCGCCAGAAGAATTTCTTCGATCTGGTACCCGAAGTGCCCTCCCAGCTTCGCGCCCTGCTGGGCAAGGAGGCGCCGCCGCCGGGCGCACCCATTCATAGCGTACAGGTCCCGAAGACGGTCAATCAGACTGCCTCGACGCCGGGTTCGAGTCCGCCGGCATCGACCGTTGCCAGTGCTGCCGGCACATCGCTCGGCGCCGTGCCTCCGGCAAAGAGCGCGCCGGCTGCTCCTCCGCCTCCGCCGCCCCCGCCGGCCACCAGCGTGCTGGTGGCGCCGGGTGACCTGGCGCCATTGCCGTCGGAACTTGCCGCCTTCATCGAGACCGTTTCGACCCCAGGTCCGGTAACTCCGGCCGAGCCCCAGCCGCAAGTCGTTGTGGCCAATCCGGGGGCCCGCATCCGCGTGGTGGCCCATATGGACAGCTGGGTCCAGATCAACGATAAGGCTGGCAAGAGCTACTATGCCGCGATCTTGCGTACCAACCAGGCGATCGAGGTGCCCAATCAGCCGGGTCTGACGCTCTCCACCGGCAATATCGGCGGGATCGAGATTCTGGTCGATGGCCAGGCTTTGCCGGCCATGGGCCCGATCGGACTGGTGAAGCGGGATCTGCCCCTCGATCCGGCTGGATTGAAGACGGCTGCCGCCCAATAGATTGAAGCCCGGCCACAAGATCTACTGCGAGGAAAGAAAGTCCGATGAGCATCCGCCCCTATCGCGACATTCAGCGCCGGAAGAGCCGGCAGATCCATGTCGGCAAGGTGCCGGTCGGCGGCGATGCGCCGATCACGGTCCAGTCGATGACCAACACCCTTACCGACGATGCCGCGGCGACGATCGCCCAGATCCGTGCCCTCGAGGAAGCCGGGGCCGACATCGTGCGCGTCTCCTGCCCGGACGAGGCGTCGACCGCGGCTCTCTCGACCATCGTCAAGGCCTCAAACGTGCCGATCGTTGCCGATATCCATTTCCACTACAAACGCGCGATCGAAGCGGCCAAGGCGGGTGCCGCCTGCCTGCGCATCAACCCGGGCAATATCGGCTCGGCCGAGCGCGTGCGCGAAGTGATCAAGGCCGCCAAGGACTACGGCTGCTCCATGCGCATCGGGGTCAATGCCGGCAGCCTGGAGCGCGACCTCCTGGAGAAGTACGGTGAGCCTTGCCCCGAGGCCATGGTGGAGAGCGCGTTGGACCATGCGCGCATCCTCGAGGACAATGACTTCCGCGAGTTCAAGATCAGCGTCAAGGCGTCCGACGTGTTTCTCGCCGTCGCCGCCTATCAGGGCTTGGCCGAGGCCTGCGACTATCCGCTTCACCTCGGCATTACCGAGGCGGGCGGCATGCGTAGCGGCTCGGTCAAGTCGGCCATCGGCATGGGCTCCCTCCTCTGGGCCGGGATCGGCGATACGATCCGGGTTTCGCTCTCCGCCGACCCGGTGGAAGAGATCAAGGTCGGTTTCGACATGCTGAAGTCGCTGGGGCTGCGCCACCGCGGGGTCAACGTCATCTCCTGCCCATCCTGCGCCCGCCAGCAGTTCGACGTGATCAGCACCGTCGCCGTGCTGGAGCAGCGCCTCGCTCATATCTCGACGCCCATGACCGTCTCGGTCATCGGCTGCGTGGTGAACGGCCCCGGCGAGGCGCGGGAGACCGACATCGGCTTCACCGGCGGCGGCAACGGAACTCATCAGGTCTATCTCAACGGCCTGCCGGATCACCGTCTGAAGGATACCAATATCGTCGACCATCTCGTCGCGATGATCGAGAAGAAGGCGGCGGAGATCGAGGCTGCCAAGGCTGCCGAGACAAGCGCCGCCTGATCGGGAGCCTCTGACATTGTCGGACTTGCAGCCGGTTCGCGGCACGCACGATTTATTGCCTGAGGACATGCGCCGGCACCGGCGTGTCGTCGAGACTGCGCGTGCGGTCGCCGAGCGCTATGGCTATCTCGAGATGGCGACGCCGATTTTCGAGTTTTCCGAAGTCTTCAAGCGCACGCTGGGCGATACCTCCGATATCGTCACGAAAGAGATGTACAGCCTCACCGACAAGGGCGGCGAGGCGTTGACGCTGCGGCCCGAAGCGACCGCGGGCATTGCGCGCGCCCTCATCTCCGGCGGCTTGAGCCAGCATCTGCCGTTGAAGTGTTTCTGCGCCGGGCCGATGTTCCGATACGAACGGCCGCAGAAAGGCCGGCTGCGCCAATTTCACCAGATCGACATCGAGCTCCTGGGCGTTGCCCAGCCGGCCGGCGATGTCGAAGTCATTGCCTGCGGGGCCGCGATCCTGCGTGAGCTCGGCGTATTCGAGCGCACCTCCCTCGAACTCAACACGCTCGGCGACGGCGAAAGCCGGGCCGCATACCGCGCGGCCCTCGTCGGCTACTTCGCCGCCCATCGCGACCGGCTCTCGGTCGAAAGCCGTGAGCGCCTGGAGCGCAATCCGCTGCGCATCCTCGATTCCAAGGATCCCGCCGACCGGGCCGTGATCATGGACGCGCCACGGTTCGGAGAATATCTGAACCAGCAAAGCCAGGATTTCTTCGCCGCGGTGACCGAAGGCCTGGACGCGCTTGGCATCGCCTATCAGCGCAATCCCCTGCTGGTGCGAGGGCTCGACTACTATTGCCACACGGCCTTCGAGTTCGTCACCACGGAGCTGGGCGCGCAGGGCACGGTGATGGGCGGTGGACGGTATGATGGGTTGGTCGAAATCATGGGTGGCCCGGCCACGCCCGGCATCGGCTGGGCGGCGGGAATCGAGCGCATCGCCATGATGCTGGCTGAGACGCCGCCTGCCAGGCGGGCGCTCGCGGTCGTGCCCGTCGGCCATGGCGCCGAGAAACCCGCCGTCATATTGGCCGAACGGCTGCGCCGCGCCGGCTACGCAGTTGAGCTTGGCTACGGTGGCAATCTCGGCAAGCGTCTGAAGCGAGCCGACAAGCTCGGCGCCGCGGCGGCCATCATCCTGGGAGAGAACGAGCTGGCGAAAGCAGTCGCCAGCTTGCGCGACCTCGACAGCGGCGAGCAGACGACGGTGCCGCTGGCCGATCTCGAGGAGCGCCTCGCCCGTTACCGTTAGCGGCCTCGTTTCTTCAGCCGGCATGGCCGACTTCCTCGTCATCGGGGTCAATCATCGCAGCGGTACGGCGGCGCTACGCGAAGCGCTCTATGTCGAAGAGTCGCGGCAGCCGGAGCTGCTCGCCCGTCTGAAAGCAGCCGGTCTCTCGGAGGCGATCTTTCTTTCGACCTGCGACCGCAGCGAGGTTCAGGCCGTCGCAGCCGATCCCGAAGCTGCAGTGGTCGCCGTGCGCCAGGCCTTCGCTGGCCAGGCCCGCGTCCCCGAGGAGGAAGTGGCGGCGCAGTCCTATAGGTTCGCCGGTGCCGAGGCGCTGCGCCATGTCTTTGCGGTGGCTGCCTCCCTCGACAGCCAGGTGATCGGCGAGCCGCAGGTCCTGGGCCAAGTCAAGGAGGCCCATCGCCTGGCTCAGGCGGCGGGGCTCGCCGGCGGGCGCCTCGAAGAAGCATTGCAGGCGGCCTACGCCACGGCCAAGCGGGTGCGCAGCGAGACCGGGCTCGCCGAACAGCCGATATCCATCGCCGCGGTAGTGGTCGGTCTAGCACGCCAGCTTCACGGCGATCTCTCGCGCGCCCGAGGGCTTCTGATCGGCACCGGCGAAATGGGCGATCTGGTCGTCGAACAATTGCGGCGGGCGGGTCTCAGCGGCGTGACGGTCGCCCATCCTTCGGCGCGCCGCGCCGAATTGGCCGCGCGTCGGTATGGCGGCCATCATATGACCCTGGGCGAGCTCGACGATGGGCTCGCCGCGGCGGACGTGGTCGTGGGCGCGCTCGGTTCCGGGCGGCCCGTGGTGACGGCGCTGGCCATGGATCGGGCGATTCGGACCCGGCGGCGCCGGCCGGTCCTGCTGATCGACGTGGCGATTCCCGCCGATATCGATCCTGCCGTCGACCGGCTGGACGACGTCTTTCGCTATGAGCTCGACGACCTGGAGCGCGCCGCCATGCGGGGGCGCTCGACCCGCGCATCGGCTGCGACCGCTGCCTGGGCCCTGATCGACGAGGCGGTGGCGGCCTTCCTGGGGCGCCAGGCGGCGCGGACGGCGGATCCGCTCATCGTCGCACTCCGCCGACGCTTCGAGGCGACCCGGCATGCGGTCCTGGCCGAGGGGCCGAGCGATGCGGCCACGGCAACGCGCCTGCTGATCAACCGGCTGCTCCACGAGCCATCGGCCGAATTGCGCAATCTAGGGACGGTGCCGGCCGAGCGCGAGGCGACGGAACGATTGCTCACGCGGCTCTTCCACTTGGCGCCGGATGACCCTAAAGAGGGCCCATGAGTCTCGATCACAGGCTGGCAAGGGTCGTGAAGCGCCACGCGGAGCTGGGCGCGCAGATGGCAAGCGAAGGGCGCAAGGAAGCGCAGGAGATCGCCCGGCTTTCGCGTGAATATGCCGAACTCAGCCCCACGGTCGAGCGGATCCTCGACCTGCAGCGGGCGCAGCAGGAGTTGGCCGATCTCGCCCAGCTGGTCAAGGACGCCGGCGGCGACGCCGAGATGCGCTCCATGGCCGAGGACGAGCTCAGAACCTTGAAGCAGCGGATCCCGATCCTTGAGCAGGAAGTGAAGCTGGCCCTGCTGCCCAAGGACGAAGCCGACGAGCGCAATGCGATCCTCGAAGTCCGCGCCGGGACCGGGGGCGAGGAAGCGGCCCTCTTCGCGGCCGAGCTCTTTCGCATGTATACGCGTTATGCCGAGGGGCATGGCTGGCGGGTCGACGTGCTGGGCATCAGCGATAGCGGCCTCGGCGGCTACCGGGAAGCCTCCATGGAAGTGAGCGGCCGGGGCGTCTTCGCACGGCTCAAATACGAATCCGGCGTCCATCGCGTTCAGCGCGTGCCGGCGACGGAAGCGAGCGGGCGCATCCACACCTCGGCCGCGACGGTCGCCGTGCTGCCCGAAGCCGAGGAGGTGGACGTCCACATCGACGACAAGGATCTGCGCATCGACGTCTTTCGCTCGAGCGGGCCGGGCGGCCAGTCCGTCAACACGACGGACAGCGCCGTGCGCATCACCCATCTGCCGACCGGTCTGGTCGTGCAGCAGCAGGACGAAAAGTCCCAGCACAAGAACAAGGCCAAGGCTCTCAAAGTTCTGCGGGCGAGGCTCTACGAACAGGAGCGCAGCCGGCGCGATGCCGAGCGGGCCGCGTCGCGAAAGAGCCAAGTCGGCAGCGGCGACCGGTCCGAGCGTATCCGGACCTATAACTTTCCTCAGGGCCGCGTGACCGATCATCGGATCAACCTGACCCTCTACAAGATCGACAAGGTGATGTCCGGCGAAGCCCTGGATGAGATCATCGATGCGCTCGCCGCCGACGATCAGGCAACGCGCCTGGCGGAGGTTGAATGAGCGATCTCGCAGGCGCCATAGCCGCCACCGCTGCCACGCTGGCCGAGGCGGGCATCGCCGACGCGCGCCACGAGGCGCGGCTGCTGGTGATCGAGGCAACGGGCTTCGCGCCCACGACCCTGATCGCCGAGCCGCGACGTTCTGTCGCGGACCAAGAGGCCGACCGATTGGCGACCCTGGTTGCCCGCCGCGCGGCACGCGAACCGCTATCCCGGGTGGTCGGCCGGCGGGAATTCTGGAGTCTGCGCTTTGCCCTGACGGCCGACACCCTGGACCCGCGCCCCGACAGCGAGACGCTTGTGGCGGCCGCCCTCGAAACGGTGCGCAAGACTGGCGGACGGGATCGCACGCTTGCCGTTCTTGACCTCGGAACCGGCAGCGGCTGCCTGTTGCTGGCCCTCCTCAGCGAGCTCCCGTTGGCCACCGGGCTCGGCATCGATATCAGCGACGGCGCCCTGGCTGCGGCGGAGGCCAACGCCAGATCGTTGGGGCTTGCCAGCAGGGCGAATTTCGCTCGGGGCGACTGGGGCCGAGGCTTGGCCGAGCAGTTCGACCTTATTCTGTGCAATCCCCCCTATATTCCGGTGGGCGAGATCGCTGGCCTGGAGCCCGAAGTCGCCCGGTTCGAACCGGCATTGGCTTTGGCGGGCGGGCCGGATGGGTTGGCAGCTTATCGGCGCCTGGCGGTGGAGTTGCCGCAACTGCTCGCCGGGAGCGGGCGCGCCTTCATCGAAGTCGGCGCGGGCCAGGCTGACGCGGTGGAAGCGATCCTCGCCGAAGGCGGTTTGAGGCCTATGGGCCATCGGTCCGACCTGGCCAACCGGCCGCGCTGCCTCATCTTTGGCCCGTCGATAGACCCGCAAAAAACTATTGGAAAAGGTCCGGCGAACGACTAGTTTGACTGCGACGGAACACGCCGCTTCGGCCCAAGGCGCCGAGAGGCGAGCTGATCACCCCCTGACAAGAGACCTCCGGCCAATGTGCCGCGCGTGACCTTAGGTTCGCAGCGGTAGGTCCGGAAGCGGGGGTCCCAGTCACAGAACGATGTGAGCAAGCATGAGACAAGGTCCCAACCCCAGGCGTTCGCGCGGGAGGGGTCCGCGCAAGCCGCATAATCCTTCACGCCCTCAAGGCTTCGACGGCGGCGGTGGCGGCGGAGACGTGCGGGTGCGGGGAAACGCCTATCAGGTCATGGAGAAATATCTGGCCCTGGCGCGGGATGCGAGCGCGGCGGGTGACCGAATCGCCATGGAGAACTATCTGCAGCATGCCGAGCACTATTACCGTGTGCTGAACGCCAACGGCGATGCCCATCGGGCTCGCCAGGCCATGCGGGACGACGCCAACGGTACCGGAACGCAGGTCTCCGGCAACGGGATCGATCTCCAGCCGGGCGAGCAGGCACAGCCCGCTGCCAACCCCCATGGGCCATCCGCGGGATCGGACAACGGGCCGATGAAGCCCGAGGATTCCGAAGCCTAGATCTCGAAATCCCTCTTGCGCGGCGGCGGGGTCCGCCCAATATCCGCCAGGTCGATTGACACGCATCGTCGGCCGCGTGCCTGGCTATTGGGCGCGGGCGAGAGAGGGCAAGAATGAATTTCGACCAATACACCGAGCGTTCGCGCGGCTTCATCGAGTCTGCCCAGGGCTTGGCCCTGGGCAGCAATCATCAGCGCTTTGCTCCCGAGCATCTGCTGAAGGTCCTGCTCGACGACAACGAGGGGCTGGCGGCCAATCTCATCCGATCGGCCGGTGGCGATCCCGCCAGGGCGCTCGCGGCGGTCGAGCGGGCGCTGGGCAAATTGCCCAAGGTGGAGGGGAGCGGCGCGGGGCAGGTCTATCTGGCGCCGGAGACGGCCCGGGTCTTCGCCCAGGCCGAGGAGATGGCCAAGAAGGCCGGCGACAGCTATGTAACGGCCGAGCGGCTGCTGCTGGCGCTGACCCTGGCGAAGGGAACGCCGGCCGCAGACGCGCTGGCCAGCGCCGGCGTGACGGCCCAGGGACTGAACGGCGCCATCGAACAGATTCGCCAAGGCCGACAGGCCACCAGCGCCAATGCCGAGCAGGGCTATGACGCCCTGAAGAAATACGCGCGCGACCTGACGGCCGCCGCCCGGGAAGGCAAGCTCGATCCGGTGATCGGCCGGGACGAAGAGATCCGGCGCACGATCCAGGTTCTGTCGCGCCGGACCAAGAACAATCCGGTGCTGATCGGCGAGCCGGGCGTCGGCAAGACCGCGATCGTCGAAGGCCTCGCTCATCGCATCGTCAATGGCGACGTGCCGGAGAGCCTTCGCCAGAGGCGCTTGTTGTCCCTCGACCTTGGCGCCCTCATCGCCGGCGCCAAGTACCGCGGCGAATTCGAGGAGCGTCTCAAGGCCGTGCTGCAGGAGATCGCGGCAGGAGAAGGCGAGATCATCCTTTTCATCGACGAGCTTCATACGCTCATGGGCGCCGGCAAGGCGGAAGGCGCGATGGACGCTTCCAACATGCTGAAGCCCGCACTGGCCAGGGGCGAGCTTCACTGCGTCGGCGCCACGACCCTCGATGAGTACCGCAAGCATGTGGAGAAGGATGCGGCACTTGCCCGGCGCTTCCAGCCGGTGTTCGTGTCGGAGCCGAGCGTGGCCGAAACCATCTCGATCTTGCGCGGGCTCAAGGAGAAATACGAACTGCATCATGGCGTCAGGATCGCCGATGCGGCGATCGTTGCCGCGGCGACGCTCTCGAATCGATACATCACCGACCGCTTCCTGCCCGACAAGGCGATCGATCTGGTGGACGAGGCCGCGAGCCGGCTGCGCATGGAAATCGATTCCAAGCCGGAGGCCATCGACGAGCTGGACCGGCGCTTGATCCAGTTGAAGATCGAACGCGAGGCGCTGAAGAAGGAAAGCGATCCGGCATCCCGGGAACGCCTCAAGATTCTCGAGGGCGAAATCGCCGGGCTTGAGCAGAAGTCTGCGAGCCTCACCGCCGCCTGGCGGGCCGAGAAGAAGCAACTGGCCGGCGCGCAGGTGCTCAAGGAAAAGATCGACCAGGCGCGCAACGAACTGGAGCAGGTCCAGCGCAAGGGCGATCTCCAGCGGGCGGGCGAGCTGCTCTACGGCGTCATCCCCGATCTCACTCGGCAGCTGGAGAAGGCCGAAGGCGACGAACAGAGCCGGATGCTGAACAAGGTGGTCGGCGAGAACGAGATTGCCGGGGTCGTCTCCCGCTGGACCGGCATTCCGGTGGACCGGATGCTGGAAGGCGAGCGCGAGAAGCTGCTCCATATGGAGAAGTCGCTCTCGGCCCGGGTCATCGGCCAGGAGGAGGCCATCCTGGCCGTCTCCAATGCCGTGCGTCGGGCGCGGGCGGGCCTGCAGGATCCCAATCGCCCCATCGGCTCCTTCCTGTTCCTGGGCCCGACCGGCGTAGGCAAGACCGAGCTCACCAAGGCGCTCGCCGCATTCCTCTTCGACGACGAGACGGCGATGGTGCGCATCGACATGTCGGAATTCATGGAGAAGCATTCCGTCGCCCGGCTGATCGGTGCGCCGCCCGGCTATGTCGGCTATGAAGAGGGCGGCTCGCTTACCGAGGCGGTACGGCGGCGGCCCTATCAGGTGATCCTGTTCGACGAAGTCGAAAAGGCCCATCCCGACGTTTTCAACGTGCTGCTCCAGGTGCTGGACGACGGGCGGCTCACCGATGGCCAGGGCCGGACGGTGGATTTCCGCAACACGCTCATCGTGCTGACCTCGAACCTCGGCAGCGACATCCTGGCAGCGCAGAAGGAAGGCGAAGAGTCGGGCGCGCTGCGCGGGGCGGTGATGGAAGTGGTGCGCGGCGCCTTCCGGCCGGAGTTCCTCAACCGGCTCGACGATATCCTGTTGTTCCGGCGTCTCACTCGCAAGCAGATGAACGCCATCGTCGAGATCCAGATCGAGCGGCTGAAACAGCTGCTGAGCGAGCGCAAGATGACCATCGAGCTGGACGAGCGGGCGCGGACCTGGCTTGCCAATGCCGGTTACGATCCCGTCTATGGCGCCCGGCCGCTGAAGCGGGTGATTCAGCGCGAGCTGCAGAACCCGCTGGCCTCGCTGATCCTGGAGGGTCAGATCAAGCCGGGCGAGACGATCGATGTCGGGGTCAAGGACGGCAAGCTTGCCATCAACGGCAAGGCGGTGACCGACGAAGCCGCCTGATCCGGTTCGGTGGCGCCGCTCAGGGGTTCTGGGCCACCGCGCCTAGAGCCTGATCGTCTCAAGCCTGCTCGGCTTGAGACGTGAATCAGGCTCTCATCCTAACATGTAGAGCAAGATTCACGGGTCAGCTTGATCGAAGCTGACCCGATCTTGCTCTAGGCGGGCGATGTCCTGACGCTCGCGATCGACGTTGGCAACCTGGACTTGGAATTGCTTCAGTTCCTTGCCTTGCAGCTTCTCGCCCGTGGGCAGCTTGATGCTCTGGGGATTGATTTGCTTGCCGTCGACCAGCACCTCGTAGTGGAGATGCGGGCCCGTCGCCCTGCCGGTCATGCCGACATAGGCGATGACCTGGCCCTGACGGACGCGGCTGCCGACATGGATGCCGCCGGCGTAGCGGCTCATATGGGCATAGGCGGTGGCGTATTTCGCCGTATGCTTGATCCGGATGTAGTTGCCGTAGCCGCTTACCACGCCCATCTGCTCCACCACGCCGTCGCCGGCGGCGTAAATGGGCGTTCCGACTGGTGCACCGAAATCCACGCCCTTGTGCATCATGGAAAAGCCCAGGATCGGGTTGATCCGCATGCCGAAGCCCGAAGTGATCTTGGCGCCGTCCACGGGCGTGCGCAGCAGGGCCTTGCGGACTGAATCGCCCTTGGGATTGAACCAGTCGGTGCGGCCGTCCGGCGACGTGAAGCGGTAGAGAGAGAGCTGGCGGCCGTGCAAGGTGAGGGAGGCGAAGAGCACGTCTCCTAGCTTGGCCAGATGCCCTTCGCCGTCGGCGTAGCGCTGGTAGAGAATCTCGTAGCGGTCGCCGGGCCGGAAGTCGCGCTGGAAATCGACGTCGTAGCTGAAGGCATGGATCACCTCGCTCAAGACCGCGATCGGCACGCCGTCGGCCTGACCGGCCTCGAACAGGCTCGAGTTGATGACGCCGGCCGAGCGCGCGAGTTCACGGTGGAGCGGTACATTTTTCGCCTCTGCGACGAAGTCGCCGCCGACGCCGCGGATGAGCTCGACGTTCTGGGCAACCGAGGATTGCAGGCTGATGCCCATCAGCTGCAGGCCCGCCTGGGGATCGCCGTCAGTGGCGTCGACGGAGGGGTCGTTCGGGAGCAGGGTCAGCTTGATGGGCTGGCCGATTTGAAGTTTTCGCGGCGAGTAAACGTCGCGCAGGGCCGCGATCGCCGCATGGGCCTCGTCCATCTTGACGCCGGCGTCGGTCAGCAGGGAGAGCAGCGTGTCGCCTTTCTGGACCTGGACGATCTGCTCGATGGGGCTGGGCGCGGCGGGCGTATCGGGAATATCCGCCGGTTGGGGTGCCGGCGCGGCGGCGTCGCTGTCGACTTGGGCCGTGGGCAGCAGGAAATAGCGCTGGGCGAGTTGCTGGTCGATGTCGCCGGTCGTGGGGATCTCGATGGATATGGACAGCGCCCGGCGCGAGGCGTCGAACAAGGAAGCGGTGGGACCGAGGGAGGCAGCAAGCCCGAGAAAGGCAAGCGCGAAGGCCGAAGCGATGGAATAGCGCGTCAGGCCCCGTTCGGCGACGGCTACGCGGGAACTCGGCTGCAACTGCTGTCTCCCCTAATGCCGGACGCGCGGGGAGGCTCTTTGCAGAGTCTCCCGCGGTTGCTCTCCCCATGGTCGACGGCGTCTTCCCCCTAGCCGGCGAAGCCGGCCGTGGACGCCATTGATTCGCAGAATGGCCGCCGACGTCGGGCCGAGTCAACCCGGAATATTCCCTGGCGGATCAATGCGGTCGATACGATCCGGATGGGCGCGGCCTGGGTCTCTACAATTCGTTTGACAAGTTTGTGAAGGCGGACGTATAAGGCCGCCCCGCCGCGAAACGGGACGAGCCCTGCTGGTCTCCGGAGTGCGGCCTGTTGTTTGACATTGTGGTTATGTCGAGAAGGGATGCGAGGGCGGCGGTTCTGCTGCGTGGCCTATGGGCTATGTTTTGTGGACCTGTTGTTTTTCGTGTTTCTGATTTTGCGCTGTTGGCATGTCTTGTGCCGG
>DATNJA010000065.1:0-31078 GCA_035604155.1 Candidatus Udaeobacter sp. | reverse complement strand
TGCTTATAGAAGACGATCTGGAGGATGATGCCGAACCAAAAAATCGGCATCGAGACTCCGCCCACCGTCAGGAACCGCAGCAGGTGGTCGATGGGCCGACCGCGGCTGACTCCGGCCCAAAGACCGACCGGCAATCCGATGAGGACGACCAGCAAGACGGCGGCCAGGGTCAGCTCCATGCTGGCCGGCAGAAATTGCCCCAGATCCTCCGAGACCGGACGGCGATCCGTCAGCGACAGGCCGAGATCGCCGTGGAGCAGGTTGCGAACGTAAATCCAGAACTGGGTCGGAAGCGGCCGATCGAGGCCATACATGCTGGCGACGGTGCGCACCTCCTCCGCCGAGGCATGCTGGCCCGCCAGTAACCTGGCCGGATCGCCCGGAACGACATGGGTGAGGGTGAAGGTGATGACGCACATTCCGGCGAGGACCAGGACCAGGAACATGAGCCGGCGCAGGATGAAAGTCCCCATTCTTGCCCGTCACATCAGATCGTCGCTGGCCAGACAGTATGCGCCCCGGCGCGGGCGCTTTCGAGCCCGGCCGGGGCATTGGTGCCGACTATGGGTCGCCTTTGCGTCAGCCCTTGTGAACCGCGTAGAAGTCTATGGTCTCGATATAGATGCCGTTGAAGACGAAGCCCTGCAGCTTGTCGTTCATGGGCAACCGGTAGTTCTTCTCATAGACGTAAAGTGCCGGCGATTCCTCGACCAGCAGCTTCTGCGCCTCGCCATACAACTCGCTGCGCTTGGCATCGTCCGGCTCGGCCGAGGCCGTATCCAACAGCTTGTCCAGCTTTGGATTCGAATAGTAGCCCCAGTTGTAGCCGTTGCTGGCCTGCGCGCCGGTGTCGAAAATCGACCACATGTAGTCGTAGGGCGTGGCCAAGGTCGGCCACCAGACGAGGCCGAAGGCCTGGCCCGCGGTGTCGGGATTGGACAAGGTCGCCGCCCAGGCCGAGGGCGACATTTCCTGAATCTCGACCGTGATGCCGAGATCCTTCATGTTCGACTGGAACAGCTCGCCCAACGGCCGCTTCCACCAATAGCCCGACTCGTAAATGTATTTGAACGAGAAGCCGCCGCCCGGGTAGCCGGCCTCGGCCAGCAGCTGCTTGGCCTTCGCCGGATCGTAGCTGTATTGGGGGATGTCGGGGTTGAAGCTGAGGAAGTTGCTGGGCAGAGGTCCCCGCGCCTGTTTGGCCTTGCCGCGCAGCATGTCCTTGATGAAGGCCTGGTAGTTGAGGCCATAGGCGATTGCCTGACGCACCTTGACGTTGGCCGTCGGCCCCTTCTTCGTCGGCAGCACGATGTAATAGAGATTGAAGGACGGGACATTGGTCACCGTGATCCCGGGCGAGCCGTCGAGGGATTCGACCACGTCGTCGGGCAGGAACAGCGCCACGTCGATCTCGCCCTGCTGGAGCAGAAGGCGCTCGGTGCTGGGCTCATGGATGTACTTGACGATCACGCGCTTGAAGTGGTCGCCGTCCCAGCCGCGCCAATAGGTCGGGTTCTGGGTGAATACCGCCTGCTGCGACTGGGTGTAGCTCTGCAACATGTAAGGCCCGGTGCCGACCATATGGTCGCGAAGCCAGCCCTGGGCCCAATCATTGTTCGTCTGGTGATCCTTGATCGCCTTCGGCGAGATCATCTCGACGGTATAGAGGCCAGCGAAGGCCGAGAGGAACCCGTCCGAGGGCGCGCTCAGGTGGATCACCACGGTCGAATCGTCCGGCGTCTCGATCTTGGCGATCGGGCCGAGGGCGTAGGCAATGCCTTGCTTGACGGCGACCTGGCGATCGATATTGAACTTCACCGCCGCGGCATCCAGCGTCTCGCCGTCGGAGAACTTGACCCCTTTGCGGATCTTGAAGGTGTAGGTCAGCTTGTCCGGCGAGATGCTGTAGCTTTCCGCCAGATTGGGGATGATTTCAGTGGTGCCGCCCTTGTATTGGAGCAACCCCTCGTAGACGCCGCGCCACAGCAGCACGGATTGCCCGTCGAAGGAGACGCCAGGATCGAGGGTGACCGCGTCGGCACCCGACGCGATGACCAGGGTATCCTTGTCGGCCGCCCGGGCGGAAAGCGCGCCGAAGCCGACAACAAGACAGAGGGCCGTCGCCAACAGGAAGCGCATAGCCGTGGAGAAACCGGCAACACCCGATGCCGGGTTTCTGGTCATAGGATCGTCGAACTTGTTCATGGTATGGATCCTCTCCGGCGTGCGAAACGAGTCCGCCCGCTCTCCGGTTCGTGAATGGCGCTCCCAATCGTCGCTTCTTGCGCCTTCTTGTCGTGTAACAGTACTATACAATCGTATAGTTGGGAATAGCGGCCGGTCGCGACCGCCTTTGCCGGCGGCGCAATTCGGGCCCACAAAATCCAGGGAGCAGGAGCATGGCACGTCATGACCTCATCATCCGCGGCGGCACGGTCGCCACGGCTGGCGACATCATCCGCTGCGACGTCGCGGTCAAGGACGGGCGCGTGGCGCTTCTCGGCCATGACCTGAAGGACGCCGAGGAGGTCGTGGATGCGACCGGCAAGCTCGTTCTTCCGGGCGGGATCGATTCCCACCTGCATGTCGACGAACCGCCCTTCTACGGCGTGCTCAATGCCGACGACTTCGAGTCCGCGTCCGTCTCGGCCGGCTGCGGCGGGACCACGACGCTGGTTCCCTTCGTACAACAGGAAGCCGGCAAATCCTTGCGCCAGTCGGTCCAGGACTATCACAAAAAGGCCGAGGGCAAGGCCGTGGTCGACTATGCCTTCCACCTGATGGTGACCGACACCAGCGACCAGATGCTGGGCCAGGAGCTGCCGGCCCTGATCGAGGACGGCTACAGTTCCCTCAAGATCTACATGACCTACGAAGGCTTCGTCCTCAACGACCTCCAGATCCTCCAGGTGCTCGACATGGCCCGGCGCACCGGCGCCATGGTCATGATCCACGCTGAGAACGACCACTGCATCCATTGGCTGACCCAGAAGCTGTCGGCCAGCGGCGACACCTCGCTGGCCCAATTCCCGAAGATGGCGCCCATGGCGGTGGAGCGCGAGGCGACCCATCGGGCCATCTCGCTGGGCGAGATCATCGACGTGCCCGTGCTCATCGTCCATGTCTCGGCCCGCGAGGCGCTGGAGCAGATCAAATGGGCCCGCGACCGGGGCCTCAAGGTCTACGGCGAGACCTGTCCCCAATACCTGTTCCTGAACGAAGAGCTGATCGCCCAGCCCGGCTGGGAGGGTGCCAAATACCTTTGCGCGCCGCCACCTCGGGACAAGACCAACCCGGACCACCTCTGGCGCGGCATTGCCGGCGGCTATTTTCAGGTGGTTTCCTCCGACCACTGTTCCTTCCTGTTCGAGGGCAACCAGGGCAAACGGGTGCACGGGCCCCATCCCCATTTCCGCCACGTCGCCCCCGGCGTTCCCGGAGTCGAGGCGCGCATGGCGCTGCTCTACTCCGAGGGCGTGGGCAAGGGCCGCATCGACCTCAACACCTTCGTCGCCGTCACGGCGACCAACGCGGCCAAGATCTACGGCCTCTATCCGCGCAAGGGCACCATCGCGGTCGGCTCCGATGCCGACCTCGTCATCTGGGACCCGGAGCGCGAAGTAACCATCGGCCGTTCCATGCTGCATGATCGCATGGACTTCACGCCCTACGAGGGCTTCAAGGTGAAGGGCTATCCGATCATGACCTTCTCGCGCGGCGAGGCGGTCTGGCGCGACGGGAAGCCGGCGGGCAAGGCCGGTCGCGGCCGCTTCCTGCCTTGCGACAAACCGGAGGCAGCAAAGCCGCTCGGCCGCGTCGCCCGCTAAGCCGGCCGCTTCGAGAACGAGCGCAGGATGGACGCGGCGGCGGCCGCAGCCACGCGGCAGCCCAGCACGATGTCTTCGGCCCCAGTATCCTCGGCGAAGTCGTGACTGACGCCGCCGATGCTGGGCACGAAGAGCATGCCGCAGGGAAGCCGGGCGGCGATCACCTGGGCATCATGGCCCGCACCGCTCGGCATGCGAATCCATCGGCCCGGCGCCTCGGCCTCGGCGGCGGCAGCGATATGGGTTTGAATATCCGCATTCATGACCGTCGGCTCGACCGGCGCGTCGGCGGGCTCCATCGAGACGCGCACCGGGCCGGCTTTGTCGGCGTCCTGAACAAGTTCGGCGAGCTTCGCCTCCATGCGCGCCAGAAGTCCCGCGTCCGCGTCGCGGAACTGGAGCAGCATCTCGGCGCGCCCCGGAACGATGCTGAGGAAACCCGGATCCAGATCGATGCGCCCGATCGTCCAGACCGTCTCGGGCCCCGCCAAGGCACGAAAGGCAGCATCGAGCCGATGGGCGAAGGCGATGAGAGCGGCACCTGCGTCTCTGCGGATCGTCATCGGCGTCGTCCCGGCATGATTGCGCTGGCCGAGGAATGTGACCCGCATCTCCCGGATGCCGACGATCGTCGTCACCACGCCGATCTTCTTGCCCTCGGCCTCCAGACGCCCGCCCTGTTCGATATGGGGCTCCAGATAGGCAACATGCCGGCCGGGCTCCAGCCGAGCGCGCGGCCGTCCGGCGATCCCGCCCGCCCGAAGCGCGTCCATGAGTGTCTGACCTTCGCGGTTGCGGGCCTCAGCAATCGCCTCATCCACCGGCTCGCCGATGAAGGAGCGGCTGCCCAGATAACCGGCGAAGGTACCCTCCTCGTCGATCCAGGATCCGACGTCGATGGCCAGTTCGCTTGTATCGCCCGATTCGGCGAAGGCGCGAGCGATCTCCAGCCCGCAGATCACGCCCATGGCGCCGTCGAGCCAGCCGCCCGTAGGCTGGGTGTCGGTGTGGGAGCCGATGACGAGAGCCGGGCCCAGCTTGCGCGAGCGGCCGAAGACGCTGCCGACGCCGTCGATGCCGGCATCCAGCCCCGCCTCGCTCATCCGACCCACGAGCCAGTGCCGGGCATCCATGTCGACGGGCGAAAGCGCCAGGCGCACGACGCCGTTGCCATGAGCGCCGAACCGGCGCAGCGCCAGGAGATCGGCCAGCAGTCGATCGGGATTGATGGTCAACAAAGGCATGAACCTCGATGGCGGCTGAGAACGGGCCGGCATCTTTCGCCAGCGGCGACCGCAAGGCAAGTCGGTTCGCCGAAAGGGCTATTGGGCCGTGTAGCCGCCGTCGATCAGCAGGTCGGCGCCGGTCATGAAGGAGGACTCTTCACTCGCCAGGAACAGAGCAGCACGAGCGATCTCCTCCGGCCGGCCGAGACGCCTGATGGGATGCATCGCACGTCCCCAGTCCCGCTCCGCAGTCTCCAGGTCGCCGAATTCGATCTTCATCTGACGGGTGGCGATACCGCCGGGGGAAAGCGTGTTGACGCGAATGCCATCCTTGGCGTGATCGAGGGCCATGGCCTTGGCCAGCCCCAGCAGCGCCGCCTTGGACGCGCAGTATGCGGCGTCGCCGGCCGAGCCGACCCGCGCCATCTGGGACGCCATGTGAATGATGCTGCCGCCACCGGCCGCCTTGATATGCGGGATGGCCTGGCGGCTCATGTGGAATGCGCCGCCGATGTTGACCGAAAGCGCGCGCGTCCATTCGGCCTCGGCAAGCTCGACGACTGTGGCCTTCCGCGGGAAGACGGCCGCGTTGTTGACCAGGATATGCAGCGCGCCGAAGCGCGCCACGGCCGCGGCGACGGCGTGCTGGGCGGAATTGCCGTCGCCCACGTCGACCGCCTGGGCGAATCCGAAGCCGCCGGCGGCAACGATTGCTTCGGCAGTCGCCATCGCGGCCGCTTCATCGAGGTCGGCGCAACAGACACCGGCACCGGCCGCGGCAAGCACCTCGGCTATGGCCGCGCCGATGCCATTGCCGGCCCCGGTCACGATCGCGAACTTGCCCTCGAGCCTCAGCGCCCCCATGGTTCGTCCCTAGAGCAAGATCGGGTCAGCTTCTATCAAGCTGACCCGTGAATCAGGCTCTAGCATAGCCATCGCGGGCTCGCCATGCTGCTGTCGGTTCAGGATCTGGCCGTTCGATTTCGCACCGAGGACGGGACGGTGCATGCGGTCAACCGCGTGAGCTTCGACCTCGAGGCTGCCGAGACACTCGCCATCGTCGGGGAGTCGGGTTGCGGCAAGAGCGCCACAAGCCTCGCCATCATGGGCCTTCTGCCCCGTTCCCATGCAAGCATCGCCGCGGGCCGCATCCGGTTCGCCGGCACCGAACTCGTCGGCCTGCCGGAAAGCCGGATGCGCGAGATCCGCGGCCGGGATATCTCCATGGTGTTCCAGGACCCCATGACCTCCCTCAATCCCGTCCTCACCATCGGCCGGCAGCTGACCGAGGCGCTGACGGCCCACAAGCGCCTGGCCAGGGCAGAGCTGAAGGCGCGTGCCGTGGAGCTGCTGCGCATGGTCGGGATCGCGGAACCCGAGCGCCAGGTGGAGCGCTATCCCCATCAGCTCAGCGGCGGCATGCGCCAGCGGGTCATGCTGGCGATGGCGCTCTGCCTGGCACCGAAGCTCTTGATCGCCGACGAGCCGACCACCGCGCTCGACGTCACCATCCAGGCCCAGGTGCTGGAGCTGGTGGCGGAGCTGACCCGCCGGAGCGGGACGGCGGTGTTGCTGATCACCCATAATCTCGGCGTGGTCGCGGCCATGACCCAGCGCGTCCTGGTGATGTATGCGGGCTATATCGTCGAAAGGGCGCCGACGGCCGAGATCTTCGATCGCCCGCTCCATCCCTATACCGTCGGGCTCCTCCATTCCCTGCCCCGCTTCGATGATGCCGCGGGGGACAGTCTCGTGCCCATCGAGGGCGCGCCGCCCGATCCCTATATGCCGATCCGGGGTTGTCCCTTCGCGCCCCGTTGCGCATGGCGCATCGACGCCTGCTGGCGGGAGAACCCAGTGCTTCTGCCGGCCGATTCCGCCCACGGGGTCGCCTGCCACAACCCCGTCAGCGCCGGCGAAGCGCTTGCCGGCCGGCCGATGCGCCCGGGCTTCGCGCCGGCTGCCCCGCCGGAAGGATGGGAGGGCCCGTGATTCCCGCTGAAGGCAAAGAAGCTGCCGGCGCCGGACCGCGGCCGCCCCTTCTCGCCGTCAAGGATCTCGCGGTGCATTTCCCCATCACCCGGGGCCTGTTGTGGCAGCGCCATGCGGGTGCCGTGCGCGCCGTCGATGGCGTCAGCTTCGATCTTCACTACGGGCAGACTCTCGGCCTGGTCGGAGAGTCCGGGTCCGGCAAGAGCACCACCGGCCGGGCCCTGGTGCGGCTGAACGAGCCCACGGCCGGCTCCATCCGCCTCGAGGGACGGGACATCCTGGGGCCGTCGAGCGAGGTCGGCGCCGAGCTGCGCCGGCGCGTCCAGATGATTTTCCAGGATCCCTACTCCAGCCTCAATCCCCGCATGACCGTGGGCGCCATCATCGGCGAGCCGCTGGCGATCCATGGTCGGGGCGACGCGGCCGAACGCCGGGCGCGGGTGCTGGAGCTTCTCGATATTGTCGGCCTGCCGCGCCGTTCCATGACGCGCTTTCCCCATCAGTTCAGCGGCGGACAACGCCAGCGCATCGGCATCGCCCGGGCTCTGGCGCTCGATCCCGATCTCGTCATCGCCGACGAACCCATCAGCGCTCTCGACGTCTCGATCCAGGCCCAGATCCTGAACCTGATGAAGCGCCTGCAGAAGGACCTCGGCCTCGCCTATCTGTTCATCTCCCACGACCTCGCGGCCGTCCGCTACATCAGCAATCGGATCATGGTCATGTATCTGGGGCGGATCGTGGAAGTGGCCGACGCGAGCGAACTCTACCGCCGGCCTTTGCATCCCTACACCATCGCGCTGCTCTCGGCCGCACCGGTGCCCAATCCGCGCATCGAGGCCAGCCGCAAGCGGATCATCCTTGCCGGCGACATGCCGAGCTCCTCGGAGGTGCCCGCTGGCTGCCGCTTTCGCAGCCGCTGCTGGCTATGCAAGCGGCTGGGCGATCCCGAGGAATGTCGGACCAGGGAACCGGAACTGACGGCCGTGCAGCGAGGCGGATCGGTTGCCTGCCATTTCAGCGAGCGGGTCGAAGGCTCCCTGGAGCAGAACGCTGCCGCGGGCGTAAGTCCTGCCCTTCAGACGACCTAGATGAGTAAGATCGGGCCAGCTCGAATCGGGCTGACCCCGTGAATCCTGCCCGGCATGCTAGAATTGAAGCCTGCTCCACGCCGGCCCACGGCTCCGGAAACATCGGGATCGAAGAGCGGATCCAGTGAGCGCATCGACTCAGTTTCAGGCCATCGGCCCGAAGGTCCCGGCCAAGGAGCTCAGCTGGCATCGCCGCATGGCGGCGCTCGGCAGCAACGCGCTCGCCGCCTGGCCCCGCGAAGCCTATGAGGCCGAGGTTCTGCACCAGCGCTTCCTCGGCCGGAAGCTCCTGCTGCTGAACGCCCCCGAGGCGATCCGCCATGTGCTGGTGGAGAATGCCGGCAACTATCGGCGCTCGCGGGCAACCATCCGAATCCTGCGGCCGCTCGTGGGCGAGGGCCTGTTCCTCAGCGACGGCGAGGCCTGGCGGTTCCAGCGCCAAATCATCGCCCCGGCCCTGGCGCCGCGGGTGGTGCCGCTTCTCCTCAGCCACGTCGCCAGCGCGACCGAGGAGTCGCTCGCCCGGCTCGCTGCCGCGTCCGCACCCGTCGATCTCCTGGCCACCATGCAAATCCTGGCGCTCGAGATCGCCGGACGCTCCATGTTCTCCCTCGAGATGCAGCAGCATGGCCCGGCCATGCGCGGCTTGATCCGGCGCTTCGGCGAAAGGCTCGGCCGGCCTCATCTCTTTGACATCGTGCTGCCGGTGGCGATCCCGAACCTGCGCGATCTCGCGCGCCGGCGCTTTCGCGCCGAGTGGCTGCGGCTCATGGACGCGATCATCGCCACCCGCCCCGATGCGCCCGATCCGGATGCCCCGCGCGATCTCTTCGATCTGCTGCGGACGGCGCGCCACCCCGAAACGGGCCAGGGATTCTCGGCCGGAGAGCTGCGCGACCAGGTCGCGACCATGATCGTCGCCGGCCATGAGACCACGGCGCTCGCCCTGTTCTGGTCGCTCTATCTTCTGGCCTCGGCGCCGGATGTCCAAGACCGGCTGGCCGAAGAGGTCCGCGGCCTGGCGCTCACGCCTACGGCCGGTTCGGCGGCTCTGCCAAGGCTCGTCTATGCCCGTGCCGTGGTCAGCGAGGCCCTCAGGCTCTATCCCCCCGCCTTCGTCATGGTGCGCCAATGCGTCGTTGCCGACCGCTGGCAGGAGACGGCAATCCCGCCCGGCACCCTGGTCATGATCGCGCCCTGGATTCTCCATCGCCATCGCAAGTTCTGGCGCGATCCGGAGAGCTTCGATCCCTCGCGCTTCCTCGGCGATGGGCCGCCGGTCCCGAGGCTCGCTTATCTGCCCTTCGGCGCCGGACCAAGGGTCTGCGTCGGCGCCCATTTCGCCATGGCCGAGGCGACTCTGGTTCTGGCCATGATCGTCCAGCGTTTCCAGGTGGCGCGCGCCGATGTCGGGCCGGTCATGCCGGTGGCCGTGGTCACCACCCAACCCGACCGCCCGGCGCCGTTCCGCCTTAGTCCCCGGCAATGATGTCGGCGATAGCGATCGGCTTCACCGGCGGGCGTGGCGCCCAATAGGCCGCCTCGTCCAGCGCGACACCTTGGCGATCGGCCGCCAGCCTCGCGAGCATCGGTCCGCAATAGCGGCCCTGGCAGCGGCCCATGCCGGCCCGGGTCGCCCGCTTGACGGCGCCGATCCCTGCCGATCCGGCCGCGAAGCCGGGCTCGATATCGGAGAGGGCCAGCTCCTCGCAGCGGCAGACCAGGGTTTCGCCACCGGCAAGCTCGGCCATCGGCCGCGGCGCCTGGAAGACCCGCCACAGCCCTTGTTGAAAGCGCCGATGCCGACGGAGCGCCCGGCGGGCCGTCTCGGCTTCGCGAATTGCCTCGGCGGAAGGCGACAGATTCAAAGAGCGCGCGGCGGCGAGGCCCGCGATCACGCCCTCGGCTTCCGCCGCCCGGGCGCCGCCGAGGCCGGCGCAATCGCCGACGGCATAGACCGCCTCCAGGCTGGTCCTGCATTCCGCGTCCCTTTGGCAGACCAGATGACCGCAAGCGGGATCGAAGGCATGGAGGCATCCGAGAGCGCGGAGGATCTCGTTGGACGGCATGAATCCATAGCCCATCAGGACCGCGCCGACGTCGAACTCGACAGAAGCCGCATCCTGCGCACCCGGCCAGCGGCGAAGCCTGGCCTTGAGCCCAGTCCCGGTCTTCTCGACGCTTGCCAGGGCATGACCGTGAAGCAGCGGAATGCCGCGGCGCGCAAGCTCGGCGACATAGCGCCGGCCCTGGAACAGGAGATCCGGCGTGCTGGTCGCCATTTGCAGCAGAGCCGTGAACGACCCCGGTCCGGGTGCCGGCGCCAGCTCGGCGACCGCGGCGACCGCGGCGCCGGCTCGCGCGAGCTCGAGAGCGACCTGGAGATTGAGCGGCCCGTTGCCGGCGACGAGGAGACGTTTCCCGGCGAGCACGCCGTAGCTGCGCAGCAGAGTCTGGGCCGCACCCGTCGTCATGACGCCCGGCAGCGTCCAGCCCGGGACGGGGAGCCCGCGTTCATAGGCGCCGGTGGCGACGATCAGGCGTTTGGGCCGGCAGAGGCGACTCTGCTTGCCGTCGAACAGCATGAGGTCGAGGGGCTCGAAGGCGCCCCAGACCTGGACGCCCTGCATCATGGTCACACCGGCCTGCCTGGCGCGCGCGATCAGCGCCCGGCCACCGGCGAACTGGGCGTCATCGGGAAGATTGCCGGCGATGCCCGAAGCCTCCAGGCGCTGCTTGTAAAACTGGCCGCCGGCCATGGGCCGCTCGTCCACCAGCAGCACCTTCGCGCCGATTTTGGCCGCCAAGGTCGCGGCGTTGAGCCCGCCGGCGCCGCCGCCCAGCACCATCAGGTCGGGCTCTAGAGCCGCGGCATGCGCGTTATGCTTCGCGCTCCTGTCGATGGTCCGGGCGGCGGGAAGGACATCCTGCCGGCGCACCTGCATCGGCCGGTCGAGCTTGGTCATGCAGGCGCGCTGGCCGGGCACGCCATCGACCTCCACCAGGCATTCCTGGCACACGCCCATGCCGCAGAAGAGGCCCCGCGAAGGGCCGGTACGCGTCCGGCGCAATTCGCGCTCGCCCGCGGCGGTCAGCGCGGCGGCGAGAGATTCGCCGCGCCGGCCGCGGATAGGCCGGCCCTCGAATTCGAATGTCACGCCTTCAGGCCCGGGCTCCGTTCCGGCCACGCGGAAGGAATCGGTCGCGACGGTAGGCGTGGCGCACATTGGCATCCCCGGGCGAAAGACGGCGCTCATTCCATCGACCGCCGGGAGCCCTGTCAACAAAGCCCCTTCGTTGACAGGCATCTTCGCGGGCCATTGAATCGCCGTCGCATCCGGAGCAACGGGGGACGCCATCATGAGCGATAGCCACAGGCTGGCCGACCGGCAGGAAATCGCCGATCTCCTGGCCGAATATTGCCGGGCCCTCGACCTCATGGACCTTCCGGCCATCGCCCGGGTCTTCACCGAGGACTGCCGGGTCGAATACGGCCCCGAAGAGCGCATGCAAAGCCGGGGCGCCGCCGGGGTGGCGAAATCCCTGGAGCGGATGTGGCGCTGGTCGCGCACTTCTCATCATCTCTCCAACATCCAGGTTGCTTTCGAGGGCCCGGACAACGCCAGGTCGCTGAGCTATGTCCTCGCCTGGCATGAGCGGCCGGACGGCTCGACTGCCACGGTGATGGGCCAGTATCACGACCGGCTGAAGCGGACGCGGGAGGGCTGGCGGATCGCCGAGCGGCGAATGGAGATGAACGGTTGCGACGCCGGCTTCACGGTCAATCTCTATCGGACCCGGCGCCGGCCACCGCCCGATGGCTGGGTCGCGCCCGACATCGATCAACCCTTGAAGCCGCGGGCCTAGACCGGTGGCCGATCTGCTGGGCGGCAAGCGAGCCTTCGTCACCGGCGGTGCCGCAGGCCTCGGTCTCGCCATCGTGGAAGCCTTCGCCGATGCTGGAGCACGCGGCGTCGCCTTCGATTTCGCGGCTCCCGCCCGCCCGCTGCCGCAAGGCTGGAGCCATGCCAGAGGCGACGTGCGCGACGAGGCAGGTCTCGCCCGCGCTCTCGCCGCGGCGCAGCAGGAGCTGGGTGGGCTCGACATCGTGGTCGCCAATGCCGGCATCGTTCCTCCCTGGCATGACAGCGAGGCCATCGACCTTGCCGAATGGGATGCGGTCTTCGCCGTCAATGCTCGCGGCGTCGCGGCGACTTTGAAACTCGCGGTGCCACTGATGAAGCCCGCAGGCGGCACGATCATCGCCATGGCCTCGGTCAACGCCGCGGTTGGCCATGCCAGGCAGGCAGCCTATGTGGCAAGCAAGCACGCGGTGCTGGGGATCGTCCGTGCCGCGGCCCTGGACGTCGGCCGCTTCGCCATCCGGGTCAACGCCCTTTGCCCCGGGCCTGTCGCGACCGAGGCATTGTTGACCCGGCTTGCCCGGCGCCAGGAACAAGGCGGCGCAACGGCAGCGGAAACCCTCGAGCTTTATGGCAAGACCGCGCTGGGCCGCATGCCGAGCCTGGCCGATGTGGCGGGTGCGGCGCTCTTCCTCGCCAGCGATCTCTCCTCGGGCGTCACCGGGCAAGCCCTCATGGTGGACGCCGGCGCCGGGTAGCTCTCGCCGGACGCTTTGCTGCTATCCTCGGGCTGGAGAATGCAAGGAGCCACACCCGTGTTCGATCTCACCGGCAAGACCATCCTGGTGACCGGGGCCTCGAAGGGCATTGGCGCGGCCATTGTCGATGCCCTCGGCCGGCAAGGTGCGGATGTCATCGCCCATTACAGCAGCGACCGGAAGGGGGCCGAGGCAGCGACCGCAGGCATCGCCAAGGCGCGGGTGAAGCTGATCGGCGCCGATCTCGCCAAGCCCGGTGAGGCGGACCGGCTCTGGAGCGAGGCGCTCGCCTGGAAAGGCCGCATCCATGTGCTGGTGAGCAATGCGGCGATCATGGCCTTCGAGGGTGGCTTCGACGACCCCGATCCGGTCTGGGAAAAGACCTGGGCCGAGACGCTCCAGGTCAACGTCAAGGCGCCGGCCGATCTGATGCGGGGCGCGGTCCGCCATTACCGCAAAGTGGGCGGCGGGATTCTCATAACGATTTCGAGCTGGAACGCCCAGCGCGGCTCGACCAATCCCATCACCATCGCCTATGCCGCTTCCAAAGCCGCCGTCATGGCGACGACCAAGACCATCGCGCGGGCCTATGCCAAGGAAAACATACTGGCCTACATCGTGGCGCCGGGCGTGGTGCGCACGCGCTTGTCCGAGAACTTCGCGGCGAGCCAGGGCGGCGAGCAGGCGGTGACGGCCAACCTGGCCATGGGCGAATGGATTCCGCCCAGCGACGTCGCGTCCCTGGTGACCTACCTCGCCACGGGCAGCTGCCGGCATCTCACCGGCGCCACCCTGGACGTGAACGGCGCGAGTTACATTCGCTAAGTTGGCGGGCCGTCCTCGGGATCATCGACGCGAGGGGCCAATAGTGAACGCTGGAGCGCCGAGACGAGCCTCGTCGACCGTGATTCCAAGGCCCGGCCCGGGCGGCAATGTGCCGAAACCCCCGCCGTCGAGCGGCGACCAGTCGGTCGCGATCCGCTCCTCGACCATGCGCCCGATCAGCGAGGCATTGATGAGGAGCCCGTCCGGGATGGTGGCGCCGACCTGGGCCATGGCGGCGCTCACGATATCGCCGCCGGCCGAATCCTCGATGGTCATGGCAAGGCCGAGGTGAAGGCAGAGATCGCGGGCGCGGCGAACGGGCGTGACGCCGCCGAAACGGGAGAACTTGAGCATGACCGCATCGGCCGCTTCGGACTGCTTCGCCCGCAGGATATCGTCCATCCCCTCGATGCTCTCGTCGAGGATGAACGGACGCCTGGAGCGTCGGCGCACTGCCGCGCATTGGTCCATCCTCGCGCAGGGCTGCTCGAAGAAGATGTCGCGGTCGTTCAGTGCGCCGACGACCCGGACCGCATCATGCTGGCTCCAAAAACCGTTGGCATCGACGATGACTTTCTCGAACCCCCCGAGCACTTCGAGACAGGCCTCGATTCGGGCAATGTCGGTCGCCACGTCGCTTCCCACCTTCAGCTGAATACGGCGATAGCCGGCGGCCCGCGCCCACTCGCAGGATTCGCGCATACGCTCCGGCGGGCCGATGCCGATGCCGACGTAGACCGGCAGCTGCTCGCGATAGCCGCCGCCGAGAAGATCCCGGAGCGGCAGCGCACTGGCGCGCCCGAGCACATCCCAGCATGCCATGTCGAGGGCCGATTTCGCGTAGTCGTGGCCCTTGAGGGCGCCATCCATGGCGTCATAGACGCGCTGCACGGCGCGGGGATCGAGGCCGATCACGGCAGGTGCGATCAGCTTCAGCCCGGCCCGTGCCCCCTCGCCATGGGCGGCGAGGTAGCGGGGGCTGAAGCCGCATTGCTCGCCCCAGCCGACGAGCCCGTCGTCGGTCTCGATCCGAACGATGGTGGCGTCCTGCTCCGACGCGGACTTGCCGCCCGACATGGAGAACATGCCGCCGGCGACCCTGTAGGATTTCGCAAACACGTCGATTCGGACGATGCGCATCCGACTTTCCCTTCGCGGTCGTCAGGAACAAGCGTCCGGCGACCGCCGCAATGTGCCGATGCTCAGCGCTCCAGCACCGCGGCCCGGCGTTCGAGGTAGAAGGCGTAGTACTTGGACAGCACGGCGTGGGGATTCTCCTCGCCGAGCTCGAGGGCAGCCCGATAGAGCCAATGAGGCTCGGCCATCATCTGACGGCCGAGGCAGACGAGATCGGCTTCGCCGGCCTGCAGTATCGCCTCGGCCTGTTTCGGCTCGACGATGGCACCCACGGCCATGGTCGGGATTTCCGCACCCTTGCGCACCGCAGCGGCATAGGGGACCTGATAGCCGGGCTTGATCTTGGCCGTGGATAGGGTCGCAGCGCCCGCCATGCCGCCCGAGGAGCAGTCGATGACGTCGACGCCACGGGCCTTCAGCGCGCGCGCCAGGGCCACCGTGTCCTCGATGGAAAGCCCGCCCGGGACATTGTCGACGCAAGACGCGCGGTGGAAGAGCGGCAAGGCCGCGGGCCAGACCGAGCGCACGGCATCGGCGACCATGAGCGGGAAGCGCATCCGGTTTTCGAGGCTGCCACCGAACTCATCGGTGCGCCGGTTGCTGACCGGCGAGAAGAAGGAATGGACGAGGTAGCCGTGAGCGCCATGGATCTCCAGGATCTCGAAACCGGCGGCGAGCGACCGGGCCGCCGCGGCGCGAAACGCCTCGGCCAGCCCTTCGATCTCCGCCACGCTCAATTGCCTCGGCACCGGCGAGCCTTCTTTCTCGGGGACGGGGCTCGGACCCACGGTCTGCCAGGCCGGCTCGGGACCGTCCGTCGTCTTGATGGGCGATGCGCCATCCCAGGGCCTGAGCGCGCTCCCCCGCCGGCCCGAATGGCCGATCTGGATTCCCGGTATGACGCCGAAGGCCTTGTAGAGCGCGGTGATCCGCTTCAGCCCCGGGAGCTGACCATCTTCCCAGATGCCGGTGCAGCCATAGGTGATGCGGCCCTCGCGCGTGACGCCTGTCGCTTCCACGAAGGCGGCGGCGAGCCCGCCGGCGGCAAAGCGGCCGTGATGGGCGAAATGCCATTCCTGCATCCGTCCGTCCAAGGCCTGGTATTGGCACATGGGCGAGAGCACCGCGCGGTTGCGCAAGGTAAGGGACCTGATGGCAAGCGGCGTGAAGAGTTTCGCGTGGGCCACGTGATGCTCCGCATATTGGAGAGAGGGGAGTTCTTGCAGGATTTCCTGCGGCGCCACAAGCGCCGAAGAGTCACGCGAGGTATTCGTCGGAACCGGGACGGAAGGCAGGCCCGTTCATCACCAGATAGTCGATGGCGCCCTCGAAATCATAGGCCGTGCCGCGGGGGATGAAGACGCTGTCGCCGGCGCTCACGGTCTCGGCCGGTTGCTCGCCGAGCCGGAAGGAAGCGCTTCCGGCGAGGATATAATAGACGCGGTCGCTCTCATGGCAGACGAGCCGGCGATGCCGGCCGCGAAGCGAAATCCAGGTCATGCTGAGGCCGGCCCCATGCCGGTCGCGCTTGACGATGCGCCGGTAGGTGAGCCCGTTCTCCGGCTCGGCCTCCAGCGGCAGCTCGCCCGGCCGGATGACGGCCGCGCCGGCGCCAGCAGGCAAAGGGGCCGGCACGCGCCGCTATTCCGCCGCCACCCGCATGGACTTCGCGACAGGCTCGCGCGCTTCCAGCCGGTCCATCAGTTCGTCCAGCTCCCGCATGATCGCCTTCAGCTTCTTCAGGCGTGCCTCGCCTTCCCTGCCCAGTTCCTTGAACGTGGTCAGCGGCGGACGCACGTCGCCGACCGGATAGCCGGCGGCGGCGGCAAGCGCCTTGGAATAGCATTGGTGGCCATAGGTGGGGTGGCCTTCGTTGATGACCACCTGCATCCGGCCGATCGCCCGCTCGATCTTCTTGGCGTCCTCGATGCGGCCTTCGAGGATGTAGTCGCAGATGCGATAGGAGGCGCGCGGGATATAGTTGCCGTAGGGGTTCACGTAGCCGACGGCGCCGTAGAGATAGGATTCGACGATGCGCTGCCCGGCGAACACGTTCATCACGCCCTTGGTCTCCTCGACGATGTCGTAGACCCGGGCCATCTCCTGGCTCGCCTCCTTGATGTAGCGGACCTGCTCGAAGGACTTGGTGAGGCGCGCCACCAGCTTGGCCGACATGTCCACGTTGGAGGTGAAGGGGTTGTTGTAGAGCATGATGGGGATCGAGACCTTCTCGCAGATCGCCTTGTAGTAGGCGAAGATCTCGTCCTCCGTCGGCGTGTAGTAGTAGGGCGGCAGGATCATCAGGCCGTCGGCGCCCAGCTCCTCGGCCTCGCGGCTGTAGCGCACGGCATGGACCGTGTAGGCGTTCATGGTCCCGACCAGGACGTGCATGCGGCCGCGGATATGCTTCACCGTCGCCTCGACGAACATCCGCCGCTCTTCGTCGGAGATGGTGAGGAACTCTCCCGTTGTGCCGAGGATGATGATGCCGGGCACGCCGGTCTTGATCTGCCAGTCCAGGAACCGGCGCCAGGCGGCGAGGTCGATCTTCCTGCCGTCCTCGGTGAAGGGCGTGATGGTGACGGTGTAGCTGCCGCGAAACTGCTTGGGCATCGCTCGATCCCTCCTGGCTCTGGCGTTCGGGGGCGCGCAAGTTTCAGCCGGCCAACCCGATCCAGCTAGCGTATACTCACTGTATACTTATGGCGCAAGCCGAATGCGGACAACCCCCTTTCTCGTGACATGCAGACCCCCCGCGCGATGCAAACGGACGTCCTGATCGTCGGCGGCGGCCTCGCCGGTGTCGCCACGGCCTACTACCTCGCCCGCGAGGGCGTAGAGGCGATGCTCATCGAGCGCGACGACCTAAATGCCCAGGCCTCCGGCGCCAATGCCGGCAGCCTGCACGCCCAGATTCCTCACGAACCCTTCGTGACCGAGGGCGAAGCCTGGGCGACGGCCTTCGCGCCGGCCATTTCCCTGCTGGTCGATTCGATCCGGCTCTGGCGCGGACTCGAAGCCGAGCTCGGCGCCGACCTGGAAGTCTCCGTCGACGGCGGGATTCTCCTCGCCGCGACCGAGGCGCAGCGACAGGATATCGAGCGCAAGATGGCGATCGAGCGGGCCCATGGCCTCGAGGTCCAGTGGCTGGAACGCCATGACCTTGAGCGCGTGGCGCCTTACATCGCGCCGAATATCCTGGGCGGGGCCTTCTGTCCGACCGAGGGCAAGGCCAATCCCCTGAAGGCGACGCCGGCCTTCGCCCGCGCGGCGCTGAAACATGGCGCGCGCATCCTGGGGCACAGGACGCTGCTGGGTCTCGCGGTGGAAGGGAACGGCTATCGGGCCGAGACCAGCGCCGGGCCGATTCGCGCGCGCCGCGTCGTCAACAGCGCCGGTGCGGAAGCCGGGCGGGTCGCCAAGATGCTGGGCCTCGAACTTCCCATCGAAGGCCACCCGATCCAGGTCAACGTGACCGAACCGGTCGAGCCCTTCATTCCCCATCTCGTCTACTTCGCCGGCGAGAAGCTGACCCTGAAGCAGGCCAAGAACGGCTCGCTTCTCATCGGCGGCGGCTGGCCGGCCCGTTGGAGCAAAGCGGCCGACCGCCCCGCCGTCGACCTCGCTTCCTTGCGGGCCAATCTCGCGACCGCAGCGGCGGTGGTGCCGAAAGTCGCCTCGGCGCGCCTGCTCCGGGTGTGGCCTGCGATCGTCAACGGCACCGCCGACTGGAAGCCCATCATTGGCGAGGTACCGGGCCTGCCCGGATTTTTTATGAACATGTTCCCCTGGATGGGTTTCACCGCCGGGCCGATCTCGGCGCTCACCACGGCGGAGCTCGTCCTCGGCCGCAAACCCGCGATCGACCTCTCGCGCTTTTCGGTGCTGCGGTAGCCGGCCCGGCGGCGGCTCAGTGCCTCAGGATCTTGCCCACGAATTCGCGGGCGCGGTCGGTTTGCGGGTTGTCGAAGATCTGCTTGGGCGGGCCCTCCTCGACCACCAGACCCTTGTCCATCATCACGACCTTGGAGGCGACCTCGCGCACGAAGGCCATCTCGTGGCTGACGATGAGCATGGTCATGCCTTCGGCTGCCAGGCCGCGGATGGTGTCGAGCACCTCGTTTACCAGCTCGGGATCGAGCGCCGAGGTCACTTCGTCGAGGAGCAGGATCTCCGGCCTCAGCGCCAGCGCCCGGGCGATGGCGACCCGCTGCTGCTGGCCGCCGGAAAGCTCGTCGGGATAGGCGTGATGCTTTTCGGCCAGGCCGACCTTGGCCAGCAGGCGTTCGGCCTCCGCCTCCACCTCGCGCCGCGGGCGTCCCTTGATCTTGACCGGCGCGATGGTGACGTTGCGCAGCACGTCCATGTTCTGGAACAGGTTGTATTGCTGAAAGACGATGGCCATGCGGTCGCGCGCCGCCCTGACGCTCCGGGCCTTGCGGTAGTCGACCGGCGTGCCGTCGATCAGGACCTGCCCGCCGGTGGGCGGCGTCAGGCCCATGAGCACCCTGAGCACCGTCGATTTGCCCGAGCCCGACGGGCCGATGAGGGCGACGACCTCGCCCTTGCTCAGGCCCAGGTTGACGCCCTTGAGGACGCTAAGTTGGCCGTAGGCGCTGGTGAGATCTTTGACTTCGAGGTGATGCAAGGCGTCTCTCCAGCCATCCGCCGCAGCGGCTCAAGGGATAGGACATGGCGAAATAAAGCAGCGCGATGGTGCCGAAGACGAGCACGCCTGAAAAGCCCTCGTTGTTCAGCTCCTTGCCGCGAAAGGTCAATTCGAAGACGCCGACCTGGGAGACCAATGCGGTATCCTTGATGAAGCCCACCATGAAGGCGACGGCGGGCGGCAGGATGACGGCCCAGGCCTGGGGCAGGATGACGCGCATCAGAGTCTGCCAGCGGCTGAAATTCATCGCGGTCGCCGCCTCGACCTGCTGGCGGGCCACGGATTCCAGCCCGCCGCGGATGATCTCCGCGGTGTAGGCGATGGCATAGATGCAGATGGCGACGACGGCGATGGTGAAGAGGGAGGCGTCGGAAACGAAGGCCTGGATGAAGAACAGCACCAGGTATGTCACCACCAGGAAGGGAATCCGCCGGAAGATCTCGACGTAAAGGATGGCAGCGATCTTGAAAGGCAGCGCCCAGATGCCCGGGCTCCGGCGCAGCAGCACCAGCAGGAAGGCGACGAGGAAGCCGGTCACGCAGCCGATCGCGGTCAGCGCCAGGGTCATGCCCATGGCCTGGAAGAGGAGGAGGAGATGGCCGCCGGAGAAGAACCGCGGCATCTGATGCAGTATCTCGGTCAGCATCAGAATATCTTCGCCTTGACGCGGAAGGCCCAGCGCCCGACCAGCGCCAGCGACAGGCTCGCGATCAGGGTCAGCACCACGTAGATCCCGGCCACGACCACGAACATCTCGATCCAGCGGTAGTTCTCGGTCGAGATGTTGATCGCCTGGCCGGTCAGCTCGTTGACCCCGATGACCGCGCCGACGGAGGTTCCCATGACCAGGATGACGACGAAGAAGTTGGCCAAGGCCGGATAGATGGTCTTGGCGATATGGGGGACGATTACGAAGCGGATCTGCTGCCAGAGGGACATGCCCAGCGTTTCGGCCGCCTCCATCTCGTGGCGGTGCACGGAGATGAAGCCGGCGCGCATGATCTCGGTCAGATAGGCGCCGGCGTTCAGGGTGAGCCCGATGAGCGTGCAGGTGAAGGCGTCCCAGCGGATGCCGAAATCCGGCAGGCCGTAATAGAGGAAGTAGATCTGGATCAGGGCCGGCGTATTGGTGAAGAAGATCACGTAGGCGACGGCGACGCGGCGCAGCACCGGCCCGCCGAAGGTCTTGAGCGAGGCGCCCAGGAGCCCGATGAGAGCCCCGCCCCAGAAGGTGAGAAGACCGAGCTCGAAGGTGACGATCGCGCCCTGGAGCAGTCCCGGAAGCTGCTGCAGGGCGACGCCGAATTGAAAGGTGTAGTTCATCCCCGCTCGCGGGCCCGCAGCGCCCAGGAGGGCAAGAGCGGGCTACCCATCATGGGCAGCCCGCTCTTCGCGCTCACGTAAGGCTTACCAGTAGGGGTTCGGCACGACCTTCACCAGCATCGGCGCGCCGTACCACTTCTCCCAGGTCTGGTTGATGAAGTCCGAGGAGTGCATGTCGTAGAGGGCGATGTTGAGCACGTCGCGCAGCGGATAGTTGCCTCGCTGCACGCCGATGGCGTCATAGGAAACGTTGATCGTCTCCGGCAGCACCTTCCAATGCACGTCCGGATAGTTCTTGGTCTGGGCCATGAAGAAGTCGATATTCTCGACGATGGCGTCGGCCCGGCCTTGGGCGACGGTGCGGACCGTGTCGGCAATGGTGTCGGTCAGCGCCATCTTGGCGTTCGGCAGATTCTGCTTGATCCAATCCACCGTCCAGTCGCCGCGGATGTCGGCCAGGGTGTATTTCGCGTCGTTGAAATCCTTCCAGCTGGTCACCGTGACCTTGTCGGTGGTCAGGACCGCCATCGCCTCGGTGTGAAGCGGCACGGTGTACTCGATGAGCTTCGCCCGCTCGACGGTGCGGGTGAGGGCGCCCAGCGAGATGTCGATCTTGTCCGCGACCAGGAAGGGCACGCGCTGCGGCGTCTCGGTGGGCACGAACTCGACCTTCACGCCCAGGGCGTCGCCGATCTTGTTGCCGACGTCGATGTCGAAGCCTTGCCAGTTGCCGTCAGAGCCGCGCGAGCTCATGGGCGGGAAGTTCGGATTGATGCCGATTCGGATCGTGCCGTCCTTGATGATGTCGTCCAGCGATCTCGCTTGGGCCGACGCCAACCCGAAGGTCAGCGCCGCCGCCAGGGCGAGGCAAGACAAGGTAATTCGTTTCAGCATAAGGGTCCTCCCTGACCGGCGCGGCGGAGATCGCGCCTTGATTGCCGCGTTGCACGGGGCCGCCGCCTCGTCCCTCAGGCAGGCAACGCCCGCGGCCGCGATGTTCGCGCAGGTTTTGCGACGGAGTCAATAGTATACTCCATGTCTACAAAGCTTTGAGGCCCGTGGCAGAGACGAAAACTGCGGCCGTGGCTCAACGCTCGGCCAGCTTGCGCGGCTTCGCCGTGTGGAGCTCCAAGAGAGCTGCCGGCCGGTCGGACAGGTTGCGCTTGAAATCGTCGATCAGCACCTGGGCATCGGCGCGGCCTGCCGCTTCGGCCTTGTCGGCGTCGCCGGCCGCGATCGCCGACAGCATGTCCCGGTGGGACTTGAGGCGGTTGTCGGGCAGTTGGTCGCCGAGATTGCGGGCATAGAGGCGGAGGATCCGCTGGCCCTGGTCGAGGAGCCCGCTCATCCAGCCGGCGAGGAAGGGATTGCCGCTCATCTCGGCGATGCCGATATGGAAATCGCGGTTATGGCGCACCATCGCGCGCATGTCGCCCTCGTGCAACGCGTTCTCATGATCATGCATGATCTTGCGCAGGCCCTCGATCCGGGCCGGAATCAGGTTCGCCGCCGCCAGCCGCGCGGTCAGGCGGTAGAGCAGCTGCATGGCGTCGAAATAGGCCGGAAGCGCTGCGATGTCGAAGGGCGCCACGATCGAGGTCCGGTTGCGCAGGTTCTGGACCAGCCCCTCGGCCGACAGGCGGATGAGCGCTTCGCGCACCGGGGAGCGCGACACGCCGAACTGCCGGCTCACCACGGTCTCGTCGAGCAGCGTGCCGGGCTTCAACTCGAGGTCGAGGATCTGGGCCTTCAGGCTGTCGTAGACATAGGCCGCCCCCGTGCCGCGCAGGCGCCGCCCGCGCGGGGGGCCAGCGGCCGGCGCCGCGGCCCGCTTGCCGCGGCCCTCCTTGCGCTCAGCCGGCTTCTTGGCCATGGCGATGCTTGGCCAGATACGCGCGCCAGGTCATGGCCCATTGCTTGGGATCGTCCAGCGGCGCGCTCTTGATCCGATGGATCGCTTGGGCATGGGGTGCGGTCTTCACCAGGTCCGGATCGGCATAGGCCTCCTCGACGATCCGGGCGATCACCGCGACCCACCGGTCCAGATCCTCCTTGGAATACATCTCGCCCGCCTCGGGCGTGAAGGGCTCCGGCACGATCCAGGGCTCATGGGACATCCAGTAGGGGTCGATGCCGTAGTCGGCCATGCGGTTGGCGACGTCGGCGGTGCCCACGCCGGTTTCCTCCTTCAGCTTGCCGAGGCCCCAGCGGGTCATTTCCATGCGCCATTTGCCGACATCCGGGTTGGAGCGCGAGAGGCCGCGGATCTCGCCGAGCTTCTTGTCCATGTAGTTGTTGGCCAGCACCGAAAGGTCTGAGGCCTCGTTGATTCCCTCGGCCCCCATGGCCCGCGCCCAGGCATAGGCCTTCATCACCTGGGGAACATTGCCCCAGTATTCGCGGATCTTGCCGGTGCTCTTCGGTCGCTCATGGTCGAGGCGATAGCCGTCCGCCGTCTTGGCCACCACCGGAGTCGGCAGGAACGGCGCCAGCGCCCGGCTGCAGCCATAGGCCCCGACGGCGGGGCCGCCGCCGCCCTTGGGCGCCCCGAAGGTCTTGTGCAGCATGTACATGCAAGCGTCGAAGCCGAGGTCGCGGGCGCGCAGCTTGCCCATCACGCCGTTGAAGTTGGCGTGGTCGTAGAAGCAGAGTCCGCCCGCCTCATGGACGATGCGCGTCCACTCCCGGATCTCGGGATTGTAGATCCCCATGTCGTCGGGATTGCCGATGAGCAGGGCGGCGGTACGATTCGATACCGCGGCCTTCAGGGCATCGAGGGATGGATAGCCGTTCTCCTCGAGCTGCAGGGTCACGACCTTGAATCCTGCCGCGGCCGCAGTCGCCGCATTGCAGGGATGGGCCTGGATCGAGGTGACGATCTCGTCGCGCCGGGCGAGCTCGCCCCGCGCTTGGTGATAGGCCCGCGTGACGCAGCAGTTGGTGTACGCGGCGTCGGCCCCGCCGCCGGCCTGGAAGATGAATTGATCCATGCCCGAAAGCTCGCGCAGGATGAGATCGAAGGAATGGATGATCTCGAGAATCCCCTGGAGCGTATCCTCCGGCTGATGGGGATGCAGCGCGGCGAGATCGGGCCGCGCGGCCACCATCTCGCTGACCCGCGGGTTGTACTTCATCGTGCAGGTCCCGAAGAGGCTGATCCCCATCATGCCCAAGGTCTCCTGGGAGAGATGCAGATAGTGGCGCTGCACCTCGGGCTCGGAGAGCTCGGGCAGGCCTGGCGCCTGGCGCCGGCGCATGGCGGCGGGCAGCAGGCTCCTGGCCTCGCCCACGGCCTTTCGGATCTTGGCATCGGCGGCGGCGAAGATCTGGCCGCGCCGGCCGGGATGGCCGAGTTCCATGACCACAGGCTCGCTCCAGACCGGCGCATGATATGTGGCGAGCTTGTCCTTCTCGCTCATTTGCCCCCCGCTCATTTGCCGACGATCTCCTTGAGGGCCGCGGCGAGGCGATCGATGTCCTCGCGGCTGTGGGTTTCGGTGACGCAGTAGAGAGCGCTTTGGCCGAACTCCGGAAATTCCCGGGAGATGTCCTTGCCGCCGAAGATGCGGTGCCGGCGCAGGGCCTTGTTGATCCGCGCCACCGTCTTGCCCGTGCCGTCGAAATTCACCACGAACTCCTTGAAGAAGGCTTTCGGGAACTGGATCCGAACGCCCTTGATCCGGGCGAGCGCCCGGGCCGCGTAGTGGGCCTGCTGGAGGATCAGCGCGCCCACTTCCTCGAAACCCTTCGGGCCCAGCAGCGACATATAGACCGCATTGGCGATGGCCCAGAGATAGACCGAATTGCCGGTCCAGTCCTTGCCTGCCTCACGCATGCCGTAGGAGGTCTGATGGGCGCTGGCGAGCGAGAAGCCGAATTCGCCCGTCTTGCTGGTCTCGGTAATGCTGACGAGAAAACCGTTGTACTCGCGGACATATCTCTCTTCGTCGCGCGAGGCGATGTAGCCGCCGACGCCCCCGCCGCAGTTCATATGCACGCCGAGCGGCTGGGTCGGCCCGACGGCAATGTCGGCGCCATACTCCGCCGGCGGCTTCAGCAGGCCGAGCGAAATGGGATCGGCGCCGACGATGGTCTCGGCGCCCGCAGCCCGGGCGATGCGCGCGATCTCCGCGCCCTCGGCCTCGATCCCGCCCAGATAGCCCGGGGATTCGAAATAGACCGCCGCCGTGCGCGCCGAGATCTTCGCCTTCAGTTCCTTGAGGTCGAGGCCGCCGGTCTTGCGGTCATGGCCGATCTGGACCACGTCGATATGGCGCGCCATCTCCTGAGGCTCGCAGTAGTTCCGGATGACGGACAGCCGTTCGGGATCGATCAGCCGCGGCAGGAGCACTTCATGCCGGCCGGTCAGACGCGCGGCCATGCGGATCCCGTGGCCGATGGCGCAGCCCCAGCTGTAGACCGAAAGCTGCACCACCTCCATGGCCAGGAGCTCGCCCAGCTGGCTCGCGTATTCGAACCAGGCCTGGTTGCGGCCGTGGTCGGATTGGGCCGAGCCCCAGACGGGGGTGAGGAATTCCGCGCGGCCGACGATCTCGTCCACCACAGCCGGCACGTGGTGCTGCCAGCAGCCGGCGCCGAGGAAATTCAAGTTCTCTTCGCAGTTCTCGTTCTTGGCCAGCAAGTCGACCAGATGGCGCTTCAGCTCGGCTTCCGAGCTCAGCTGACGGGGCAGGCGCAAGGGGCGCTTGAGGCGATGGCTCGACGGGATCTGCTCGAACAGCTCTTCGACGCTCCGCGCGCCGATTTCCTTCAGCATCGCCTGCTTGATGTCGGCGAGCGAATTCGCCATCCAGGGGTGGGCCGAAGGTTCGTTCTGCCGCATGGGTTCTTAAAACCTCCCTGGCTGGACCGCGCTCTTTTCCGAGGCGGACCATACACGCATACACGGCGTATTCTTGCATCGCGCAGCCGTGCTTTCAATCGCCGGCCGTCGATCCGCTTCGATCAACTGGCGACGCGCATGAGCGTGCTGCGGCTGGGACCGATCCTGACGCGGATGAAGCCCGCCAGAAGCCGGTCGGTCGCGGGATCGCCCGTGTCCGCCAGCAGGCGATTGCCGGCAATGGTCAGGAGCTTGGCCTGGCTCGCCAGGACGACGATGTTGTCCCGGCCGACCTCGCGGATGATCGAAGGGCCGATCTGCTGGTTGCCGCGCCCGAAGATATGGCCCTGGCCACCGACGACACTGACGATGATTCGGGCCGGCCGGCCACGCAGCAGCGCGGCAAGTTTCTCTTCCGTAAGATCCCGGCCCGCCAGTTCGCGGTCGAGGACCGCATCGACGCCCAGCAGCGTGCCTTCGAGACCGAGATGCTTCAGGATCCTCTTGGTCGTGCTGCCGGGACCCAGGATGTAAAGAACGCCCTTCTGCAGCTCCGCCGCGATTTCCGCCGCGAGCGCTTCCAGCGCCGCATCCTCCGGCAAGCCTCTCGCCTTGGGGCCCTGAACTAGGCTGCGCTCGAAGGGAATGCGGGCGTAGCCATAAAGGCGCGCCGAAAGGCGCCCGGCACGGACGGCATCCTCGTCCACGTCCATCACCTCGCCCTCGCGCCAGGTGATCCTGCTCGCGTCTTCCCGAGCGACGAGGGCGGCGAGCTGGCCGGCCGCCTCGGGGCTGACGGCGAAGACGGCGGAGTGCATCTTGACGCCGCAGGGGATGCCGAGGATGGGCACCGCATCGCCCACCGCTGCGAGGATGTCCCGCGCCGTTCCGTCGCCGCCGGCAAAGAGGATCAGCGCGACGCCGAGCGCCTTCATCTCCCGCGCCGCTTCGCGGGTATCGGCGGCAGTGGTGATCGACCCCGGCTTCCACGCGACGAGCGCGTGCGGAAGGCCGGCAGCTTCGGCAACTGCCTCGCCCATGACCCCGGCGACAGTGACGAGTTCGGCGAACGATGCCGCGCCGGCCAATTTGCGGAGCGCCCGTGCGGTGCGAGCCTCGGCTTTCGGTTCGGCTCCCAGGGCCTGGGCATGGGCCAGCGCTTCGGCGCCGTCGGTGCCTTTGAGGGCGACGCTGCCGCCCATGCCGGCGATGGGGTTGACGATCAAGCCGATCCTGCGGGAGGAAGCCGCCATGTCCGGTTTGCGCATGTTGCGGCGAGAGCGGATTCACCTTAGTTGTGCCGAGCGACGCCGGCAACGGCGCCCGCACCGACTTTCGCAGAAATTCACGGCTCGAGCATAGTCGCGAAATTCTGCGATCCGATGCCAGAGGACTTCAATGACCAGTCATCCGCCATTCCCCGAGAGATGCGAGCTGGCGCCCGGGCTCGAGATCAGCCGGATCGTGACCGGCCTCTGGCAGGTCGCCGACATGGAGCGGGGCGGCCAGGCCCTCGATCCCGACCGCGCGGCGGCGGTCATGGCCGATTATGCCCGGGCCGGGTTCGACAGCTTCGACATGGCGGACCACTACGGCAGCGCGGAACTCATCACCGGCCGGTTCCTGGCGCTCGCCAAGCGCGGCGAGGTGGTCACGCCCAGCGGCGCCAGTCCCAGGGCTTTCACCAAATGGTGCCCCGAGCCGGGGCCGATGTCGGCCGAGATCGTGCGCGCCGGGGTTCAGCGAAGTCTCGATCGCATGCAGACCGGCTGCGTCGATCTCCTCCAGTTCCATTGGTGGATGTTCGAGCATCCCGCCTATCTCGACGCCATGGCGGCGCTCGCGCGGCTCAGGTCCGAAGGCCGGATCCGCTATATCGGCCTCACCAATTTCAACACCGACCATCTGCGCCTGCTGGCGAAGCATGGGATTCCCATTGCCTCCAACCAGGTCTGCTTCTCCCTCCTCGACCGGCGCGCGGCCGGGGCCATGACGGCCTTCTGTCTCGAAGCGGGCATCAAGCTCCTGGCCTACGGGACCTTGGGCGGCGGATTCCTCTCCGAGCGCTGGCTCGGCCTGCCGGAGCCGTCATCGCCTGATATCTCCGACTGGAGCAAGATGAAGTACAAGCGCTTCATCGCCGCCATCGGCGGATGGGAGGCGCTCCAGGCCATCCTCGCCGCGGCGTCGCGAGTGGCACGCAAGCATGGCGTCTCGATCGCCAATGTGGCCACGCGCTGGGTCCTCGACCAGCCGGCGGTCGCCGCCGTGATCGTCGGCGCCAGGCTGGGCGAAAGGGAACATCGGAAAGACAATCTCAGGGTCTTCTCCTTCGCCCTCGATGCGGAAGACAAGGCCGAGATCGAGGCCGCTTTCGCCCGCAGCCAAGCCGTCCCCGGCGATTGCGGCGACGAGTATCGCAGGCCGCCCTATCTCACCGCCTCGGGGGATCTGAGCCACCATCTGGCCAAATTTCCCAGCATCTACGCGGCCGCGCCGGTTCCCGGCCGGCCAGGCCGGCAGCGGATCGACAGCGGCAGCCTGTGGGAACCCATCGCCGGCTACAGCCGGGCGGTCAGGATCGGCAAGCGCATCCTGGTCAGCGGCACGACAGCGACCCACGGCAGCGGCGAGATGGTCTCACCGGGCGACGCCGCGTCCCAGACGGTCTATGTGCTGGACAAGATCGCGGCCAGCCTGGCGGCTTTCGGGGCAAGCCTCGAGGACGTGATCCGCACCCGGATCTATCTCAGAGACGGGTCGCAATGGGAACCGGTTTCCCGGGTCCATGGCCGCTATCTCGGTCATGTCCGGCCGGCGAATACGTTGATCGAATCGTCCGGGTTGATCGGCGGCTACGAAGTCGAGATCGAGGCCGAAGCGGAGGTTGAAGACTCCGCCTGAGACTGATCGCCGGCTCTCTTTCGATCATGCTGTGGGCTCGGGCTTGCCGAGACGGCGCAGGCGCTGCTCGCGGTAGGTAATATAGAGGCCGCTCGCCACGATGATCGCCGCGCCGAGCCAGGTCCAACGGTCGGGGAATTCGGCGAACACCAGGAAACCCAGCAAGGTCGATCCCACCAGCTCGCCATAGCCGATGGGCGCAATGATCGAGGCCCGGCTCCACTGATAGGCCTTGATCACGAAGTAGTGTCCGAGCAGGCCCCAGAGTCCAAGGCCGAAGAACAACATCAGGTCGAAGAGGCTGGCGGGCAGCTTCAGGCTGGCGAAGGGAAGGGTAAGCAAAGCCAGCAGCAGGCCGCCGATCCCGGCAAGGGTGATGGACACCTGGGCCGGATCCTGGCTGCCGATCTTGCGCGAGAGCACCTGGTATACGGCATAGCAAAGCGCGTCCAGCAGGACCAGCACGGCACCCCAATGGGCCACATTGGCGCCAGGCCGGATGATGATGAGGGCGCCGGCGAAGCCGACGGCCACCGCCGTCCAGCGCCGGAGGCCCACCCGCTCGCCCAGCATCGGCACCGACAGTGCCGTGACGATGATCGGGCCGACGAAGGCGATGGCCGAAGCGGTCGGCAGCTCGACCGTCAGGAGTCCGAGGAAATAGCAGGCCGAGGCGCCGAACAGCAGCATCGCACGCAAGACCTGGACCTTCGGCCGGGCCGTGCGGAACAGGGCCCGGCCGTGCCAGGGCAGGAATGCGATCAGGCAGTAAACGACATGACCCAAATAGCGGGCCACGAAGAGTTCGGGCATGGGGTAGCGCTGGCCGAGATATTTCACCGACGCGTTCAAGATCGGAAAGATCGCGACGCCGATGCACATATAGAGAACGCCCCGGGTCACCGAGTCGCCGCCGTAGCGCAGCGGCGGGGCCTGCGTCGTTTTGTTGTCGGTCATGGGCGAAGGAGGGTTGGGTCCTGTCTCGGGCGCGCTGCGATGCGCCGGCCCGAGGCTGTCACCCGGGAGCGATGATGGTCAACCTCGAAGTGGTCCGGCGAGCCGCGATCGGCGGCACGTCCGGCCCGGCGATTGGCCGGCGTTCTCCCGGCATGGCTGGACTTCGCCGCCCTCGGTTGGGTACTATATTGCAACTATGCTTCTCGGCCCGCGCGTGGGGGTGCAGCCGGGAGGATCCAAAAACAGTACTGACGTCGGGGCGCGATCGGCCAGGCCGCTCCAAGAACGGTCAGTCATGAGCGGGGAACGGCATCGGCAGGCAATCCTCTTGCACGCGGCGGCTGTTGCCTCGGCTTCGCCGAGGGCGGTAGACTTCGAACAAATGGAACCGATGGGAGGCGTAAATGATTGACAATACTTTCGAACGCAAGAGGCTGCTCGCCCAGTTGCGCGACGAGCGGATCGCGCGTCGCAAGCTGTTGAAGGCCTTCGGCAGCGCCGGCCTGGCCGCTGCCGCCCTTCCCCTGCTGGGGCGGGGCGCGTTGGCCGATGAGGCCGGCAAGCAGACCGGGGCCGGCGGGCTTCCTCTCGCGCGTCCCGACAAGCCGGTCACGCTGCCCCTCTATGAGGACCCGATCAAGAGCGGCCTAGCTCCGGAAACCGGCGGCACCTTCAAGGTCTTCAACTATCAGGACTATATCGACAAGGACCTGCTGACGAGCTTCGGCAAGCTCTACAACGTGGAGGTCGAGCTGACGACGTTCGACAGCATGGACCAATGCATCACGCGGCTTGCCACCCATGGCGTGGCGCCCGACGTGACCGACATGACGCCGGACCGCCTCGACCAGGCCGTCGCCGGCAAGCTGATCAAGCCCATCAACAAAGATTACATTCCCAACCTGACGGCCAATGTGTGGCCCTCGCTGCACAGCCCCTTCTATGACGTGGGCTCCCAGTATGGCGTGCCCTATACCATTTACAAGACGGGTATCGGCTGGCGCGACGACAAGATCTCGGAAGACATCCCCAATCTCGCGAATCCCTGGTCGATCTTCTGGAATTCCCAGAAATACTCGGGCTATGTCGGCGTGCTGGACGACGCGCGCGAATCGCTCACCATGGCGATGTGCTATCGTGGCCAGTACGACGTCAACACGGAGGATCCGGCGCAGATCGAGGCGGCACTCGCCGACCTGAAAGCGCTGATCCCGATCTGCAATCCGAAGATCAACATCACCGAGTATCAGACCCTGCCCCAGGGCAATTCCTGGCTGCATCAGTCCTGGTCCGGCGATCTCCTGGGTGCCTTCGTCTTCTATCTCCCCAAGGGCGACGATGGTTCGCATCTGCGGTTCTGGGGCGCGCCCAAGGGAAAGGGGCCGATCCAGAACGATACCTTCGCCATCTGCTCGACCACGACCAAGCCCGTGCTGGCGCACCTGTTCCTCAACTACATTCTGGACAAGGACGTGGCCTACGGGAACTTCATCAACTTCACGGGCTACCAGCCCCCGCAGGTGTCCATCACCGCCGAATCGCTGCTGGCGAAGAAGGTGATCCCGAACAACCTGAAGAATGTGATCCTGACCTCCGACGACGCCGGGGTCGGCTCGATGCAGGAAATGACCCTGACGCCCAAGGGCCAGGCCCTGTGGCAGAG
>DATNJA010000064.1:0-2079 GCA_035604155.1 Candidatus Udaeobacter sp. | reverse complement strand
CAGGAGGGCGGCCGAGCGGCGAGGGACCGCGCTCAAGGCCGGCATCGCCGAGGAGCTTGCGGCCCTCAAGGCCCGCGCGCTCGCGGAGGCGGGCAAGCCCCTGATCCAGCCGCTCGCCCTCTGGCAGGCGATCGGCGAGATGCTGCCCAAGGACATTGTCGTCGTCGAGGAGACCCTGTCCTCCGGGCCGGGCTTGCGCCAGCTCGTCGCCGGCGATGATTCCAAGAGCTTCTTCGGCATGCGCGGCGGCGGCATCGGCTGGGGCCTGCCCGCGGCCGTCGGCGTCAAGCTCGCGCTGCCCCATCGTCCCGTCCTCGCGCTCATCGGCGACGGCAGCGCCATGTACAATTGCCAGGCCCTCTGGACTGCGGCCCATGAGCGCCTCGCGGTTGTCTTCTTAATTTTGAACAACGGCGGCTATCGCATCCTGAAGCAGCGGCTGAACGCCTTGCGCGGCCATGCGGCGCAGACCGGCCGCTACGTCGCCATGAACCTCGAGGAACCGCCCATCGATTTCCTGGCGCTCGCCCGGTCCATGGGCGTTGAGGCCGAGCGCGCCCGGACCTTGGCGGAAGTCCGCAAGGCCCTCGCCACCGCGCTTGCCGCCAAGACCCCAACCCTGATCGACGTCGCCCTCGATCCGTCTTTCAGCCCGGTCTGACATGTTTTCTTGCCGGGTCCGGTCGTCCGGGATCGGGGCGGGAAAGCGCGCGCTGACGGCATCGTGAACGAAGTGGGAACTATTCCTTCTGGCGACTCGGCGCGCCAGCTATGCTCGCGCCCGTGGATCCCCCCTTGGACGCCATGGACAATCAGAGTCACCTCGCCAGCCTGAATGCCGCCCAGCGTGATGCCGTCGTCCATGGCATCGGGGAAGCAGCACCGCCGCCCCTGCTGATCGTCGCCGGGGCCGGGTCGGGCAAGACCAATACCCTGGCCCACCGGGTGGCTCATCTGATCCTCTGCGGTGCCGATCCCGGCCGCATCCTGCTTCTGACCTTCAGCCGCCGGGCGGCGGCAGAGATGAAACGACGCGTCGAGCGCATCTGCGCCGCGGCTCTTCGCGACAGCAAAGCCGGCGGATCGGCCGCCGCCCCCTGGTCCGGGACATTCCATTCGGTCGGCGCGCGTCTGCTGCGCCAGCACGCATCGAGCATCGGCCTCGATCCCTCCTTCACCATCGCGGATCGCGAGGATGCCGGCGATCTCATGAACATGATCCGGGACGAGCTGGGCCTCTCGGGCAAGAAGAGCCGCTTTCCCAAGAAGCAGACCTGCCTTGCCATCTATTCCCTTGCGGTGAACCTCCAGGCCTCGCTCGGCGAAGTGTTGGAACGCGCTTTTCCCTGGTGCGAGGCCTGGGAGCAGGAGCTGAAGCAGCTCTTTCGCACCTATGTCGATGCCAAGCAGCGTCAGAACCTTCTCGATTACGACGATCTGCTGCTCTACTGGGCCGAGATGATGCGCACGGAGGAATTGGCTGCCCGGGTCGGCGAGCGTTTCGATCACGTGCTCGTCGACGAGTACCAGGATACCAACGCGCTCCAGGCCGGCATCCTGCTGGGCCTGAAGCCGCGTGGCGATGGGCTCACCGTCGTGGGCGACGATGCCCAGGCGATCTACAGCTTCCGCGCGGCGACGGTGCGCAATATTCTCGACTTTCCCGGCCTGTTCGAGCCGCCGGCCAGGATCGTCACCCTCGAGCAGAACTACCGCTCGACCCAGCCGATCCTCGCCGCCAGCAATGTGGTCATCGAGCAGGCCAAGGAGCGCTTCACCAAGAATCTCTTCGGCGAGCGCCGGTCCCAGCAGAAGCCGCGGCTGGTCAGCGTGCAGGACGATCAGGCCCAGGCAAGCTACGTGTCGGACCGGATCCTGGCGGCACGCGAAGCCGGCGTGCCCCTGAAGGAGCAGGCCGTTCTCTTCAGGGCCTCCCATCACAGCGGCGTGCTGGAGATCGAGCTGGCACGGCGCGACATTCCCTTCGTCAAGTTCGGGGGCCTGCGCTTCCTCGAGGCCTCCCATGTCAAGGACCTGATCTGCCTCCTGCGCTGGGCGGAGAACCCGCGAGACCGCGTG
>DATNJA010000063.1:0-15152 GCA_035604155.1 Candidatus Udaeobacter sp. | reverse complement strand
CGTACATGGGATTGTCACGTTCCCGCGCGGCCGGGCGTAGGCGACATATGTCAGGGTCGCCGACTGGAAATTTCCCGGTAGATTGAACAGGATCGCGCCGAAATTGATGTTGAGCGGCATGTTGTAGACATAGGTGACCTTGACGACGATGAGGCTGTTACCCGAGCAAGGCACGAGATCTATCGTGCTGCCGCTGGCGCAGCTGGGATTTACGCCGTTGGCAACCGCCGTCGTCGCGAGCGTTACAGCTGAGGTTCCAAAGCTGGCTGCTGTAACGGAGCAGGCGCCGTCGCTTTCCCAATCGGCGCCCGCGGTGCCTGCGTTGTTGGTAACGCTGACCATTGCCGCCGAAAAAGCGCCCGGGTTGCCCGAGGTGCCCGACGTCGACAGCGGCGTCATCGCCTTCTGGCCCGCGGTGCAGAAATTTCCAAGAGACCCTGACGTCGTATCCGTCACGCTGCCCTGCTGGGCGATCAGATCCGCGATATTCTCTGCGGCAATGGCCACCTTCATGCTGGCTCGCAAGACCTCCGCGGCCTCGAAGACGCCAAAGACCATCATCAGGATGAAGGGCAGGAGTATCGCGAATTCGATCGTGGCAACGCCATCGCGCCGCCGCCAGAACAACGACTGCGCCGTGGCAATCACTAGTAGGGCTCCGTCTGCACGGCCACCGTCGCCAGCAGCAAGGCATTGGTTCCCCCAACCGCTCTGGCGACCAGACCGATCACCCAGGGCTGGCTGTAGCCCAGCTCCACGATCACATCGTCGTTCGCCGCAAGGGTCGCGTACGACGACGTGATATTGCCAGCCGTCACGGTCGCCGTCGAAATCGATGAATATCCGGACCCCGCCGTGCTCCCCGAGGCCGCGGCCGCGACGTAAACCCGTATATTCGCGCTGCAGGAGGGAACCAGGACAATGGTGCCGCAGATGTCGGATACGAGGGTCGAGGAATAGGAGCTGCCGGTAATCGTCCCTATGCGAATGAGGCGGGCCGCGTAGCGCGCGGCGTTGTCCATGTTCTCTTGGGTAAAAAGCGCCAGCCCGATTTCAAAGATGAACGACATCGTCAACAGGAACACGGGCGCGATGAGGGCAAACTCGGCCATCGCCGTGCCCCGGCAGTGTTTCAGAAATGGCCCAAAGGCAACGCCCCCGGTCTTGGCTAACAGTGACCTGGAACCGGACCAATTGGCGACCGCTTGACCCAATCGCGCCCCGGGCATCGCATCAGAAGGCCTCTCATGATTCCTGCCGCGAGGAAACTTCCCCATGGCTCCCGAACAGCGACGCGCAAGCGAAGTCACCGGACATCCAGGTGTATTTGGGTACAAGCCATCCGCACAGGTTGCACGTCCCCGACACAGAGCACCGGCCGCCCCTCGGTCCGCACCGGCGGCCTGGACGAAAACCCAGGCCTTACTGTCTTGCCGATCGGCCGATAGATCAGTACCGTCAGCTCCAATCAATAATGGGGCATTTCACTTATCTTACCTTACAAAATACTTACAACATTGTACCTATTTGAAAGCTTACAACTTACTTACAAACTGTCATTGTAGACGGTGCGGATTGGTATACTGGTACCTAGCCACCGTGGTACTTTCCGGTACGCTTTGGGCGTGGCTGCCGACTGCCGTATCTAGCGGGCAGGTCGGCCGTTCAATGCGTGAGTTTGCCGGCTCTAGGTGAGCGGCGAAAGGAAATCGGGGTTACGGGAGCCCGTTCGGCATGAGTGCATTGCAGGCCACCTTGCTGCTCATCGAGGACAATCGAGAGCTATCCGGGCTTCTCGTCCAAACCCTCACGGCTTCGGGCTATGTCGTGGATACTGCAACCACGGCGTCGCAAGCCGCCGAAGCGCTTGGGAAACGCAGATATTCCGCGGCCGTGCTGGATTTGGGGCTTCCCGACCGCGACGGCCTTTCGCTCCTCAGGGACATGCGCAAGCAATCCGACCCGACGCCGGTTCTGGTGCTGACGGCCCGGGGCGGGGTGCAGGACCGGATCAAGGGTCTGCGCGGCGGCGCAGACGATTATCTGGCGAAGCCATTCGAAACCGAGGAGCTCATCGCGCGCCTGGAAGCTCTATTGCGGCGCCAAGGCAACCTCGTCGAACGAGTCGTCCGCTGCGGCCGCGTGGCCTTCGATTCGGAGTCCCGGCAGGTGACTTTCGGCGGCAGGTCAATGGTTCTGCCGCCTCGGGAATCCACGCTACTCGAAATACTCATGCGCCATATCGGTCGTGTGGTGCCCAAAAGACAAGTGGAGGATCAACTTTTCGGCGTCGTGCAGCCGGTCGGATCGAATGCCGTTGAAGTTTACGTACATCGCCTTCGCAAGCTGCTCGCCGATGCCGGTGCAGGCCTGGAGATCCACACCGTTCGCGGCGTTGGATATCTTCTCGGCGAGACGAAGTAACTGACGCGGCCATGTGGTGGTCTCCATCGATCCTGACGCGGCTGATGTGGTTGAACGGCCTGGCGCTTTGCGCCGTCGCCCTGCTCATGCCTCTGGCGTTGTATTCGCTGCTCGGTTCAGCGGCCGACGACTTGCACCACCGAGCTTTGAAAGAAACCGCCAGCGAGATCGCGCACTACCTTTCGCCGGGATCCGACGGAGGGCTGCTTTTCGACCTCCCCGACGAAATGCGCGAGCTGTACTCGCACAGTTATGGCCGCTACGCCTACGCAATTCTCGATCGGTCCGGGCGAGTGCTGTTTACTTCGGAAGCCAACAACGCCGCCATTTCGCCCGGCGACAAGCTGCAACCGACCCCGGCTTACTTTCAGCTCCCCTGGGATAGCCGGATTCTGTTCGGCGGAAGTTTTCCCGAGCAGGTGCAAGATCAAAGGGTGTGGATACAAGTCGCGGAAGATCTGAACCACCGCGATGTCGTAATCGACGACATCGTCGCGGATTTCTTCCAACGCGTTGGCTGGATCACCCTGCCCTTCATGGCGGTCCTGCTTGTCGTCAACGCCGCGATTTTTTTATACGCACTGAAACCTGTGCTCAATCTGTCCAAAATCGCCAGAACGATCAGACCGACCCAGCTCGACTTCCGGCTGCCGACCGACCGGCTGCCGCGGGAGATTGCGCCTTTGGTCACGGCCATGAACAATGCCCTCAACCGCCTAGAGCAAGGCTTCAACAATCAGCGAGAATTCGTCGCCGATGTGGCGCACGAACTGCGAACGCCGTTGGCCATTTTGCGAACCCGCGTGGACGGCCTAAGCGATGGAGAACTGGCAAACCAGCTTCGCCGGGACGTCAGCCGCGTCAGCCGGATCGTCGACCAACTTCTCGTGATCGCCGAACTCGAGGCATTCACAGTCAGTCCGAACGAAACCGCTGACCTCCAACGCATTTGCTCGGAGGTCGTGACTTCGCTGGCTCCGCTTGCGATCGCAAAGGGCAAGAGCATTGCTCTGACCGGCGAGACGACGCCAGTCAGAATAAGGGGCGATTCCGACGCATTGTTCCAGGCTATCTCCAATCTGGTCAGCAACGCGATTCGGCACACGCCGGAGGGAACCACGGTAGAGGTCGGGATCGACCCAAGGGCCATCGTGAAGGTGGTTGATCGCGGACCAGGAATTCCCAAATCCGAACGCGAGAATATCTTCCGCCGCTTTTGGCGCAGGGACAGGCGTAGCGAAGAAAGCACAGGCCTTGGCCTGACGATTGTCGCTCGCATCGTAGAGGCCCATGCAGCAACCATCTCCGTGGGCGATGCCGACGGCGGCGGGGCGGTGTTTTCGATCAAATTTCCGTCTCTGGGCGACTTCGCAGCCGACAGCGTCAAAGGACGGGATCCCCCGAAGCGGCCAACGCCAGCCTTGTCTTGAGTGAGGGCTTAGGCGGACAAGTCTCTAATCGCTCTCCCGGCGATAGACCCAGACGCTCGCCGGCGGAAGATTGGCGGCGACGCGCTTGGCGACCGTGCCCTTGAGCTTGAAGCGCCGGCGGTCGACCGGCGACAGGGGCCCATAGGTGTATTGGATCATGGGCGCCCCCGGCGCCAGCAGGGCCAGCACTTGCTGCAGGATTTCGTCCTGCACGGGCTTCGCCATGGCCAGCAGCGGCAGGCCCGAGACCACGGCATCCAGCTTCAGGATGCCGAGCGGCTTCAGCGCCTCGCCGAGCTTCGCCGCATCGCCCAGGAGGATTCGCAAGGCCGGGAAGCGCTCCTGCAAATGCCGGTGAAGCTCGACATCGCGCTCCACCACCACCAGGCGGTCGGCGCCGATGCCGGCGCGAAGGAGCGATGCCGTGATGACGCCGGTGCCGCCGCCGAGCTCGACCACCGGCCCACTGCCTTCCCGCGGGACCAGGCGCGCCATGGCGTCGCCGAGCTGCCGGCTGCTCGGCGCCACGGAGCCCATATGCCTCGGCGCATGCAGCCAGCGTTTCAGGAACAGCCTGTGCTCGCGCGAGATCATCTTCCCTCAAGGTCCCCGGACTTCATGGCGAATCATCATCTTGCCGATGCCGTTCATGACTTTATAGAGCCAAGCGAAGTCGCGCGCGAAGGCGGCGGCTTCGGCACGCCGGCCCAATTCGCCCTCGAGCGTCCTTTGCAGCACGGCAAGGCTCGCCCGCCCGTCGATGCGCGCCAGGATCGGACCGGCGAGGCGGGGAAGGGCGAAGGTCATGTCGAGCCCGTCGAGGCGAAAGCCGATACGGTCGTCCCGGATGAGCTTGGCGAGAGCCTGCCCGTCGTCCTGGCGCAGCACGGGGATGGCGGCGGAATCCGAAGGCTCAGAGAGGGCGGTCGCGGCCCGGCCGGCGGCGACGATATAGCAGTTGTGGGACTTGATGTTGCCGGCGAGGAGCTCGGCGAAGACGGCGCGCTCCAGGGTCGAAAGCGAGGCGAGGCGCGCCTTCAGCTTGGGATCGGCGAGATAGCTGTCGGGATCGTAGCGCCAGGGATCGACGAAGGCGACGACCTCCAGGCCGGCGCCGGCCGCGAGCGCCGCGATTTCCGGCACCCGATAGGCGCGGTCGCGGGCGTGCAGCAGGAGATCGAAGAGGCCGGCGTCGTCGCGCCGCCAGTCGCCCACCGCCGGGTTGCGGCGCAGCCAGTTGGTCTCGGGCAGTTCGGCCAGCAGGCGCTTGGCCGTCTCGATCCGTGCCGGCGCCGGCTCGCTTGCAGGCGCCAAGGTCCGCAACATCTCCTGGGCGTGGTAGACCCCGGTGCGGCCGAGCTCGCCATAGAGCATGAGGCCCATGCCGCCATCGGGCGCCATGACCGACTTCAGGGCAGCGAGCCCCGCCGCGGGGTCGGCGAGATGATGCAGCACGCCGCAGCAGTCGATGTAGTCGAACCGGCCGAGGCCCATGTCCGGCAAATCGAGCAGCGAGCCGGTGAGGAAGCGGATGTTGGAAAGATTGCGCGTCGCGGCCCGGGCCTCGGCGATCCGGCGCGAAGCGGTCGAGAGGTCGAGATAGACGACCTCGGCGGGGGTGCCGCGATCGGCCAGCTGCTGGGCCAGCATGATGAGGCCGTCGCCCGTGCCGCCGCCGGCGACGAGCGCGCGGAAAGGCCGGGTGAAGTCGCGCCGCCCGGCGAAGACGTAGTGGTCGATCTCCTTCAGGTTGCTGGGCGAGCCGTCGATGAGCCGGCGCTTCTCGTCGGCGGGATCGCGTAGCGGATAGGGAAACGCTTCGTACTGAGCCAGGACGGGATCGTTCATTCGCGTTCCATGGTGAGCACGATCTTGCCCGTCGCCTTTCTCTCCGCGAGCTGGCCAAGGGCCGCCTTGGCCTCGGCCAGATCGAAGCGGCGGGAGACGAGGGGTTTCAAGCGCCCCTCGCGCCACCAGGCGAACATCTGCTGAAAGGCGTCCGGCAGCATCTCGGGCCTGCGGCGCCTGTAGGATCCCCAGTAGATGCCGTGGACCGAGAGATTCTTCACCAGGAGGAAATTGGCCGGAATCTGGGGCACCTTGCCCGAGGCGAAGCCGACGACGAGAAGCCGCGCGCCCCAAGCGGCGGCGCGCAGCGCCAAGTCGAAGCCTTCGCCGCCCACGGGATCGTAGACCACGTCGGCCCCGCCGCCATCGGCGATCTCCCGCACCCGGGCGCGGATGTTCTCGGTCCGATGGTCGATGAGGAAATCGGCGCCATGGGCCTTGGCGATGGCGAGCTTCTCGGGGCCCCCGGCGCAGGCGATGACGCGGGCGCCGAGCGCCTTGCCCACCTCCACGCCGGTGAGGCCGACGCCGCCGGCCGCACCCAGGACCAGGAGCAGCTCGCCCGGCTTCAGGTTGGCGCGCCAGACCAGCCCCGCATGGGCCGTGCCATAGGCGATGGCGAAGCCGGCGGCGGTGGGAAAGTCCATCGCATCGGGAACAGGGAAGACATCCGCCTCGCGCGCCAGCACCGCTTCGGCGAAGCCGCCATGATCGAGGAGGGCGAGCACGCGGTCGCCCGGCTTGACCCGGGTGACGCCCGGCCCCGTGGCCGTGACCCGGCCCGCCACCTCGAAGCCGGGGGTGAAGGGCGGCATCGGCCGCTCCTGGTACTTGCCCTGGATCAGCAGCAGATCGGCGAAGTTGACGCCCGCGGCGGCGACGTCGATCGCAACCTGTCCCGGGCCGGGGGCGGGCAGGGCCTCGGCCTCGACCAGGGTCAGCCCCTCGATCTCGCCCCAGGCCGGACAGTGAATGGCGCGCATGTTCCGCTGTCCCGAGCCGCGGCCGCGCTAAAAGGCCGCGTCGGCAGCGATGCGGATCTGGCCCACCTCAAGCCCGGCGCGGTTGACGACCGGGGGAGAGAGGCGCTTCGCCAGCTTTTCCCGCTCGTCGGCCTCGATCACGCCGAGATCGACGAGGATGTCGCCCATGGCCACCTCGGCCGCGCGGCCGGCCCCGTCCAGGGCCTTGACGCAGATGCCGAGACCCCGGTGAGGAACCGCGGCGGCGAAGACGCCCTCGGCCCCGGCCTTGAGAGCGACCCGGCCGCCTGTCGCCTGCATCACCTGGGTTCCGAACTGGCGGGCGCCGCCGACCATGCCGGGCTCGGCCATCATGGCCGCCAGCACGCGCCGGGCCGCGGCCGCCCGGACCGGGGGCAGGGCGGCGGGATCGGCCATGCGGGCCATGGCCGTGGCGGTGCTGGAGACGGCGATGCCGATGGTGGGGATGCCGCAGCCGTCGATCCCGCGCGGGGCGTCGGCGAGCGCCTGCCCGGTCATCTCTTCGAGTATGCCCAGCAGGCGCCGCTGCACCGGGTGCTCGAAGCGGATATAGCCCCGGGTCGGTTCGCCCATATGCACCGCGGTGGTGAGCATACCCGCATGCTTGCCCGAGCAGTTGTTGCAGCCGGCGTCGGGCTCGCGCCCTTCGCGGATGAGGGCCCAGGCCGAAGGCTCGTGCAAGGGCAGGTGCGGGCCGCATTCGAGGTCGCCGACCGTGAGCCCGACCCGGGACAGCCAGGCGAGGAGGGTCGCGATATGCCGGGGCTCGGCGTCATGGGAGGCGCAGGCAAGCGCGATCTCGGCGTCGCCGAGGCCAAAAGCCTCCGCCGCACCGGTCTCCACCAGGGCGAGGGCGAGCAGGGGCTTGATGGCCGAGCGGCCGTAGATGGGCTGCGCGATATCCCCCCAATGGCCGACGACCCCGCCCTCGGCGTCGGTGATGGCCGCGGCGCAGGCATGCCGGCTTTCCACCAGCTTGCCGCGGGTGACTTCGACGATGAGGGCGGCGCTGGGATCGGCCATGGCTGGGCTCTGGGGCAACCAAGATTTCGGCGTCACCTTGCCGCGCCGGCCTTGCCCATGCAAGCATTGGAAGCTCGAATTTCTCACGAGGATCACGATGTCGTTGCTCGCGCGCGGAGGTGATCCACTAGGGTCGAGCCGCGAAGCGGATCGACGGCCGAAGGCGATGTTCATCCATCGGCGAGGCCCGCTGCGCGGTCCGATCCCGACGCTTCGTCTCGAAGCGTCGGGTGAATCGGCCCGCTCCTCTCTAGGAGGGTGGATCGATTCAGCCGAGGGACCAAGCGGTCCCTCGGCATCGAGCCACCGGTGGGCAGCCCGCGCGCGGCAACCCGAAGGGCCGGGCGCCATCGCTATCCATGTGAGAAACTCGGGCTAACCATGCGCGGCTATTTCGGCATTGGCGTCGAAGGCATCAGCAAGCCGATGAACCTCGGCAGCCTGCTGCGCAGCGCGCACGCCTTCGGGGCCAGCTTCGCCTTCACCATCGGCGCCGCCTTCGATGCCAGAGAGACCGCGCTCGCCGACACCTCGGAAGCGGTCGGCAGCCTGCCCTTCCACCCCTGGCGCGACCTCGCCGCCATGGACCTGCCCCAGGGTTGCCGGCTGGTGGGGGTCGAGCTTCTGGCCGACGCGATCGAACTGCCGTCCTTTACCCATCCGAGTCGGGCTGCCTATGTGCTGGGAGCCGAGCGGACGAGCCTGTCGCCCGCGCTCCAGGAGCGCTGCGACTTCGTCGTGCGCATCCCGGCCAAATTCAGCTTCAACCTCGCCATCGCCGGCGCGCTCGTGATGTACGACCGGATGATCAGCCTGGGACGATTCGCCGAACGGCCGGTCCGGGCCGGCGGGCCGGCGGGTCCGCGCGCGCCCCATGTCCATGGCGAACCTGTCTGGAAGCGCCGGCGCAGGGCGGCCGTCAATTAAGGCAACAAAAAGCCCTTTAGCGAAATTGCCTGTTGCGGCTCGATATGATACGGGGACGGGCCGTCGGAGGATTCTCTCTGCCGGTCGGCCCCGGCGCCCTTAAGGCCCTGCAGTTCCAATGAGGTTTGAGGTCAAGGTGATGAAGAAGCGGCTCATGACTTTCGGCACGGCGGCATTGCCGGGTTTGCCTGCGATGGCTTTTCTGGCGGCGGCTTTCCTCGGGGCGCTCAGCCTCGGGGCGAGCAGCGAAGCGCGGGCGGCGAACCCGACCCCGATCAACAAGTTCAGCGACTGGGTCGCCTCGACCTATGACGACAACGGCAAGACCCTGTGCTTCGCCACGACCGAGCCCAAGCGGGTGACGGGCAAGTACCAGGGCCGCGGCAAGCCCTATATCGCCGTCACCCATGCGCCGGCCGCCAATGTCCGCGACCAGATCAGCTATGTCGCCGGCTACGACTTCAAGCCCGACAGCGACGTCAAGGTCACCATCGGCAAGGAGACCTTCATGCTCGGCGTGCTGCAGAAGGGCCGCGCCTGGGCCAAGGATTCCGACACCGACAAGGCGCTCGTGCTCGCCATGCGCAAGGGCAACAGCCTGACCGTCAAGGGCACCTCGACCCACGGCAACGACATTACCGACACCTATTCCCTGATCGGCTTCTCCAAGGCCTATCAAGCCATCGGCGCCGCCTGCAAGATTCAATAAGGCAAGCATGAGCACGGCCGGCCACGCGTCACTTTTTGCGCCGCCGGCAGGGGCCGGCGACGGGCGGCTCGACCTGGTCGGCCTGGATCGGGCCGAGCTGACGGAAGAACTCGCCAAAATCGGCGCGCCCGCCTTCCGCGCCCGCCAGCTCTGGCATTGGATCTATCATCGCGGGGCCACCGACTTCGCGGCCATGACCACGCTCGCCAAGGAGTTCCGCAAGCGCCTGGCGGACTCCTACGTCGTCGGCCGGCCGGCGGCGGCCGTCGACCGCCAGTCCATCGACGGCACGCGCAAATGGCTGCTGCGCTTCGCCGACGGCGAGGAAGCAGAAGCCGTGCACATCCCCGAGGAGGATCGCGGCACGCTCTGCGTCTCCTCCCAGATCGGCTGCACGCTCACCTGCCGCTTCTGCCACACGGGCACCCAGCGCCTGGTGCGCAACCTGTCGGCGGGGGAGATCCTGGGCCAGGTGATGCTGGCCCGCGACGCGCTCGGCGAATGGCCCTCGCCGCCCGAGGGGCGCCTCATCTCCAATGTCGTGCTCATGGGCATGGGCGAGCCGCTCTACAACTACGATCACGTCGCCAAGGCCTTGCGCATCATCATGGACGGGGAGGGGATCGCCATCTCCAAGCGCCGGATCACGCTTTCGACCGCCGGCGTGGTGCCCATGATCCGGCGCGCCGGCGCGGAACTGGGCGTCAATCTCGCCGTCTCGCTCCACGCCGTGAACGACGAGCTGCGCGACCGGATCGTGCCCATCAACAAGAAATATCCCATCGCCGAGCTGATGGCGGCGCTGCGCGATTATCCCGGCCTCTCCAACGCCCGGCGCATCACCTTCGAATACGTCATGCTGAAGGGAGTCAACGATTCGCCGGCCGACGCCAAGGCCCTCGTGCGCCTCATCGCCGGCATCCCGGCCAAGGTCAATTTGATCCCGTTCAACCCCTGGCCCGGCGCGCCTTTCGAATGCAGCAGCGAGGAAGCGATCGCCGCCTTCAGCGACATCGTCTTCAACGCCGGCTACGCCAGCCCCGTGCGCACCCCCCGGGGCCGCGACATCATGGCCGCCTGCGGCCAGCTGAAAAGCGACAGCGTGCGCAAGCGCAAGGCCGAGCGCGCGGCGTAGGACAGTGCCCTAAGGTTCCGGCGACCTCGCCCGAAATATCCAGGCGCTTCGCGGCTTGATCCCTCAAGCGGCAGAAAAGCAAATTAGGATGTGAACTCATAAGCACGCTTCGCGGCGGCTTGTCGGAGTCCGCTTTGGGGTCGTGAGCCGTCTTTCCTTGCCGCGGTCGCCACTTCCGAGAAGTGCCATTACCGGACGTCTGGACCGAAGGGCTCCACTGCCGGCCCGCAACCGCGTGGACTGCCCTTGTGCTCGGAAATCTGATGCCTGACTGCGTGGCAGTTTGCCCACACCACCGCGTGTTCGCCCCATGCCCCCTATCCGTTGATCTGTTGCCGACGGCGATCGCCCGACAAACCTCACCCATATCGACTATCGGAGGTGGGGGCAGGCTCTGACGCTGCTCTTGATGGCTCTCACAATCCCTGCGCTTGGCGAAGGCAAGCCTGCAAGACCATGGCCGTCTCCCTCACATATTCCCGGATGTACGACAAATGATTACCTGGGACGACATGCGCCCGCAGACATCCGAGAGCCAGCCTATCCCAGCCGAGGGTTGCATTCTGCCGGTGCCATTGATCGTTCAGCACAAGGTCGAGTGGCCCGGTGTAGGCCGCAGGGTGATACTTGGCGACCAAGGACGCGTACCGTCGCCCTGCCGTATCGGGCACTCTCTGTATTTTTCGGGACAAGCGCCGGAAACGGTCGATCAACCGTAGGTAAAGGCTGACCTTCAGACCCTGCGGGCGAGCCTTATACGTGCTGAACGTATCGAGGAGGACGAGGAGCGAGACCTCTTCTCCCCTCGCCCGAAGTTGCTGTGCCATCTCGAATGCGACGACACCACCGACGCATTCGCCTCCCAGAAGATAGGGGCCCGCGGGCTGAACCCGCTTTACGTCCTGCAAGAGCCGGCGAGCCAACTCTTCCACCGCTGTGTCCGGTTCTTGGACGCCGACGTCTTGCATGCGGAACCCATAAAAGGGCTGGTCGTGGTCCAAGTGCCGGGCAAACCGCGCATACACTAGAAGTTCCCCCTCGCCGCCACCGCCACCGGGCACCAGGAAGAAGGGCGGCCTAGAGCCGGTCCGTCGTATGCCAATGAGAGACCGGACTGGCCCGGCGGTGGAGGTCGCCCGGGCATCGCGCATCCGCAGAATCGACTCGGCCATTCCGGCGATGGTGGGGCTCTCGATGAGCCAGCGCACCGGCATCTCGAGCTCAAAGACTTCTTCCAGGCGGGCGAGGAGCTGGAACCCGCCAAGCGAATTGCCGCCGACGTCGAAGAAGTTCGCTTCGAGATCGATCTGCTGGAGGCCCAAGACCTCGGCCCAGGTCCGGGCAACGATCTCTTCAGTCAGGTTCCTCGGCTCGACGAGTGTTCTTGGTTCTTCCGGGTCCGTCGCCGTAGGCGCTGGCAGGCTGCGCTCATCGATTTTTCCCGTGCTGGTCAAAGGCAGGGCATCGAGCCGCACGAACGCTGCCGGAATCATGAAGCCGGGCAGCATCTGCCGGGATATGTTTCGCAGCTCCGCCGCCTGGATCGGCACCTGCGAGACATAGTAGGCGACGAGCCGCAAGTCGGCGGGCGCCTGAGGCATGTGGGCCTCGGCCGGCCGGGTGGTGACGACGCATTCGCGAATTCCTGGATGCCGGGTCAGGACGGCCTCGATTTCGCCGAGTTCAACTCGATTGCCGCGGATCTTGACTTGGCGATCGAGCCGCCCGAGGCACTCGATCGTGCCGTCGGGCGCGAATCGCGCGAGGTCGCCGGTCTTGAACAACCGTGCCTCGCTGTCCCTCGCCGAAGCGACGCTCGCATCGCAGAACGGGTTGGTGATGAACCGTTCGGCAGTCAGGCTGGCACGGTCGAGATAACCGCGCGCCACGCCGGCGCCTCCGATGTAGAGTTCACCGGGCACGCCGACGGGAACGGGCCGCAGGTCCGGATCCAGGATATACGCCTGGGCATTGGCGTGGGGGCGTCCCACAGGAATTTGGCGTGCCGATGCGCCGGCGCGGCAGCGCCAGTGCAGAACGCTGACGCAGGTCTCTGTCTGCCCGTACACATTGTAAAGTGCCGCCTTCGAATGTCGGGAGAACCGGTCCGCCAGCTCAGGCGCCAGCCGCTCGCCCCAGGCGAACACGTGCCGCAGAGAGCTGCAGGTCCCCAAGCCGCCCGTTTCGAGAAGGGCGTGCAGCATCGTGGGCGTGATCGCGAGGAACGTTACCTGCGTAGCCGCCATCAGCTCGATGAGATATTTAGGGTCGCCGCGGCTCTTCGAGCGCGCGATGACCGTCCGGCCTCCAGCAACCCACGGCTCCATCAGGGACCAGAGCGCCGCGTCATAGGCCCATGACGCGTTCTGCAGGTAACGCTCCCCCTCGTCGATGTGAAAGGCGCGCACCCCCCATAGCAGGCGGTTGCAGAGATTCTTCTGCGTGAGCATGACCCCCTTGGGAGCGCCTATGGAGCCTGAGGTGTAGACGACGTAGGCGAGGTGCTCGGGCCTCAGGTCATTGGGCAGGTTCTTGGCGGAATGCCCCGCGATCGCCGGCCAGTCCCGATCGACGCAGAGGACCAGCGCATCATGCTTGGGCAGCGCCTCGAGCAAGCTGGCCTGGGTGAGGATAAGCTGCACGCCGGATTCGCGCAGCATGAAGGCCGTTCGCTCCCGCGGATAGCCGGGCTCGAGCGGAAGGATGGCGCCGCCGGCCTTGTAAACGGCCAGAAAGGCCACAGCAACCTCGAGCGAGGAGTCCAAGAACACACCGACCAGTATCTCGGGTCTCAGGCCGCGCTCCTGCAGTGCTCGCGCCAACCGGTTCGCGCGCTCGTTCAACGCGCCATAGCTGACTGTTTGCCCTTCGTAAACGGCCGCTACGGCAGCAGGCGTGCGTTCCGTCTGCACCTCGAAAAGAGCAGGAAACGTGAGTTGGTTCGGCAAGGGTAGCCGTCGGGAATTAAGTTCGACAAGAAGGCACCGCTTTTCGTCGTCCGAATGTAGTTCGATGGCGGCAACGCTCCGCTGCGGGTCGTCGAGCGCGAGGTCCAGAACACGGAAGAACTGGTTCACCAGGAGCTCCCGCCGCTCTCTTGGGAAGACCTCGCAATTGAGATCGAAGTCCATCGTCAGAACGCCTGTCTGCGACAGATCGCTGATTTCGATTCCGAGGCTTTCCAGCTGGTGGCCGGGATGCAGAAGCTTTGCCCGGAGCGGCACGCCGTCCAGCGATGCGTCCACAGGAGTATGGAAATTCAAAATGACGTCGTAAGCGGGCTGCTGGAGCGCTTTCGGGATCCCGTGCCGCGCATGGAGCAAGCACTCGGCGGCTTGCCCCTCGATCCTTCGGAGCAGTGAAAGGAACGTGTCGTCTTCGTCGACGCGGACCGGCACGGGCACAACCTGCATCAACTGCCCAAGCGTGTCTCGCAGGGCCGCTGTACGCCGGTTATGGAATGGTGTTCCTAAGCAAAAGTAGCGGTTCCCACCGATGCGAAACAGCAAAACGGACAGCGCCGAGGCAAGAATGGCGAACGTGGTGATCCGGGGATGGTGGTGCCGTTCTTGACTCGCCAGCGCCTGAAGGCGGTGCATTTGTGCCGCCGTGAGCCTGCGAGACACGCGCTCGACTGCCGTCGTCTTGGTCCTACGAGGGGTCTCCCCATAGAAGGACAGCGCCTCCGTGCTTGTGGCCAGGCGCTCCTGCCAGAACGCCAGTGTGCGCTCGGCCACCGGGGACGTAGCGTACGCGCGCTCGTCGCGCAGGTAGTCGTGAAAGCGCGGCAGCCCCAGCTGGTCAGGTAGGTTGCCGCTGCGCGCCTGCTCGTAAGATCGCACCAGGAGCCGGGCCACAAGAGCCACCGAGCCGCCATCGAACACGCTGTGATGAACGTGTAGGAACCACAGGAACCGGGTCTCGCCGGTCTTGATCAGGGCGGTATCGTAGAGACATGCCGATAGCTCGAAACGCAGCTCTGCACGCGCCCGAGCCCACGTATCGGCTGCCGCCTCTGGGTCAGCCGCCGTCGACAGGTCGACATAGTCGACGGGTCTGCGGATAGATTCGAGGACCCGCTGGCGAGGCACGCCATGCCCGAACTCGATCACCGTTCGCAGCGCATCGCTGGAGTTGACCAGCATCTGAAAGGCCCGCCGGAAGCACTCCAGATCGATGCGACCGGTGATAGCGTAGGTTGCGGCAAGATTGTGCAGAGGCACGTCGGGGTGCAGCTCCTGCGCCAGCCACATGCGTAGCTGCTGTGGATTCAGATCAGGGCTTCGGCCTGGATCACCTTGCGTGATCGGTTTCATCGGGAGGCCGCTTCACCATAGCCCGCCGGGTCCATCAACCGGCAGTTGGAAGAAGACTGGTGAGCGCGGCCCCGAGCCAGTTGACTTCGCGAGCATTGGTCGCTCATGAGGCAAGCGTAGAATAACAGGGCGGGGAGCGGCAAGTGCGGGCCCTGGGAGTGTCGCTGACACGTGATCTGTCCGGTTCATCCTCGCCCTCCGCTTTGGAGCGACTCTAGAACCGGACAGATCACGAGCTACAAACACCGGACAGATCGCGAGCTAACTACACTCCCAGGGCCTGCACTTGCCGCTCCCCGCCCTGTTATTCTACGCTTGCCTCATGAGCGACCAATG
>DATNJA010000062.1:0-17807 GCA_035604155.1 Candidatus Udaeobacter sp. | reverse complement strand
GTTGTACTGCTGCCCCTGGTACTGATTGTTATGCTGCTGCCCTTGGGTCTGATTGTTGTACTGCTGCCCCTGGGACTGATTGTTGTACTGCTGCCCCTGGGACTGATTGTTGTGCTGCTGCCCTTGGGACTGATTGTTGTGCTGCTGGCCCTGGGGCTGATTGCCTTTCTGGCCTTGGGGCGGCGGAGGCTGCTGATTGTCTGCGACTTGCAGGTAACTGCCGTCGGCGGCCGCACCAGCGAGCGCCGACGTGCCGGCGAAGATCGGGGCCGTTATGGCAATCAAGCCGACCCCCGACATCAAGACAATCCATCTTGGCGATTTTGCTGCGCTCTTGTTCATGGTCACGGACCCTTTTGCGAATTGCCTGACAGTAGTGCCAGGCAGAAAGATTCAAACTACCGGCATTCCATTGCACGCTGCAGCGAGCGTGCTCCTGCGCCAATCCTCATTTGACCCGATCTTGACTTGACAACGAGCGCACATGGCTTGCAACCCTCCATGCCCCGTGACGCCGGAAATCGGAATGGATTCCACCAGGGCGGCCAGGCCGAACCGCCGGCGTGCCGGATCATGCCATGGCGCGCCGGCGGTGACTTCAAAGAAACTACCAGCGGTCGCGATCGTAGTGCCAGTAATAGCCGCCGTGATATGGCCGGTCGACGACGATGCAACCAGCCAGCAGGCCCGCGAGGAGAACGGTTGCGAGAATCGCTTGCAGCTTGCCCATTGGTCGCTCCTGTTGTCGCGCCCGCTCCTGCTGTCATGCCGGTGCATGTCGCGCGCAAGTCCTCGGCTGCAAGTCTTGCCGCTGAAATGTCCCGGCTTTGCCCCGAGATTGCCGCCGGCGTGACCGCAATGTGCAGTTTCCTTTTGCGGTGCGCGCCGGGAGATGCTTGCCGCCCGTGCCGGCCGATGCCATTGTTCTGCAAGCATCATTGGGCCGGCGATGGCCGGATTGTCGCCGGCTCGCGCCCGCATAACCTGGAGGGGATGGTCATGTTTCGCATCGCGACGCTGTTTGCGGCAACGCTCTCGCTGGCCCTTTCGCTCGCCGCGACCAATGCCCGGGCGATCACCGACTGTCCCGGGAATACCCCGGGCCTGCCGGGCCCGTTCTACGTCCTGTTCGCGGTCGGCAGCTATCAGATCGACGCGGCGGGCATGGAGAAAATCAAGGAGGCCGCCAAGCTCGCCAAGGACCTCTATATCCGCAAGGTTTGCGTTCGCGGCAAGGCCGACAAGCAGGGCAACGTGGACGCGAACTTCACCCTGTCGGTCCACCGCGCCGAGGCGGTCGCCAACGCCCTGATCAGGCAGGGCGTGGATCCCAGCACCGTCCTGGTGGTGGGCAAGGGCGAGGGCTTTCAAGGAGGCGTCGGCGAAGGCATCAACATCTTCGACGATAGCCAGATCGATCGCAGCGCCAGGATTTCGCTGACTCGGTAAAGGCCGAGGCGCTTGCGCTATCTCGGAAGCGCGCCAGCCGCCTTGGCCCGCTGATAGGCGAGCGCGGCCAGCGCCAGATCGCCGATGGCAAGCCCCCGGAACACGAACGCGATGCGCTCCTCCCCGGTCTCGCGGCCTGGCAGGTCGCCGGCGACGAGGCCCGAGAGGTCGCCGGCGACGAGCGTCGGGTCGACCATGGGCTTGCTCATCTTGGCCTCCTGCTCCAGGTCATCGATCACGATGCGCTCGAACGCCGCCATGCTGCCAGGCAACCAGGACGTGGCAAGGTCAGTGATGGTCGCGAAGGCTCCGGGCTTCAGCCAGCGCGCATCCAGGAAGGGTACGGGATTGGGCAGGAGGGTGACCGACGTAACCACGATGTCGGCCTCCTCAATCGCCTCTCTGGCCGTCGCGCTGGCGACTACCTTCAAGCCCAGCACCTCGGCAGCCCGGCACAGCGCGTCCCGGTTTGCCGCGCCGCGCCCAAAGGCGCGAATCTCCCGCAAGGGGAAGAGGTCGCAGAAGGCCTCGAGATGGCTGCGCGCCTGGACGCCGCAGCCGATGAAGCCGATCGAGGCTGAATCCGGCCGCGCCAAGCGCTTGGCCGCCACCGCGCTCAGGCCCGCGGTGCGCTTCGCCGTCACCCAATTGCCGTCCAGCACCGCCAGCGGTTCGCCCGTCTGGCTGTCCAGTAAGGTGACCAGCGAGCGAAGCACCGGGAGACCCCTCTCGCGGTTGTGCGGGTTCAGGACCAGGGACTTCGTGGCCACGACCGGCGGATCGTCCGAGACCGCGAGGGTCGCCATGATGTACCGCTCGTCGCCCGGATAGAGCACGCATTTCGGCGCGCACCAGACCCGGCCGTCGCGCTGGCCGATGATGAGCCGCTCGATGCATTCGATGGCCTCGCCGGTCGTTATCGACAGGCGCTCGAGCAGAAGTTCGGATAAGTAGGGCAGATTTCCGGGGCTCAAGGGCCAGGGCTCAAAGAATGGTCGCTCATCGAGAAGGGACGCGCAGCATTGACCCTGGCGGGTGGATCGAGTCAAGCCGCTCGCTTCCGCCAGGCCTCGATCGGCGCCCCCAGCTCCGCCTGGCCCCTTCGCCTTTCAAGTCCCCAGCCGCCGTCATGCCCCGCAAGCGCTACTGCGGCGCGCTGGCCCTGGCGGGGGGTTTCGCCAGAGCCAAGGCGGTCGAATAGAGCCGGGGCTCGGCCAGCAGGCCCAAGGCAACCTTGAGATCGACGCCGTTGGTTCCGTGATAGGCCGGGCATAGAGCCCGAAGCCGGTCGAGCGCCGCCGTATCGTCGGGCGAAGTGCTGTTGCGCTCATCGACCGGCACGGCCTTCAGCCGGCCGCTCGCGAGCTCAGCCATGATGGTTGCGGCACTTCCTTTTCCGCCATCGGTGCAGATCGTCGGCAGAACGCCCAGGTGATTCAGCGTGTAGCCCGACGGCGCGAAGAAGCGCGCCCAGGTCAGAACGAGCTCACCGCCATTGGGCATATCGAGCACCGTCTGAACCGTGCCCTTGCCATAGGAGTTGCTGCCGATGACGACCGCCCGGCCGCTATCCTGGAGCGCGGATGCGACGATCTCCGCGGCCGATGCGGAATCGCCGTTGATCAGCACGGCCATGGGCTGGCCCTTGGTCATGTCGCCGTCGGAAGCGTCGAAATGCTGGTTGCTGTCGGGATCCCGGCCGCGGGTCGAGACGATAAGGCCGCTCCCTATGAACAGATCGGCCACGGCGACCCCCTGATCGAGCAACCCGCCGGGATCGTCCCTGAGATCGAGCACGATGCCCCGCATCCGGCTGCCGATGTCGCTGCGGGCGTTCTCGAGCTCGCTGCGGACGCTGGCGGCCGTCGATTCGTTGAACTCGGACACCTGAATATAGGCAACGTCGCCCTCGCGCCGGTAGGCCACGGTCTCCGGCACGATATGGGCACGCCGGACGGTTATCTCGAGCGGCTCCACGGCTCCCGCCCGCTCGATGGTCAGCGTCACCTTGCTGCCGACGGGGCCGCGCAGCCGGTCGATCACCGTCTGCTCATCCAGGCTCTTGACCGCCACGCCATCGATCGCCGCGATGATGTCGTCGGCCAGCAGGCCGGCACGCTCCGCCGGCGTGAAGCGCTGGACCCCGACGATGCGCACCACGCCGGCATCGATGGTGACGTCGACGCCGAGGCCACCGAAGCCCTCCAGCATCGCGTGTTCGTCCGACGCCTCCTCGCGCCCCTCGTAACGGGAGAACCGATCGAGACGGCTCATCATGCCGTCGAACACCGCCTTGTAGATCGTCTCGCCGTCGGCCTTCCCGACCTTCGGTGAGACCTTGCGTGCTGCCGCCAGGGCATTGGTCGTGAGGTCGGCCCAGTCGTCGGCCCCGAGGTTGCCGCCGGCGATGAAGGTCGCGGCGATCTTGCCGTCATAGTCGAGGTCGAGTTTGCCGTTCTCCGGCATAACGGAAAACCGGCCATCGACCTTGGAAAGCGTCGACAGGCCGCTGAACGCCACTTCCTGCAAATCGGGCTTCCGGACGTAGAGCTCATCGATGGCCTCATAGCCGGTCGTGAACATCTCGCGGTCGAGGCCGTGGTCGGCCCTGCCGCCCGGCGGATCGACGCTGCTGCAGCCGACGATCGTTGCGAGCGCGAGCAGGAACGGCAGCCGCCATGGCCTCGATGTCAGGGATAGCGTGGTCATACGGCGATCAAATCCTGCCGGCGGCCGGTACCGCCGTTGCGCCCGCCATCGATGGCTATTTCACGATCATGACAGAGCATTTGGCGAGACTGGAAACCTTGTGCGAAACCGATCCGAGGAGCAGGCTCTCGAACTCCGAGAGCCCGCGGCTGCCCATGATGATTGCATCGATCCGGGCGTTATCGGCATAGGCGACGATGGAGCGGGCCGGCTTGCCTTCGCGATATATGGTCTTGACCTTCTTGAGGCCGTGGGCTTCCGCCTTGGACTTGACGTCGGCGATGACGTGTTTAGCCGCCTGCTCGACCGCCAAAAGATCCTGCTTGGTCAGATGCTCGGCCTGCATGTAGCCCTTGAGGTTGTCGGGCAGATCGAGCTTCGCCGTCACGTGCAAAAGGGTCAGCTCCGCGCCGAACGTGCTGCACAGCTCGATCGCCGTTTCCGCGGCCTTCACGGAATGGGTGGAACCGTCGAGCGGCACGAGGATGCGCTTGAACATCGCCAATTCCCCAGGTCAGCTTCCCCAAATCAGCAAGGCCGCCGACATTTTCGGACTTCCACAGTGACCGGCCACCGATGTTTGGTCCAGCCGAAATATCAAGCGAGTGAAGACCGGCCGGGCCAATCATGCCGGCGAGCGGCAGCCTACGAGATCCCTGCCGGCAGCCTTGGCGCTCGCGAGCTTGACCGGCCGCGTGTATGGCTACGCTCTCCCACTGGATCACGTCACGACATACTCGTATGTCGCTCCGAGCGACTACTATCTGCCTCCGCCGTCGGCCGAAGGGACCCTGATCGTCTACGACAACACCGGCTGGAGCGATGACGGCTGGCCCCCCAATGGGCGCTACAGGCACTGGTAAAGCAGCCCGAGAGGCCTCTGCTACCCAAGGACGTCCTGAAGCCGGCAATAGCCCCAGCGGGCCCTTGGGTCAGGGCCCGCGGCGCTCATTCGGCCGAGGCTCAGTGGCAGGGCGCCGGGCCGGCGTTGATCTGATTCGACGTGGTCAGGCCGCCCACCGCCGCGCCGGCGGCAGCACCCGCGGCGGCACCCAGCAATGGATTTCCGCCGATCGCACCCAGCACGGCACCGCCCGCCGCGCCGATACCAGCACCGGTCACGGCACGGCAGCCCGGGCTCTCACCGCAGGCCGAAAGCGCGAGCGAGGTTGCGGCCAAGACGACGATCAAAAAGTGACGATGCATAGGACCACCTCTCTTGTCGGCAGACCAACTGCGTTCGCTGCAATTTTACGCCGCCATCGTCATTTGCAAAGGAAAATTGGATGGCAGCGATGATTTCCGTTACGGACTGCCCGTTTTTTGGCGCATCGCTTCGAGCAGGGCCGAAACCTGGCCGCCTTCGCTCTGGATCGCCGAAGCGATGTCGGAGCGGTGGGTGATGCGCAGGCTGATGCCTTCGACGGTGAAATCTGTGATGCGCAGCCGCCCGGCCTGATCCTCGATTCGCCAGTCCAGATGGATCACGTCGCCGTTCGGCCGGTCGATATGGGAATTGACGGTGAAACTGCTGTCGTCCTCGATCCTGCCGCCGGTAACCTGAAAACGCTCGCCGGCATATTGGGCGAAGGTCTTGGCGTAGGACTGGGCGAGCAGTTTCTCGAACAAGCGCTGGAAATCCGCCCGCTCGGCCTCGCTGGCCACCTTCCAGTACCGGCCGAGGACGAACTTGGAGCCGCCGGGAAGATCGAAATAGGCCTCCAACAGGCTCTTGAAGCGCTGCTCGCGGACATCCTCGCTGAGGCTCGTCCCGGTGAGCGAACTGATGGCGTCCCCACCCAGGTTCTCGATGAATTTCTCGGCATCCGCGACCGTCGCCGCTGCTTCGGCGGCCAAGGGGGCAAGCAGGATCGCGGCAGCCATGGCCCCGAACAAAATGCGACGTCGATTCGAATTGGCAGGCATGCCAGGATATCCGCCGACCCAATTCCGTGATCCGCCCAGCATACTCCCCGGCAAGAGGGGGAGCCACCAGCCACGGATTCACATTTCACCGAGTTTTCAAGAGCTTGCGACTGTTTATCGTATGCTATTGTGTTTACAGCTGTTTTTCCGCTTATGCGCCATGAACAGAACCGGCCCGGCAGGCCTCAGTTGGGGTTTCCCAGGACGCGCAGTGCCTTGGCGAAGAAATCGGGGGCGCCGAAATTCCCGGACTTGAGCGCCAGTGCCAGTGGCGAGCCGCCGATCCTGGTCAGCGCCGGCACGCCCGGGTCGATCTCCGGCCCGATGGCGAGAGCATCGATGCCGAGCGCCGTGACCACCGCGCCGGCGGTCTCTCCGCCGGCGACGACCAGCCGGCGCACCCCGCCCTGGACCGCCGCGTGGGCGGCATCGGCGAACAGGGCGTCGAGCCGGTGAGCCACCGCATCGCGCCCGAACCTGTCCTGCACGGCCCGGACCCGCTCCGGCGGCGCCGAGGAATAGACCAGGGGCGCTGTATCCTTGTGGCCAAGCACGAAGGCCGCGAGTTCTGCTGCCGACACCCTCCCCTCCATCGCCGCTTCGACCGTGACCTCGAGCACCGGGTGCTCTCGACGATGGATATCGACCTGGCCGAGCGTCGCCTTGGAGCAGGAACCCGCCAGGATCGCCCCGGCGCCCGCGACCGGCCGGAACGCCCCCTGCCCTTTTCCCGCGAGCTTGCGGCGGATGAAGTTGCGCGGCAGGCCGAGCGCGATCCCCGAGCCGCCCGTGAGCAGCAGCACATCGGCCGAGGCTTCCCCGATCGCGAGCAGATCCTCGTCGCTGATGGCATCGACGATGACCAGGCGCTCGCCCCTCGATCCCGCGGCGTCCAGCGCCTCGCGAATCGCGGGGCCGCCACGGCGAACGACCGTCCACGGCACCAACCCGACCGGTTCTTGCGTCTGCCGCGCGAGCCAGCGGCGGAGATCGGCATCGGTCATCGGATTGAGCGGATGATGCTCCAGCCCGGACTCGTTGAGTAGTCGGTCGCCGACGAACAGGTGGCCCTGATAGACCGTGCGGCCCGCGGTCGGAAAGGCCGGGCAGGCGGGCACGCCCTTGGCGCCGAGCGCGCGAGCGAGCGCTTCGCCGACCGGGCCGATATTGCCCTGCGGCGTCGAGTCGAAGGTCGAGCAGTATTTGAAGACGAACTGGCGGCAACCCTGGCCCTTGAGCCAGTCGAGCGCGCCCAGCGACAGCCGCACCGCTTCGCCGGCGGCGATCGACCGGCTCTTCAGCGCCACCACGCCCGCTTCGCAGTCGGCCGGCGCGGCGCGTCCCGGGACGCCGAGGAACTGGATCGTGGCCAGGCCGCCCCGGGCCAGGGTATTGGCAATGTCGCTGGCCCCGGTGAAATCGTCGGCAATCACGCCAAGCAACATGAGGCTCATTCTCCTTGGGTGTTCCGCCGTTTTCCGGCGAGGACGAGACTATCAAGATTGCCCAGTCGCCGCTGGATGTGTCGCTTCGGCGAAGCAAGACCGCAATTTGATGACCGTGCTGTCCGGACTCGTCAAGACTGGCCGCTCCAGTTTCGCTTGCACGGGCGGCCTTGGCGCGGGCCGTCGAGAAATGGGACAACAGGACGCTGTCGCAATCCTTCATCTGCGGGGCGGCTTCGGCGAGCAACCGGTCATGCTCGTCCCCATTGCCGGCGACCGAAACGGGTTTGCCCTCGAGGTGAAAGGGCGATGTCTAGTCCGGTTCAGTCCTGATCGAGAATGCCGCGGACTTTGAGCGCCAGATCCCGCTTTCGATACGGCTTGCGCAAGAGTTGCCAGGCGCCCTGATTGGCGTTGCTGACCGCCTTCTCCGCATAGCCAGTCGTCAACAGGATCCGGATATTGGGTCTTAGTTTCCTCGCCTCGCCGACGAGATCGGTGCCGGTGAGCGTGCCGGTCATTACGATGTCGCTGAACAGCAGATCGATAGGCTCCGTGCCCCGCAGGACCGCCAAGGCGGCCTCGCCGTTCTGGGCCGCGAGAACCCGGTACCCGAGTTTCTCCAGCTGATACACGGCCGTGTGGCGAAGTTCGGCGTTGTCCTCGGCAAGCAGGATCGTCTCCGTTCCATGCGGCATTTGCTCCGCTGCTTCGGCGGGACGCCGCTCCGGCGCCGCGGCGGCCTTCGCTCTCGGCAGATAGATCTTCACCGTCGTGCCGTGCCCGAGCTCGCTATAGATTTTGAGGTGGCCGCCCGATTGTTTGGCGAAGCCGTAGATCGTGCTGAGGCCGAGGCCAGTGCCCTTGCTCACGGGCTTGGTGGTGAAGAACGGCTCCACGGCGCGCTCGGCAACCTCGGCTGACATGCCCGTGCCGGTGTCCGTCACGGCCAGCATGGCGTAGTCGCCGGGGGTCACGCCGGGGTTCGCGCGGGCATAGTCCTCGTCCAGACGGATGTTGGCGGTTTCGATGGTGAGCGTCCCGCCGTCCGGCATGGCGTCGCGGGCATTGATCGCCAGATTGACGATCGCGTCCTGCACCTGGGATGGATCGGCGAAAGCCGGCCACAGGTCGATGCCGGCCTCCACATGCACGGCAATCCCCTCGCCCAGCGTACGGTTCAGAATGGCGGACAAGTCAGGAAGCAGATCATTGATCGCGAAGGACCTTGGCTCCAGGGCCTGCTTGCGGGCGAAGGCCAGCAACCGCTGGGTGAGTTCGGCGCCGTGCAGGGCGCCGCTCAGCGCCCGGCTGATGAGCTGCGCCTGCTCGGAATGTTCGTCCAGCTTTTCGAGCACCATGTCGATGTTGCCGATGACGACGCCGAGGAGGTTATTGAAGTCGTGCGCGACTCCGCCGGTCAGCAGGCCTACGGCTTCCATCTTCTGCGATTGGCGCAATTGATCCTCCAGCTTTCGCCTCTCGCTGATGTCGCGCACGGATCCGACGAATTCGCGCTTGCTATCCACAAGCGGCAGCTCGCCGACGGCCAGATCCATGGGGAACAGGGTCCCGTCCTTCCGCTTGCCTTGAACTTCCCGGCCGATCCCGATGATCTTGGCGACGCCCGTGCGCAGGTAGCGCTGGACATGGGCACCGTGCCGGGACCCATCCGGCTCCGGCATGAGCATGGCGACGTTTTGTCCGACGACCTCGCCCGCTCTATACCCGAAAATCCTCTCGGCCGGACCGCTGAAGGTCTGGACAACGCCGTCCTCGGATATGGTCAGGATGCCGTCGACGGCGCTCTCGACGACGGCTTTCATTTTGGCCTCGAGGCGTTCGCGCTGCTCGGCGGCGTGCCTGCGCTCCGTGATCACCTCATTGAACAGGATAATACCGCCTATCGTGGCCTCGTCCTCATACCAAGGCCGTATCTCCCATCTCACCCAGTCCAACTGTCCGTCGGCGCGGGGAAAGGGATCCTCCTCGCAGCGCTCGACCGCGCCGGCAAGGCAACGGCGATGGATATCCCGCCAGCGCTCGGGTACTGCGGGGAAAACTTCGTAGTGACTTCGACCGATCAGATCCTCCTCATTCAACTGGTAATCCTCGACAAAGCGGCGGCTGACTGAAATGTAGCGCAGCTCGCGATCGAACATGGCTATCCCCGCCGGCGCCCCTTCGACGAAAAGGCGCAAGAGCCTCTCGCTACGCTGGAGCTCCGCCGTTCTGGCCGCCATACGCACCTCCAGATCGACGTTCGAAGCTTGAAGCAGAGCCTCTGCCTTTTTGCGACGCGTCGCCTCCCGGTCGAGCAGCAGGAAAATGCCGCCGATGAAAATCACGCTTACGATCGAACCCAGGAGCAGGAGATAGGCCACTCTTCGATCGTGGGCCGCGACCGCTTCTGTCCTGCCTGGGAGAATCTGCTGTTCGGCATCCAGCATCGGCGCAATCGTCCCATCCATCTGCTCCATCAATTGCTGGCCGCGCAGGAAACGGGACGGGCCCGGGACTGACAGGCCGGTTGCCATTCGGTATCTGAGGTTGCCGGAAAGCAGTGCCAGCCTGTCCCGCAGGAGCGGTTCCAGCGCGTCCAGACGGGCGACCTGGGCGGGGTCGCCTGCCACGAGAGCCCGGACCTTGGACATGGAGGCGGATATGCGTTGGACGGAATCGTCGTAAGCCTGGAGAAAGCTCTGCTCGCCGGTCAGCAAGTAGCCGCGTTGGGCCGATTCCGCGTCGTCTATCGCTCCGGTTAGCCCGGCTATCTCGTACATCGCGCGCTCAGCGTGACGGATCGACCGATTGGCCTCGATCGAATTCAGCAAGCTGGCATATAAGGTCAAACTGATGGCGGCGGTCAGCAAAAGGCAAACAACAAGCCCTGTGATCCGGGCCTTAGGCCCCCAGACCCCAGAGAGCATCCCGAGCGGTATCCTGTTCATTTGCGCCGCACTGCCCGGCGGCGTCCTGATCCAGCCAACCGGAGAATCGCCCGATAACGCTGGACGCCGCTTACTTTGGGCCTAATGCGCTACTTTTGCCCTTATTGTGCAGAAGTCAAATAAAATGGGGCAACCGGTTGTTGCATTGCGCAACCAAATGCCGTCCATCGCCTGGTGGATTGTTGGAGCATTCCGCCTTCGGCTGCTGTCGCCTCAGCGAGCCTCCAGATTGCGGGCCAGGAACGGGTCGCGGTATTCGCCGGCCACCTTGTCGAGGGCGGCGGCAAGTTCAGCGTAATTGGCCAGCACGGCCCGCTTGTCGAGCTGGTTTCGCCGGTACAGCTGCTCGGTCGAGAAGACCAGGCTTTCTCCCACGAGATGCCGGATCGCTTCGCGGATCGCTGGCGCCAGTCCGCCGGATTCATCGAACAGCCGCTCATAGCTGAACATCGCGATATCGGCATAGCCGCGCAGGTTTTGGAAGAAATAGGCCTCGGACTGGCACATGAGCTTCGCCCGCCGGGTCAGCCGCTCCACGTCGAGGGTGAAGGGCTCGATCGCATCCTCGGCCGTGAGATTGTGCCATTTGCCGATCCGCTCGGAGATCCGGTCGCTCAGAATCTGGCCGACGAGGTCGCGGCGCCAGACGAAGATGAACTTCGCCTTCATCCACTTGAGCTGGGTGAGGAAAAACGGCTCCTGATGCATGAAGGTCCAGGGCATCCGAATTTCGCCCCAGGAATTGAACTTGACGTCGATGAGGACATGTTTGTCGCCCGCCGTGCGACGCAGAAGCGCGATGTAATCCTTGCATAGCCGCTCGGCATCGGGGCCCGACAACACGTCGGTGAACTGCAGCCGGCGGTCTCGGCAATAGCCGAAAAAGGACTGGGGCACGGCCATCGCCGCGGTATCGAAGATCTCGCCCAGATCGGCGATGCGGCCGGTGCCGCTCATCAGGCTCCTGAGGGCGGTGGTTCCGCTGCGCTGGCCGGCGGTTATGCAGACGATCTGCTGCTCCATGAAACGGCCGCGCCTGCCCTCGCTTTACCGATGAAACCCCGAGAATGCGGACTGTAGCGCGATTCCTTGAAACCTCGCCAAGCTCGGATGGCGTGTTGATTCCCGCCTCGCGGTTGGCGAATATGGCCGAGGAGCGACAGATTTCCAGCCTGACAGCCAAAGTACCGGTCTACCGCCGCGGGTTCGGCGATGCAGCCGCCGTTTCGGCCGGCGCCTGCATCCGCTGAACCATCGCCCATGACCGCGATCTCGCCCGACAATCGAACGATCCACGGCATGTGGGTGGGCGACCAGCTCTCGCGGCTGGAGCTCTTGACCCTCGCCTCGTTCACCCATTTCGGCCACCAGTTCCACCTCTGGGCCTATGACGATCTCTCGCGCCACGCGCTGCCGAAAGGGGTCAGCCTCAGGGATGCAAGCGAGATCATCCCGCGTCACAAGGTCTTCGCGCGCTCCGGCATCGATCCCGAAACCGGCGTCGGCCGGAACAGCTTCGGCGCGCCGTTTTCCGATCTCTTCCGCTTCAAGCTGCTCCACAAGCATGGCGGCATCTGGGTGGACATGGATGTCACCTGCCTGCGTCCCTTCGATTTCAAGACGCCTTACGCCTTCCGCCCCCACCGGATCGGGGTGGTCGGCAGCATCCTGAAATGCCCCAAGGGCAGCAAGCTGATGCAGCGGATATTCGAGGAGACGGCGAGATCGGTGGACAGCGAGAGCGCCTATCTGACGCCCAACCGGATTCTGACCAAGCATGTCGAGGCGGCGGGGCTTCGGCCCTATCTCATCGAGAACCTCTCCAACCCCGACAACTGGATCGAGTTCATCCGTCCCCTGATCGAGCGCCAGGTGGAGATCCCCGCGGACTGGTACGCCATCCATTGGATCAACGAGATGTGGCGGACCCTTCGCTCGGATGGCGGCTATTATCGCGGCCGCAAGCTGCTGGACTATCTCCCCGACAAGGACGCGCCCCATCCGGGCAGCACGCTCTGGGAGCTCTATCGCAAATACGGCCTGATCGATCCCCGCGAAGGGCCTGAGGGCCTGCGGCCGGTCCGCGTTGCCCTCCCGAAGCCGGCCCCCGTTCTGCCAGTCCATTCCCTGAAGGACCAGCCGCCGGGCGCGAGGCATCTGAACGTCCTGCTGCCGAGCCTGGTGCGCGGCGGCGCGGAGCGGGCCGTCATCGAGACCATGGCGGCCCTGCGCGACCGGCCCGGCCTCACCCAGAGGCTCTATGTCGTTCACCGTTCGCGCCGTCAGTATCCCATCGGCGAGGGGGGCAACCTCAGGATCGCCTTTTCCGACCGCGCGGCCGATGACGCTGCAGCCATGCGCGCCATTGCCTTTGAGGTGCTGCTGAGCGGCGCGCCAGTCATCTATACCCATCTTATTCCGGTAGCCCTGCTTCGCCATCTGTGGGAGATGAGCGTGGCCACGATCCCGGTCGTCCAGAACGCCGAACCCGGCTGGCACGACCCGCCCGCCGCCTACGACGACCCCCATGTCCCGTTCCTGGTCGCCGTGTCCGACGCCGTGGCTGAGGAGCTTCGCGCCGCCGGCTGCCCCAAGCCGGTGGTCACCCTTCGCCATGAGCTGCAGCGCTTTTACACGCCCACGGAACTCTCCCGCCATCGCCGCGACATCCGCGACCGCTACGGCATTGCCGACAACACGCTCCTCATCGGCATGGTTGGCCAGTTCAAGTCCCAGAAGGCCTATACCCGCGCGGTCCGCGTGCTGGAGCGGGTGCGCCGGCACATCCCGGCCAAGCTGATGATCCTCGGCGGCTGGGACCAGGACTACGGCGGCGCCCGGGCCGCCTATGAGGCCACCTGCCGGCGCGCCGTCGATCTCGGCGTGATCGCCGACATGATCATGCCCGGCGACGTCCACCCGATCGATCCCTATCTGGCGGCCTTCGACGTCTTCATGAATACCAGCATTCACGAAGGTCTCAGCGTTGCCCTGCTCGAAGCCATTCAGGCCGGCTGCCCGGTGGTCACCGCCGATGTCGGCGGCAACCGCGAGGTCCTGCCGGAGCGGGCGGTGCTGGTGAAGGACAGCGCCGACATCGACGGCTATGTCGACGGCATTTTCAAGCTCGTCCATGTCACCGATCGGATCCTGCCCCAGCCGGGGCCCGAGACCGCGGCCATGACTCGCCTCTGGCCGCTGCTGGCCAGGCACGGCATAGCCGACGGCGTCATGCCGCTGGCGGAGCCGGCCGGCACGCTGTTCGTGACCCAGAACCTGCATATCGGCGGGCCGCAGCAGTCCCTGGTCAATCTCCTCGCCGGGCTGCCCGCGGGGCACAAGGCCATCGTCTGCGCGCTGGAGGCAGCACCCCTCGAGCAGCACAAGCGGCGCCTGGACCAATCCCGGATTCCGATCTTTTCCGCCGGCGATGCCGCGACCGCCATGGATAAGGCGGAAGCCGTGCTGAACTGGATCGAGATGCTTCGGGTCCGCAAGGTTTGCTTCTGGAACCTCGATCCCAAGGTGAAGCTTGCCATCGCGAAGATCCTGTCGGTCCGGGACATCCGCTTGATCGACGTCAGCCCCGGACCGATGCTGTTCGACGAGCTGGCAAATGCCGCGGCCTTCCAGCGCCGCCTGGCTTTCACGGCGTCCCAATATTTCGCCCGGCTGGATCGTTTCGTTGCCAAATACGCCGATGGTCTGCCGCCGCCGTCCATGGGGATCGACCGGCGCAAGATCCGGATTATCCCCAACGGCGTGCCGCGAGCGCCGAATTTCGTGCCTCTGCCTCCGGTGGAGTTCATGTTGCCGCGCGACCGGGATCCCAGCCTCGCCATCGGCACTTGTTGCCGGTTCGTGCCGGACAAGCGCATCGAGTTCCTGCTGGAAGCGATGGCGCTGCTGTCCCGGTATGCGCCCGGGTCTTCGCTGACGATCGTCGGCGGGCCGGACCTCGGAAACCAGGACTATTTCGAAGCGATACGCGGCCGGGTGATGGAAGCGGGATTGGACAACGTCTTTTTCGCTGGCGAGCAGCAGGAAGTCCTGCCGTTCCTCGGCCAGTTCCGCCTGTTCGTCATGTATTCCGACCGCCAAGGCTGCCCGAACGCTTCCCTCGAGGCCATGTCCATGGGGCTGCCGATCATCGCCAATCGCTCCGGCGGCGTGGCCGAGCAGGTCGAGGATGGCGTGAACGGCTATCTGGTCGCAAGCCCGGCGGAAATGGCGGATCGGGCCATCACCCTGTTGAAGAACAAGCGCCTCAGGGAACGGATGGGCAAGGCCAGCCGGGCGATCGCCCGCAAGCGCTTCTCGATGGAGAAGATGGTCGAGGCCTATCAGGAATTGCTGGCTGAGTGATATGGGCCTCTGGCGCGAATTGAAGATCGTCCGTAGTAAGGAATGGAATCGTCGGCAGTAGGGGAACGAGGAATGAATCGCCTGTTGATCGAGTTCTCGCCCGATCGTGATCGGTGCGGAAGGCTGACGCTGCTCGATCTCGGCGGGCGGAAGATATGCGGGGGCTTCGCCGTGGCCGGCCGATCGACCGGTTCGCTCGCCGCCGCCGAAGACAATCCCCGGCGCGATCCGAGGCTGCGATATGGGGATACGCCCACCGGCCACTATCGCCTCAGCCGAATCCTGAAAAGCGGCAAGGGCACGTTCTTTCCCACGGCCGAGTTCGGCCCCCATGGCGTCGCCGTCCTCGAAGCCATCGCCGGCGACGCCGCCCTGGCTGAGGCGAACGGCCGCTTCCATGTCCTCCTCCAGGGGGGCCGGCGCGCCGCCAAAGGCGGCCTCAGGAGTTCCGCCGGCGCGCTGCGCCTGGCTAATGACGAGCTACGCCTGCTGCTGGCCGCGCTCAGGAAGACGAACGAGCTGAGCTGCGAGGTGATGGAATCTGACCTCAAGGCGAACCTCGGCTTCGTCTTCGACGACGCGTCCTTCCGGGGCGAGGATCCGGCCCCGCTCCCCCGCGGCGAAGGCGGGTCAGTCGCCATCTGGGCGAAGAGCCCGTCGCGCCGCGCGGCGTTGCGCGCCGGGGCGGCAGGTGCAGCAGGGCTGATGGCCTTGCGCTTGTCGGTCGCCTTCTTCGCTCTCGATGCCGCAAGGCCTCCATCGGCCTTGGCTTACGGGTCTTCGCCCTCGGGCAGCAACACCCCGCCGGAGAGCCCGCCCGCGGCAAGCAACCCGCCGGCTACGCCGCCCGCCACCAGCACCGGCCCCGCAACCAGCCCGACCCTGCAACAGCTCCAGGATCTGAATACCAATGGCGCCGTTCCGGGGACCCAGCCCTATGTCGACACGCCCGGCCCGGGCTCCGTCCAAAGTTCCAGCCCCTCGGATGCCAAGGCGACCTATTTTCAGGAAATGAACGACGCGGGCAAGATAACCGATCCCACGGCGAGAAATGCCGCCATCAATGCGGCGAACACGAAGTACTTTTCGACCATCAATCAGCCGCCGGCCGCGACGCTTCCCACGACCAGCACGACGACGGTGACCGCACCCGCCCTGCCGACGGGCGGAAGCAGGACCAAATGACCGTTCTGTTCGCGGGCCGCTAAATCCGGGGAATTCCCCAGCGTCGGGCCAGTGCGCGATGAAGGGCTGTCAATGAGGCAGGTCGGGCAGTGGGTCTAGAAAGCATCGTCAAGGAGGCGTGGCTCGCCGGCAGGACCATCGACCTCGCCGGCATTCAATTCGGGCCGAGCTTTCCGGGCTTCAAGGACAAGGGGTTCGTTCCCGGGCCGTATCCTTACTACTATTTCCTGGCCGGCCTGGTCCGCAGCCAAGGCTGCAACCGGATTCTCGAGATCGGCACCCATTTCGGCGGCAGCGGGCTCGCGATGCTGCGAGGAATTGCCGACCCCGTCAAGGCGAACCTGGTCACGATCGACACCACGGACCTCAATCCGGCGCTGCACGGTGTCGCCGGCTTCACCAAGCTGACGGGCGATGCGAACGGCGAGGCCGTCTTGCGCGAGGCGACGGACCGCTTCGCCGGTTCGCCGATCGACCTGATGTTCGTGGACAGCAGCCACAGCTTCATCGCCACGGCCTTGTCCGTCGGCGTCTACGGCCTGCTCGTGCGACCCCGCCTTGTCGCGCTGGACGACATTTCCTTCAACGACGGCATGCGGGCGCTCTGGTCCCAGCTTCAGGCTTCTTATGAAGCCGTCAATTGCAGCGACATCGTGCCGGCGATCCGCATCAAGGAATGCGGCTTCGGGCTTCTGCGGTTGCGATAGCCGATGGCAAAACATTGCGTCAGCGCCGCGGAACCCGGCGAGGGTCATGGGTCAGCTTATCTTTGTCGATGCGAGACTCTTAAAGGCGCCTTACGATAGAATTTTACGAGGTGGCTTCACTTTTTCGGCTATTGACTTATATGTCAATACGTGTTCAAATCACCATCAGAGTTAGTGAAGGGAGACTCTTTTGCCTTCCTCCTCTCATTCAGAGCATGGCGACGGTTCGCACTCTCTTTGTTTCGGAGGAAATCCAGCGCGTGGTGGCGCCTCCTTGGTCTGCATCGGATGCTGGCGTGAGATTCGCGAAATTGAGAGCCGACTTAGACGCGTTCACTGAAGGGCGCCGTATCAGTGTCGCTGACGACCCCTACAAGAAACCGAAATCCACTTACGTGGCGCGGGTTAATCCCCTGCAAGACGATGTCTGGACATCAGAAGCCGAGACCCAAAGCCCGGAATCCGCGTCCTTGGGTGCTTTTCGGAGTTCAATACCTTTGTGGCGTTGACGTGGAATCATCGTGAGGTTCTGGGCGCCCCTGGTTCCAAGGAATGGCGAGACGAAATCGAAAGGTGCAAAGCCGCATGGAGGCGCCTTCTTCATCCCTATCCGGCATTTCGCGGAGCGAGCCTCAATGACTACCTCGACAATTTCATTGCTGTCTAAACCAAGCGGAGATGACCAGATTCCACTGGGGACTCTCGCTTATTTTCGGGAGCGCCATCGCAATAGAGTTTACGAACTCGTGCTCAACGAGTTTATGGCGAGTGGGCTCAGTCAGGCCGATTTGGCGCGCCGTCTTGGGAAAAGGCCGGACATAGTTTGTCGATGGCTAGGATCACCGGGAAACTGGACGCTAGATACAGAGAGCGACCTGCTGTTCGCAATCTCCGGCGGAGAGCCGGAATATGCAATCTCGTATCCTCTCGACAATGCGCCGCGGAATTACGCTAATCCTGTTTGGCTTTCTCCTACCGCCGCACCGCAGGCAGGAGAATTTAACAAGATAGTCTTTTCGGACAAATTAACTCAGACCACTTCGTCCTCAGAGACTACCAATATCTCTGTA